>JBICHT010000135.1:0-52882 GCA_043101125.1 Phycisphaerales bacterium JB050 | reverse complement strand
AGATCCTGTCCGAGCCGCGGATCTTCACCTCCGACAACCAGGAGGCGGTGTTCTTTGATGGGCAGGATGTGCCGATCATCACGGACACGAACACGACGCAGGACGGCAACATCATCGCGAGTCGTGAGTACCGCGCGGTGGGTATCAGCCTGCGGGCGCGGCCGCGGATCACGACGCAGGGCGCGGTTGATCTGCGGGTGAACCTTGAACTCAGTTCGATCCAGCCCACGGCGACCGAGGATGGGTTCTTCATCTTCGACCGGCGTGAAACGACGACGCAGTTGATCGTGCAGAACGGTCAAACGGTCGTGATCTCCGGCATCTTGCGCAGCGAGGAGTCGGATATTGTCCGCAAGGTTCCGTTCCTGGGCGACATCCCGATTCTGGGAGCGCTGTTCTCCTCAACCGAGCGGAGCGTCGAGAACGCGGAGTTGGTCGCCTTCATCACGCCGATCGTCGTGCAGAACGACGAGGAGCTCGAGAAACTCAACGAGCCGTTCCGGGATCGTCTGGAGAATCTCCGCCAGCAGTTGAACGATGTGCGTGAGAAGGAAGGCCAGGCTCCGATGATGGACGAGCCGGCGGGGGTGGACGGCTGATGGCGCGTGGCACGGCATGTTGGCGCGGGATCGTCGCGACGGTGCTGTGCGCGATCGCGGCGTGGGGGGGTGCCTGCACCGTGACCGAGGTGCGTCCGGTGACCCCGGGTTCTCCTTCGCGATCGACCGGATCGAGTTCGAACGCCGAACCGATCGAGGTGCCGCTGGACTCGTCGGCGGTAGCGCGTGTGGTGAACTCCCGGGTCGTTCTGGCGACACGAGCGCTCGGCGATGTGCCGTTCGACGGCCAGGTGCTGCCGGTGCTCTCGCCCGACGGGCGCTACCTCGCGACACAGACCGGCGAAGCGCCGGACTGGGAATCGTTGTTGGGGTTGCCGGGGCAGTCGGTGTCGTCGCGCACGCGAGTTGAGGCGTACGACCTGAGCGCATCGACGCCGCGGCGCATTCGCTGGACCCAGGAACTGCCCTCGGGGTGCCTGCTCGGTCGCTCGGCGGACGACTCGGGTTTTCTCATCGAACGGATCATGCCCGACGCGACCCGACGGATCGGCAAGGTCAGTTGGGCGACGGGCGGGGTGACCTGGCTGACGGCGGAAGGCGATACCGCCGCGGCGGGGACGCTGGGATCGGTGGGTTCGGCGAATGTGTTCGCCACCACGCTGCGGACCGCGTCTGACCCTCGTCGTCGCCTGCGGGTTCGGGCATCCGGCGGGGTGGACACGCGCGATGATCCGGGCATTTCGTATCACATGCCCACGGGCACTTCCGATCCCACGCTGGTTCTCGCGGTGGCGCAGAGCACGGCGGGGACGGACCTCGTAGCGATCCGCGTCGAGGACTCCTCGCCGCTGCGGTCCTATGTGCTCGCTCGGCGTCCGATCAGCGCGGGCTCGGACCCGATGATCGCGTATCAGGCGCTCTCGTCGTTGCAGTCGCCGCTGCCGTTGTCTCCGGTTGCTGAGGGAGATCAGCCGCCGGGCGTGCTGTTCTTTCACCCGTCGGCGGGCCGGATGGCGGTTCTGGAACTCGCGACCGGCGCGGTGACGATGCTGGTGGACAAGTCGATCGCCGGGGCCTGGCATGTGCGTCGCAGCGCGACCGGTGAAGCGGTATGGTCGGTTTTTCTGACGAGCCCGCAGGGGTTGCAGCACCAGACGCTGGTGCGCCGGGATCGGGTGTTGGAAGCGATGCCCGCCTCGCGCGTGTCCGATGAGGTCTGGGTGGCGCGTTCGACGACCGATCCGGTCCGGCCGTTCATCCTGATCGGCCCGAGTTCGCGCGATCCTCGCTCGCTCACGCTGGTTGAGATGCGTCCGACCGACCCGCCTCGTTGATCTATTCAGCGGGGGGTGATCGCGATGACCTCGCCATCGGCGATGACCGCGATGCGATCACCGGGGCAGGGACGGATGCTCGCGAGCCCGGTGAAGCGACCGAACGCGGGCAGGATGGCCTGACGCTCACCGAAGACGAACGCGGGAAACTTCGCACCGGTCTTGCGCCCGAGTCCGCCCGAGCCGCCGAGTTGGAGTCCGGGGTGGATGTGCCCGCACAGGGCGTAGCCGTCCGAGGCGATCTCGTCAGGTTCGTGCATGAGCGTGAACGGGCCGAGGCGGTGGCCGGGATCCACGCAGGTGATGCGGAGCGCGTCGGGCGGGTCGCCGGACGAGCGGTCGTGGTTGCCGCGCACGAGCAGGGTTTCGAGTGACGGGTGTTGCTCCCGCCAGGAGGCGAGCGCATCCAGCACCGGTTTGCGGACTCCCGAACGCGCGTGGAGGAGGTCGCCAAGGACAACCAGTCGCTTGCTGCGGGTTTGATTGATCAGCTCGGTCAGGATGGTCAGGTCCGCGTCGTGCGAACGCTCTGGTGCAGCGATGCCCGCGCTGCGAAAGGTCTGGGCCTTGCCGAAGTGGGGGTCGGCGATGAAGAGGGTGTGCTGGGCTTCCCAGCAGATCGCGCGCTGCGGGAGCAGTTGCAGCGATTCCCCGGCGACCTCGAGCGAGATCGAGCCGTTAGCCAGGTCTGCGGTGTTCGGAGCCGTCGGCTGCATCATGGCTTGAGTGTAGCCGCGTCGGCGGTGGCGGCGTCTTCCAGGCGGAGGACCATCCGTTCGATCCGGTCGCGCCAGCTCTCGCTGCTCATGGTCTGCGTGCGCAGGCGCTCGGCGTAGAGCGGGAACGAGAGCGGCGTGAGGCGCGCGGTGGGGACGAGGACGAGGCGGGACTCGGCGATCCGGTTCAGGGCGTCGCGCAGGCGGGTGACCTCGAGTTGTTCGCTGAGGACCTCGCGCTTGGCCTGATCGAGCAGCAGGTTGGCCGGGTCGAATTCGCTGAAGACATCGAAGAACAATTCGCTGGAGGCCTGCAGGTGGCGGGCGGGCTTGGCCTGTCGCCTGGGGAAACCGGGGTGGATCAGCCCCGAGATGCGGGCGATGTCGCGGAAGCGGCGCCGGGCGAGTTGGCTGGAGTTCAGGCAGGCGAGCAGGTCGGCGAGCAGGTCCTGGGGGGAGAGGACTTCCCGCCAGCGGGGTTCATCGAGGTCGAGGGGCGTTTCGCAGAGCAGTTCGACGCCGTAGTCGTTCACGGTCACGGCGAGCGAGAGCGGGGCGCTGCGGGTCAGGCGGAACGCGAGCAGCGCACCCAGGCCTTCGTGGACGAGCCGCCCCTCGAAGGGGAAGAGGAAGGTGTGGTGCCCGTCTCGGCTGGTGGTGGTTTCGATGAGCAGTTCGTCGGGCGCGGGCAGGACCGACCAGCGCTGCTGGACCTTGAGCAAGGGGTCGACGGCCTGCATTTCCGGGTCGGCGCTGTCGCCCCGGCGGGCGGATTCGAGTTTGTCACGCACGGCCTCGGAGAGTTTAGTCGAGAGCGGGCTGCGACCGCCTCCCCATCGCGGGACTATGCCCTTGGGCGACTTTGCCTTGCGGACATGGGCCGACATCTCGCGCACGCGCACCAGTTCGAGCACGCGCCCGGAGAAGACGAAGCGGTCGCCGGGGTTGAGTCTGGAGATGAACGACTCCTCGATGGTGCCGAGGTTCTTGCCGCCGCCGCTGGCCCAGCGGACGGTCATCGCGCTGTCGGCGGTGATGGTCCCGATGGCGAGGCGGTGGTTGGTGGTCACCGAGCGGTCACGCACAAGGTAGCGGGGGGTCGGACCGGATTCGTCGATCTCCACCCGCTTGTATTCGGGGTAGGCACCGAGCGCGGCTCCGCCCTTGGTGAGGAAGTCGAGGGCCCAGCCGAATTCGGTGGAACTGAGATCGGCGTACGACAATGCGCCGCGGACCTCTTCAAGCATCGTGTCGCGTTCGAAACCGCCGCCCACGGCACAGGTCATGAGGTGTTGCACGAGCACATCGAGCGGTTTCTGGAGCGGGGTGCGGTGTTCGATGGCGTGTTCGGACGCGGCCTGGCGTGCCGCGGCGAACTCGACGAGTTCGAAGGCGTGTGTGGGCACGCACAGCACGGTGCTGACGGCCCCGGGCTGGTGACCGGAGCGACCGGCGCGCTGGAGCAATCGGGCGATGCCCTTGGGGGAGCCGATCTGCAGAACAAGATCGACCGGGGAGAAGTCCACGCCGAGGTCCAGCGAACTGGTGCAGACCACGCACTTGGCGCGACCCTCGCGCAGACCGGCTTCGACCTTGTCGCGCAGTTGTTTGTCGAGCGAGCCGTGGTGCAGCGAGACACGCCCGAGCCAGTCGGGTCGTGCGTTCATGATCGCGCCGTACCAGATCTCGACCTGTGAGCGGGTGTTGCAGAAGACGAGGGTGGAGTTCGCACTCTCGATCGCTTCGATGACCTCGGGCAGGATCTTCAGGCCGAGGTGGCCCGCCCACGGGAATCGCTGGATGTCCTTGGGGACGATGCTGCGGATCTCGATGTGCTTGATCTGTGCGCCGCGGATGAGGCGCGGCGGTTTGGCGGGGGCGGCGCCCGCGAGCGTGTTCGCGGCTTCCTGGAGATTGCCGAGGGTGGCGGAAAGCCCCCAGGTGCGCATCATCGGGTTCCACCGGCGCAGGCGTGCGAGGCAGAGTTCGGTCTGTGTGCCGCGTTTGGACGAGAGCAGTTAGTGCCACTCATCGACGATGACGGCACGCAGGCCCTTCAGTTTTCGGTGCGCATCGGGGTAACTGAGCAGGAGACTCAGCGATTCGGGCGTGATGACCAGCGCGGTGGGCAGGCGCTGGCGCTGTTTGGCCTTGACCGATTGCGCGGTGTCACCAGTGCGCTTCTCCACGGTCCACGGCAGGCCGAGATCGCGGATGGGCTGCTGGAGCGCATCGAGCGTGTCGCTGGCGAGCGCGCGCAGCGGGGTGATCCACAGGACGCGGAGCGGCTCGGCCAGCGCTCGTTCGACCTCTGTGGATGGTGCATGCTCGGGGTGCTCGTCGAGCCATTCCGAGACCGGACCGAGCCACACGCTGAGGGTCTTGCCCATACCGGTGGGGGCGTGGACGAGACCGTCTTCGGCGCGGCTGTAGGCCTGCCACGCCTCGCGCTGGAAGTCGAAGGGCGACCAGTTGCGCTGGGTGAACCAGTCTTCCAGCATCGGATGGAGCGTGTGCGGTCGCGTCATCCGATCGGCCTCGTCGCGCTGCGATGCGAATCAAGGAGGACCCGGGCGGTGTCGAGCGTGTCCGCCTGCTTCGCGGGTTTGTCGGAGCGGATGCGGGCGATGCGCGGAAACCGCAGTGCGATGCCGGATTTGTGGCGCGATGATTCCTGGATACCCTCGAAGGCGAGTTCGAAGACCATGATGGGTTTCACGGTGCGGATCGGGCCGTGCCGGGCGACGGTGTGCTCACGGACGAACTTGTCGACCGAGGTGATCTCCTGATTGGTCAGACCGCTGTAGGCCTTGGCGATGGTCACGAGTTCGGCTTCCGTGTCTTCGCTTGGGTCGCGGTCCCAGATCGCGAAGGTGTAGTCGGTGTACAGCGAAGCCCGGCGCCCGTGCCCGAGTTGCGCGCCGACCATGACCGCATCGAGGGTGTACGGTTCGATCTTCCATTTCCACCAGTCGCCGCGAACGCGACCGACTTGATAGGGCGAGTCGGCGCGTTTGAGCATGAGGCCTTCCACGGCGCGTTCACGAGCGGTGGCCCGTTGCTCGGCGAGGTGTTCCCAGGTCGCGTGCTCCAGTCGGGGCGAGAGGCGGATGAGGTCGCTGGACAGGTCGGCGATCACGGTTTCCATGAGTTCGCGCCGAACGGAGAGCGGCTGTTGGCGCTGGTCATCGCCGCGGTGTTCCAAGAGGTCGTAGGCCATGAACACGACAGGGACATCCTGAAACAGCAGGGCGTCGCGCTGTTTGCGTTGCAGGCGGCGTTGGAGGTCCTGGAAGGGGAGGGGGCGGTCGTTTTCGTAGCCGACGAGTTCGCCGTCGAGCACGGTGCCGTCGGGGAGTTCGCACGCGGCGGCGAGGATTTCGGGGAAGGATTCATCGATTTCTTCCTCGCCGCGCGACCAGAGCATCGCGCTGTGGGGGGAGTGCTCGCGCAAGCCATCGCGCCGGATGAGTTGGGCGCGGATGCCGTCCCATTTCCACTCGGCGACCCATCCCCATGCCGGGCCGAGTTGTTGCTCGATGGTCTCGATCGGCACGGCGTCCACCGAGGACGCGTCGGAGCCCAGCAGGGTTTCGATGGGTGAGGCCAGATAGAACGGGTAGGGACGAGCGGCGTCGGAGCCTGACGAGTCGCCTTCGGGAGCGATGAGCGATTCGAAGGCCTGCGCCGTGGGTTCGAAGCGACCGGAGAGACGATGCGAGACGATCGCGGGATCGAGGTCGAAGGCTTCGGCGAGGGCGCGGACGACCGAACGCTTCTGCACGCCGACCCGGAAACTGCCAGACAGGAGTTTGTGGAAGACGAAACGCTCGGTGGCATCGAGTTCGGCCCAGGTGGTGCGGAGGAGTTCGGCCTTGCCTTCCTCGTCGAGTTTCTGCATCGGGCGGATGCGATCTTCGACGATCTGCGTCACGCTGAGGGTGCTGGTCGGGCGATCGGTTTCGGGTTTGGGCAGGATCAGGGCGATGGTTTCGGAAAGATCACCGACCGCGCTGTGGCACTCGCGCACAAGCCAATCGGGGTAGCCGGACTCGGTCGCGGCGAGCGCTCGGAGTTGCTTGTACGGGATGACGCGCTTGAGGCGGCGCCCGGTGAGGATCGCGACCACCCACGCGCCATCATCGGGGTCGGCATCGCGGAAGTAGGACGCGAGTGAAGACTGCCGGGCGCTGCTCTTCGTGGTCGAGTCGAGTTCGGTGAAGAGTTGGGTGAACCGCTTCATGACGGTGCTCCGGTGGGGGAGGGGGCTTCAGTCTCTGCGTCGCCTTCACCGGTGTAGCGTGTGGCGACGGGCTCGGACTCGATGCCGAGTTCTTCGCGCAGGTAGCGTGAGAACGGACGGGTGTAGCCGTGGGTCACGCCGATGAAGCGTGCGCCGGAGCGTTTGATGGTATCGAGGAGTCCGTCCCAGTCGGCGTGGTCGGAGATGACGAAGCCGCGATCGACCGAGCGCCAGCGGCGTGTGCCGCGGACGGCCATCCAGCCGGAGGCGAAGGCGGTGGAGCAGGGGGTGAACTTGCGCATCCACGGGGTGCTCGCCGCGCTGGGGGGCGCGATGATGAGCGCACGACCGCTCGTTTCCTTGGCGGCCTCGACGAGGGCTTTTCGGGTCTCGGGGAGCGAGATGCCCGCTTCGCGATACGGCGCGAGCATGCTGTCCACTGCGCCGTGGACGAGGATCGGGCCGATGGATGGATCGACCCCGGCGATGATCCGTTGCGCCTTGCCCAGTGAGTACGCGAAGATCACCGAGTTCATGCCCTGCTCGGTGTTGGTCCGCCACCAGCGGTTGATCGAGTCGAAGACTTCTTGGTCGTCGGGCCAGCGGAAGATCGGCAGGCCGAATGTGGATTCGGTGAGCAGCGCATCGCACTCGACGACTTCGAACGGTTCGCAGGTGGGGTCGGGCGAGGTCTTGTAGTCGCCGGTGACGACCGTGACCGAATTCGCGGCCTCGATGCGGACCTGCGTGGAACCGATGATGTGCCCGGCCGGGTGCAGGGAGATGCGGGCGGTGCCGAGGTCGATGGACTCGCCGGGAGCGAGTTCACGGATGGGGGCTTTGATGGCGTAGCGGGCGCGGAGGATGCTCGCGGTCTGCGGGCTGGCGATGTACGACGCGCAGCCCGGCGTGGCGTGGTCGGCGTGGGCGTGGGTGACGATAGCGGTCTCCACGGCCTTCCATGGGTCCACATGCACGCCGGCGGATTCACACCAGAGGCCCTTCTCGGTTGGTTCGACCAGCAGTTTCGCCACGGGCGAACTGTAGAGCCGGAATCAGTCGCCGTCCTCGCCGAGGGCCGCTCTGACGATATCCGGCAGGACGATGTCGTCGGTGCCGAAGATCCAGGGGGTGGGTTTCTCGTTGACGAAGACCGCGGGGCGAGAGCGAATTTGGTAGCGCTCCATGGCCTGCAGGGTGTTGCTGTCCATCTGGATGATCCCGGCGACCTCGCTGGATTCCATGACGCGTGCGGCTTCATCGGGATCGAGGCCGATGGCGTTGAACTGGGCGGGCAACTGGGACGGGGTGAAGCGGTCGCCCTGCCCCATGATCCAGTCGTGCATCGCGTGGTGGGCCTCGGCTCCGCCGAGCAGGCCCGCGGCGATCGCGGCTTTGGCCTTCACGCAGGCCTGCGGATAGATGTTTCGATCGACCCGCTGGTTGCAGGTGCTGCTGAACGGGTAGAAACGGAACTCGTAGGAGGCGTCGGGGTACTGCTCGGCGAGTTGGCGCGCAATGGCGTCGGCGCGTTGGGTGTTGGACTCGTCGTAGCAGCCCCAGACCACGATCCGCGCCTTCGCGTCGGGTTCGCCGCCTTGCTGCCAGGCGCGATCGCTCTTGACACCCGGGATGGTCCGCGCCTTTCGCCAGATTTCGGCGAGTCGCTCGGCGCTGGACGGCGGCTGGTCGTTGGCGGAGGTGGCGCGGGGAAGGTTGCGTGCGCTCAGTTGTCGTACGGTGCGAGTGAGTTCGCCGGGGCGAGTCCAGCCGGTGAATTCGCTGCCGTTGATGAAGACCATCGGGGTCTGGGTGGTGCCGACCGTGCGGGCGAGGTGCGTGTCTTCGGCGATGAGGTGCGCGACTTCCTCTGAGGCCATGATGCGCCGGAATTCGACGGGATCGAAGCCGAATTCCGCGGCCCATTGATCGACGGTGGGATCAGGAATATCGCTGGGGTGACGCCCGAGACTGTCGGTTTGGGACATGAACTCGAACAGGCGGAAGGACATCTCCCAGAAGGCCTCGGGGCCGCCGAGGATGCCCGCGGCTTCTGCCATCTGTGCGGTTTTGCAGGCTGCGGGGTGCATGTTGACCCGCGGGTTGAGGGTCGGGTTGCAGGCACCCTGAGCCGGGAAATGGATCATGGACGCGGAGACATCCAACGCGGGGTCTTCGAGGATGCGCTTGATCTCGCGTTCGACGATCTGGCAGCTTTCGCACTGGTAGCCCGCGACTGTCACGATGCGGATCGGTGCATCGGGCGCACCGATGAGATAGCGGCCTGTGAACCCGGGGCGCCCGTCGCCGGACACGGGGCCGGGGAGATCGAACTTCACGGGTTCGATGCCCTCTGAGGGCTTCGGGGTCGGATCGGACGGTGTGTTGTTCGACCCGGCGATTTTGTTGACCAGATCGTCGCTGGCTTGTCGGGCCTGGTTGTCGAGGGCGTCCTGCCTTGAGACTTGGACGCCAAAGAGTGCGCCGGTGCCGATGATGAGGCCGGCGAGCCCGATTCCGAGCGAGCGTGAGGCGTGGGCACGCGTGGTGGGGGTGGCAAACTCGATGAGGGCGAGCAGGGCGAAGTTGAGGGCGTGGGTGCCGAGGCAGAGCGGGCACACGCCGCCGGCGTATCCGCCGAGCATGACGATGAGATAGAAGAGCGAAGCCGCCCCGCCGAGGCGAACGACCCAACGCACCCGATCGTTGAGCCCGCTCGCGCTGGACATGACCCAGACCACGAGCATGGAGGCGAAGTAGGCGAAGCCGACATAGGCGACGGGCCAGCCGCTGACGCGTCCGTCTTCATTGCTGTAGGTGAAGGGGAGATAGGCAAACTTGGTTTGCTTGACCTGATCGCAGCCGCCGCCTTCGCCGCACCCTGGGGTGGCGAAGCCGAGGTGGCTCAGAGAGAGATTGAGGCTGAGCGCTGCGGCTCCGAGCAGCAGGAGGGTGCCGACCCAGAATACCCAGGCCGGGAAGGGTTTATTGTCGGAGGTGGATGTCGCGGGCGAGGGGGCCGAGGGGGCCGGGGGAGGCGGGGCGGCTTTGGCCTTTGCTTGAGCGATCTGGGCTCGTTGAGCCGCGGTCAGTTTTTGTTTGCCTTTGGATCCCATCGGTTGGCCGTCCTCACATATGGTCGGTTTCGCGGTTGATTCATTCACAGGGTACCGCCGGCTCGATCGACGGTTTGGGGGGCTCTGGAACCGAAAAATACTCGAGAGACCGGAAATCATCCGTTTCGGAGCCAGAATCTGGAACCGCACCTTTGCTTTGTGCGGAAAAATCGTCAGAATCCCTTATAGACAAACAACTTACCGCGACTGCCAGTCGTGGTACACAGGCTCGCAATTCTTGGGAGAGTTTTATGCCAAAGTCCCGCTACCTCGCGGCAGTCCTCGCAGTATGCGCCCTTCCGGCGCTTTCGGTCTTCGCCGAGGAACCCGACGGGCGACGCCCGGTGCCGCTCGAGGTCGAACTCGACTCCATGCAGCATCTTCGGATCAACACCCTGACGGGACTCGTGGAAGGGGAGCGGGTCGAACTGGGGCGGGGTGATTGCCAGAGCATTGTGACGCACACCGATGCAGACTTCGAGGGAGGGGCCTACACGGCTCAGGCCGGGTTCTCCGAGAGTGAATGGGCCGCGGCGTCGTACACCTTGGCGCCGAGCGAGTTCCCGCTCATTGTGGACCGTGTTGAGATGATTTTCGCGACGGTGGGGACGACGGTCACAACGACGACGAAATGGTCGGTCGGCGTCTGGGAGGGGACTCCCAACAACGGAACGCTGGTCGCGCTCTTCAGTTCGGATGGGACCATACTGCCGCACATCGTGATGCCCCCGGGCAATAGCGGCGTGAATGTGCAGGTGGAGGTGGATCCGAACGATCCGGAGCAGATCGTGGTCACCAACAACGGCTCGAACACCTTCACGGTCGGCTACCGGATCGACGAGCATCACAACCAGACCGCCAACCCGTGCTTCACGGCACCTCCTCAGACTTCCAACGCCTTCCCGGTGACCGATACCTCCGGGCTGGCGAACTCTACGGGCAACTGGCTGTTCGGCCTGAACTGCGGACCGTTCGGATGCCCGACCAACGGCGGGTGGGCCAGTTTCGCGACGCTGAACTCGCTCTGTCGCCCATCGGGGGATTGGGTGATCCGCGCGACCTACACCCCGACGACTTGTGTGAACGACATCGGTGCCTGCTGCTTCAGCAACGGGCTCTGCTTCGAGATGACCCAGGCCGATTGCGATTCGGTGGACGGCCTGTTCAACGGTTCGGACACGCTCTGTGCCGACTTCAGTTGCGCGATCGGCGCGTGTTGCGTGCCGGACGGCAGTTGTCTCGACGGCGTCTTCGAGGAGACCTGCGAGATCGAACTCAATGGCCTTTACCTCGGCGATGAGACCGAATGCGCGAACGAGAGTTGTCCCGAGTTGGTCGAAGCCTGCTGCTTCGATGCCGGGTGTGTGAACCTCACTCCAACCAACTGCCTCAACGCGGGCGGAACCCCGGGCGGACCCGGGACGACCTGCGCGACCTACAACTGCAACCCGACCGGTGCCTGCTGCATGCCGGACGGGTCGTGCGTGGATGCCGTCAGCCCATCCGACTGTGCGGACGCGGGCGGGACCTATCAGGGCGACGATGTGGCCTGCGCGAGCGTGTCCTGCCCCGAGCCGTTCGGTGCGTGCTGCTTTGACAACGGGTTCTGCCTTGATCTGGTCGAGGCCGACTGCATCATCGCTGGTGGCGTCTGGGCAGGCCCACTCACCGACTGTGCAACCGACTGCGGCGATGACTGCCCGGCGGATGTGACCGGTGACGACAGCATCGACCTCGCGGACCTCAATGTCGTGCTCTCGCAGTTCGGTCAGACCGGTGCCGACTTGCAGGGGGATGCCGACGACAGCGGTACGGTCGATCTCGGGGACCTCAACCTCGTCCTCGCCTCGTTCGGTCAGGACTGCTGAACCCAGGCGGGCATGGCTCGCCAAGCGACAGATTGAAAACTTTCACGACACCGACCGGTCCCTTTGCCGGTCGGTGTTTTCATAGACGGGGCCTCGCCGCCTCCGCGGGTACCTCGGCTCTGCGATCCCGACGGGGAATTTCGAGCGGCGTCAAAAGACGACAAGCGGAGCGGTGGTATACCCTGCCCTCATGAAAGCACTCTGTACCGTCTCCGGTCCTTCGAGCACCCTTGAGATCGGGCCGGATCGCCCGCTCGCCATCATCGCCGGTCCCTGCGCTCTGGAATCTCGTGAACTCGGGCTTCGCATCGGCGAGGTTGTTCGCGATGCCTGCGCCGAACTGGGCTTCCAGTACATCTTCAAGGCCTCCTACGACAAGGCCAACCGCACTTCGGTCGATTCTAAGCGTGGCCCCGGTCTGGAGAGTGGCCTGCGCGATCTCGAAGCCATCCGGGCCGAACTCGGCGTCCCTGTGACCACCGACATCCATGAGCCATCGCAGGCCGAGGCGGTCGCCGAGGTGGTGGATGTGCTCCAAATCCCGGCCTTCCTCTGTCGCCAGACCGATCTTCTGGTCGCGGCATCCGAAGCCGCGGCGGCCCGGTCCAAGGCGGTGAATATCAAGAAGGGACAGTTCCTGTCCCCAGAGGAGATGCGCGGTCCGGTTCGCAAATGCGATGCAGCAGGGTGCTCCAACCTCATGCTTACGGAACGCGGCACCTTTTTCGGGTATCACCGCTTGGTGACCGATGTCATCGGGCTCGGGGACTTGATGGCCCTCGACACGGATTTCGACGGTGGCAGCCCGCTTGAGGCCACCCCGCCCGTCTGTTTCGACGCGACCCACTCGGCCCAACTCCCCGGGGCGAGCAAGACGACCGGGGGCCGGCGCGACCGGATCCCGATGCTGGCCGCGGCGGCTGTGGCGTGCGGAGTGAATGCCGTCTTCATGGAGTGTCATCCGGACCCAGAGAATGCGCTGTCTGATGCTGCCACCATGCTCCCGCTCGATGGTGTGCCAGCCCTCCTCAAACGACTCCGGGCGATCCGCGAGGCCATCGCCTGAGATCCTCTGTTCAGGTGTGATCTGCGATTGGCTTGACCGCTCCCCCTCTCAACGCGCTAGTATTCGACAATGCCGAAATGTGATATGTGCGACAACGAGGCAACCGTTCACGAGGTCATCGTCCGCAATGGCCAGCGGATCGAGCGACACCTTTGCGAAGAACACGCCAAAGAAGCGGGGGTGTTCACCACGCAATCGTTCTCTGCGGCGGGGCAAGTCGTCAAGAAAGTGGTCATGGCGCAGAGCGGCCTCGCCGCACAAGCGAAGTCCGCCCGAACCTCATGCCCGGAATGTGGTCTGACCTTCGCCGAGTTCCGTCAGGACGGGCTACTGGGTTGTTCCAAGTGCTACGAGGTCTTCGCGGACAAACTCGTCTCACTGCTTCGGAGGGCGCACGACGGGGGGGACCACCATGTCGGGAAGGTGCCCAAGCGAGCCGGCACTTGCCAAATCAAGCAGGAACGCCTTTCTGCTCTCCGAAAGCAACTCAAGGAATGCGTCGAACTTGAGCAATACGAAAAGGCCGCGGCGATCCGAGACGAAATCGCTGATCTCGAGTCCGGGCGCGTCGAACCGGTGACCGGTCGGGGTTCCTCCGAGGCGGAGGATAACGACGAGTGATGGAGCGCTACCAGCCACCCAAGAGCACCTCCTGGCTCACGCACGATGGGCCCGAGACCGATGTCGTCCTGACCTCTCGAGTCCGCCTCGCCCGGAACATCGCGGGTATCCCGTTCGTGAACCGTTGCGTACCGGCCGATCTGCGTTCGGTGCTTGAGATGGCCCAGCCGACGCTGGTCAGCGAGGGCCTCTCCCCGGACATGAACTGGATTTCGCTGCCCGAGGTGCCCAAGCTCGATCGCCAGGTACTCGTGGAGCGGCATCTGATTTCCGGTCAGCACGCCAAAGGCGAGCTGCCCAGGGCGGTGGCGCTCAGCAGCCCGGATGAATCCCTTTCTGTGATGGTCAATGAAGAGGATCACCTGCGGATCCAGATCATCCACCCGGGCCTCGCGCTGCAGCGGGCCTTCAAGCGCATCGATGCTGTTGACGACGAGATCGAGTCGAGCATTGATTACGCCTATCACCCCCAGTTTGGCTATCTGACCGCCTGTCCGACCAATGTCGGGACCGGCATCCGGCTTTCGGTGATGCTGCACCTGCCGGGCCTCAAACTGGCCAACGAGATCGAGAAGGTGCGCCGGGCAGCCCAGGCGATGTCGCTGGCCGTCCGGGGCATCTACGGCGAGGGCTCCGAGGCCTCCGGGGACATGTATCAGATTTCCAACCAGACCACGCTGGGCAAATCTGAGCATGACCTGCTCGAACAGTTCGAGAACCAGATCATCCCGCAGGTCATCGAATACGAGCGCGTGGCGCGACGCAGCCTGCTTGAGCGCCGGCGTGTCTTCCTGGAAGACCATGTCTACCGGGCCCTCGGTGTGCTCCAGAACGCCCGATTGCTGAAATCCGAGGAAGCGCTCGCGCTCATCAGCCATGTTCGTCTGGGCGTCTCGCTCGGGCTGATCGATGATGTGCCGGTCCGCACCCTCAACGAACTGATCCTGCTCTCCCAGCCCGGGCATCTCCAGAAATCCATGGGGCGCGAGTTGGATCAGGCCGAGCGCCGCGTCCAGCGCGCGACCCTGGTTCGGGAGCGTCTGAACGCGACTCCTCCCAACCGGGCCTGAGCCCACCCACCGAAGAGCGATCTTGAATATCGAGCCTTCCCTCGGGATGCTGGGGGGGTGACCAACGCCCCTGAGCCAGTCCCGTCGCCGATCGACGACCGGTTCCAGTGGCCGCCGCGCCAGGAATCGAGCGTTCCGCCGATCCCATCGCCCGAACCCGTGGAACCTGGGCCATCTCGGATGGGCGCGTCCGATTCGGCCCGGTCGTCATGGCGGAGGGTCTGGATCGAGATCGAACGGGAGTTTTTCAAGCCCACCATCGAGCCGATCGAGCGACAGGTCACAGAACTCGGTTGGGCTCGCGAGGCGCGAGAGTCCTCCTGCGATCGCTGTGGGCGCACGGTCGGGCCGCACGAGGAAGATGAGTTCGGCTGCGCCGTGTGCCGGGGCCTGGTCAGCCCGATCGACCGGGTCGTGCGATTGGGGGAGTACGACGATCCTCTGGATCGCTGGATTTGGGCGTTGAAATTCCAGAGGATCCGCTCGTTTGGGCGGTTCCTGGGGCGCGAACTCGCCTGTGCGCTCCGGGATGCCGGTGTGCTCTCGAACATCCCGGTGGGGGGGATCGTGGTGCAGCCCGTCCCCTCCAGTCGCAGACGCCGCCTGACCCGCGGCATCGACCATGCCCGCGTGATCGCCGAGTCGGTCGCGAAGGAACTACGAGTACCGGTTGTCCTGACCCTGCGTCGTGCCCACCGCCCGACACAGCGGGCGCTTGCCCCATCGGACCGATGGTCAAATGTCCAGGGCACGATGGAGGTTCGGGGGCAGGCTCGGGGAAGGCTGACCGGGACCCGGGTGATTCTGATCGATGATGTGCGGACGACCGGGGCGACGGGGAAAGCCGCGGCACTTGCGCTGAAGGGGCAACCCGATGCGCGGTACAAGGCGGCGGCTTGGGGTGCTGGTGAGGTGTGGCAGGGGGTGATCGCGAGTGCCGAGTGAGGCAGGTGCGGAGTGTGAAGCGCTTTGAGTTGTCTGTGGAAAACTGGCGTGATGACGGATGAGGTCAAAAAACGCCGTGAAATAGGCGAATCGTGGTGTGATCGAACCAAAACCTGAGGAAATCTTCAAGGTGAAACCTGCAGGCGTTGACAGCCGCTTGGGTGTTGATACAATGTGCGACCCCCACGAGCGAGCCACTGGCTGGCTCAGCGGGTGTCTTCGATCTCGCCGGACGGCGTGATTTCAGGGCTTCTTTGAAAAGTGAACAGTTGGTGAACCGCGAGAATGTGCGGCTCGATCTAGGTTTCGAGACCTAAAGCCCTTAGCAGGGTTGGTCGAGTCTAACAGCTGCATCAAGGTACTTCACAGTCTTTGGTGCTTCTCATAGGTTCCTCGAAAATTCATGCTGTTTGTCCAATCGGTCAAACAGCGCCCTATTGAGTAAAGATTCTCCTCCGCGTCTAGCCGGCGTGGAGGCACCCGAATCTCTGGCTTGACTGTCAGAATCGGGTGGGACCGGCACCCTGCGAACGCAGGGTGGGTTGTCCAGGATTCGGCCCTTTATTTGAAGCGATCGTCGGCTTGCCGGCGTAAGCAATAAATTTCAAGTGAAGAGTTTGATCCTGGCTCAGCCTGAACGCTGGCGGCATGGCTAAAACATGCAAGTCGAGGGAGAAGGAGACTTCGGTCTCTGGACACCGGCGAAAGGGCGAGTAATGCGATCGAACGTGCCCCGAGGTAGAGGATAGCTGTGGGAAACTGCAGGTAATACTCTATAAGTTCCAAGGAAGAAAGCTCCGGCGCCTTGGGAGCGGCGATCGTCCTATCAGGTTGTTGGGGGGGTAAAGGCCCACCAAGCCGAAGACGGGTAGCGGGTGTGAGAGCATGGCCCGCCGCATCGGAACTGAGACACTGTCCGGACTCCTACGGGAGGCTGCAGTAACGAATCTTCCGCAATGCGCGAAAGCGTGACGGAGCAATGCCGCGTGTGGGATGAAGCGGTTACGCCGTGTAAACCACTGTCAGGACTTAGGAAGAACTGACCGAGTCCAAAGGAAGGGCCGGCTAATCTCGTGCCAGCAGCCGCGGTAATACGAGAGGCCCGAGCGTTAGGCGGAATCACTGGGCTTAAAGGGTGCGTAGGCGGATCAGTAAGCATTTTGTGAAATCCCTCGGCTCAACCGAGGAATTGCAGAGTGAACTGCTGGTCTTGAGGTAGGCAGAGGTCATCGGAACGTACGGTGGAGCGGTGAAATGCGTAGATATCGTACGGAACGCCGAAGGGGTAGCCAGGTGACTGGGCCTTACCTGACGCTGAGGCACGAAAGCGTGGGGATCAAACAGGATTAGATACCCTGGTAGTCCACGCCGTAAACGATGTGCACTAGTTTGGTGGAGATCTGACTCTCTGCCAGACGCCGAGAAATCATTAAGTGCACCGCCTGGGGAGTACGGTCGCAAGGCTAAAACTCAAAGGAATTGACGGGGGCTCACACAAGCGGTGGAGCATGTTGCTTAATTCGAAGCAACGCGAAGAACCTTACCTGGGCTTGACATGTCTGGATTAGTTCATGGAAACATGAATGACGCCCTTGGGTGGAACATACACAGGTGCTGCATGGCTGTCGTCAGCTCGTGCTGTGAAGTGTCGGGTTAAGTCCCTTAACGAGCGCAACCCTTATCACTAGTTGCCAGCGCGTCATGGCGGGGACTCTAGTGAGACTGCCGGTGTCAAACCGGAGGAAGGTGGGGATGACGTCAAGTCCTCATGGCCCTTACGCCCAGGGTGGCAAACGTGCTACAATGGCGTGTACAAAGCGATGCAATATCGTGAGATGGAGCAAATCGCAAAAAGCACGCCCCAGTTCGGATTGGAGTCTGCAACTCGACTCCATGAAGCCGGAATCGCTAGTAATCGGAGATCAGCCACGCTCCGGTGAATACGTTCCTGAGCCTTGTACACACCGCCCGTCAAGTCATGGAAGCCGGGAGTGCCCGAAGTCGCTCTGATTCAGGAGTGCCCACGGCAAGTTCGGTAACTGGGACTAAGTCGTAACAAGGTAGCCGTAGGAGAACCTGCGGCTGGATCACCTCCTTTCTAAGGGATACCTTAGACCGGCCTGTGCCTGAGACACAAATGTCTTTGGACGGAGAGAGATCTCCAGCCGGATCCCGTCAGCTCATTCTCGTCCGCAACCTTCCTCGGAAGGAACCGCACTGAAAAGGTGCTGCGGATAGCCGGTCGGCGACGACCGATGAAAGTTCACCAACTGTTCTCTAAATAACGACACCGCACCGGTTCTCCCGGTGCGGTTGTCTTTTTTGGAGTTTCCAAATTCAACACGCGCCAGCGCCACCGGCACACCCGTCCCGGCACGCGCTTCCGCCGAGGTCACGCCCCCAGCAGGTCTGCCGACCACGCGCTCGGATCTTGCGGCAGGTCCTCGACCGACCTCGCCGTGCTGAGTTCGAACGCACCGACCCGGGTACGCACCAACCCGGTCAGCATCCCGCCCGTTCCAAGGGCACTGCCCAGATCGCGAGCGATCGAACGGATGTAGGTCCCCTTGCCGCATGCAATGGTCAGCGTCAGCGCAGGCCAGGTGTAGGCATCGATCTCAATCGAGTCGATCCGCACCACCTTGCTCCGCGTCTTGAAGTCCTCGCCGGCCCGGGCCATCTTGTACGCCCGTTGCCCGTCGATCTTCACCGCGCTGTAGCGGGGGGGAGCCTGCTCGATCTCACCGAGGAACTGTTCACGGAGCACACGATCGATCGCGTCACGAGTCGGCACGCTGGCGACCTCCACGATCGTCCGCTCGCCCTCCGCGTCGTCGGTGGTACTGAACGCCGAGAGATCCACCTCGGCTCGGTACTCCTTGCCAGCTTCCATGAACCCCGAGATCTGCTTCGTCGCTTTCCCGAGACAGACCACCAGCACACCTGTCGCGAGTGGGTCGAGCGTACCGGCGTGTCCGACCTTCGCACCGCCGCTGAGTCGCCGGACCACATTGCAGACCTTCGCGCTCGACCAACCGAGCGGCTTGTCGATGTTCAGGGTCCCGTTGAGGTCTGGTCGTTTATTGCGAATTCCCATTCAAGGCAGTCTATAGACGCTTCGCCCCCTTGCGTCGCTGGCAGAGTCGCTCGAAATCGGTAGAATGCCCGGCCCGCTCGGGAACGGTGCAAGCCGGTCCTGACCTGACGGAGAGGTGTCCGAGCGGCTGAAGGAGCACGGCTGGAATCCGTGTAGTCGGGGTAACCCGGCTCGGGGGTTCGAATCCCCCCCTCTCCGCTTCCTTGCACAGAACCGCGTTCCTGTTTCAGGGACGCGGTTTTTGCATGCGTAGCGATGCACGAGTCGCAGGGAGAGCCCGGTTTCCGCTTGCGTCTGGAATCGCCTCAGGCACCTGTGGGCGATGAACGAATCGGAACCATGAGGGGGGCACACGGGCAAGCGCCGGAGGCGGAGTCGAGAGCTCGGGACGAACCAACCCATCCGCGCAATCCATGCACACCGGTTGAGAAATGGCTTTTCGGGCCCTAACTTTCGCTCCAGCCCGATCGCTTTCCGGCTCTATCCGGGGATTTTGCGATGAACGATGCACAAAACGGTGCTGGGAAGTGGGACGAGAAGGCGGTCTTCGCGTGCGCGCTGCACTTGGATGGGGAGTCGCTCGAGCGATACCTCGACGAGGCATGCCCCACCGAGGAAAACCGCCAGCGCATCCTGGCGCTGCTCGCCCACGCCAAAGCCGCCCGCCCGCCTGCACCGGATCTTGGCGCAGTCAGTGAGTTCCGCCTGATCCGGCTCATCGGCGAAGGCGGCATGGGCACCGTGTACGAGGCCCACGACACCGCTCTCGAGCGTCGGGTTGCCCTGAAGATCCTCGCGCCGCACCTGGCCAGCTCCGAGCGCGCCCGCGCTGCGCTTCGCCACGAGGCTCGCGTCGCCGCGGGCCTGAACCACCCCTCCATCATCCCGGTCTACCGCATGGGGTCCGAGGGGGATAAGGACTTCATTGTTTCCGAGTTCGTCGATGGCCCGACGCTCTCGCAGGTCATCGAGCAGCAACGCGGCGAGGCCACGCGTTCGAACCGTCACTGGTATCAGCGCTGCGCCGTCATCGTCGCCGCGATCGCCGACGCGCTCGAGTGCGCCCACCGTTCCGGATTGGTGCATCGCGATGTGAAGCCCTCGAACATTCTCCTCGCCGAGAACGACCTCGCCCGCCTGACCGACTTCGGGATTTCGATCTACAGCGAACCGGACCCGCAATCCGAGTACGACCTGACCAAGACCGTCATCGGCAGTTGCTACTACATGAGCCCCGAGCAGGCCGCGTTCGCGAAACGCAAAATCGATCGCCGCAGTGATATCTTCTCGTTGGGCGTTGTGCTGTACGAGATGCTCACCCTGCAGCGTCCGTTCGATGGTCCATCGGTTCCAAAGGTGCTCGAAGCCGTCATCGCCGCCGACCCGGTTCGAGCGAAGCGCGTCATCAAATCGATCCCGACCGATCTCGATACGATCTGTCACAAGGCGCTCGAGCGCGACCCCAGTCAGCGGTATCAGACCGCGGCACACATGGCCTCGGACCTGCGCTGCTGGCTTGAAGGAAGCCCGATCCTCGCGCGGAGGGCGAGCCCGGTGCGCCGAGCGAGACTCTGGGTGCGTCGACACCGCCTCGCGGTGAACTGGGGAGCGGCCGCCTCGCTCGCGATCTTGTGCCTCGTGCTCATCCTGCTCTGGCCTGAAACGCCCGGCACTCGCGTGACCGTTCTTGCGCCACCAGGCTCCCATGTCTACACCCAGCGCACCAACGAAGACCTGGAGTATCTGCCCCCCGTGCAGATCACCGGGTCGAGTCTGAGTTGGAAGGAAGAGGATGGGGCGCTGCGGGTCACGGTGGTCTCACCCCAGGGGGCGTTCGCTGAATTCGATCTGATGCTGGACATGATCGCAGCACCGGAGTTGACGCTGCACGCCCTCGAGCCATCTTCCTCTCCGCAGTTTGCATGGGAGGATCAGCCCGGACTGTATGTGGCACGGCTGATCGACATCAATGATGACTCAATGGTGACGGTGCCGGCTGGTTCCTACCGGTACGGCGTGTCCAACAAGACGGATGGCCCGTACCGGGATCGCGAAGTCTTCATTGAATCAGTGGCAATCGATGCGCACGAAGTGACGATCGCGGAGTACGCACAATTCCTCGACGAGACAGGGTATCCACCACCCACGATGTGGGATATCTATCATGATCCGTACCATCCCGATCGCCCCCCCGGAACACGGGGCGTTGATCTCTCGGATCGACCCGTCGTGAATGTCACCATGGAAGACGCCGCCGCCTACGCGCGCTGGATCGGCAAACGACTACCCACCGTATTTGAGTGGGAAGCGCTCGCGCGCGGGCCATCCGGAAAACTTTATCCATGGGGAGACACGCTCCCCCCGCCAGCGTATGTGCCCGGCCCGTCGTTAGAATTGCTGAGCAATGCTGCGGTCGATCAATGGGAGCCGATTTTCGAGCAGTATGTCACCTACAGCACTTCTGCGCTGCTTCCTGGGCCAACGGATCAAGGAACCGGCGCGATCAATCTGTTCGGGAATGTAAAGGAGTGGACCTGCACCTGGTCGCAGGGAGCCATTCTGAATCGTGGCGGATGCTGGATTGATCCTCCAGCCCACGCCGCGTTCAACCGAAACAAGATGCATCCACCGTGGGGTTTCTCAAGCCGGCTCGGATTCCGCTGCGCGAAATCAGTAGAACCGGTTGAGCTTCCCCCGGCATAGAGGAGATACCATATGAGCCTGTATGTCGTCATCGCGCAACCCAGAGTGGTCTGTGACGACTACCACAGCGCACCACTCTGGAAACGATCCTGCATTGACGACTTGCTCCGGGCCAAACTCGCCGAACTCATGACTGGCAACATGCCCTCCGCATGTCTACAGGAACCGTCCATCAAGGATGCCCCCAGTTGTCACGCGGCCTGTGACTCTGTGCTGAGCACGATCGAGCAGGACATCGGCTCAACCCTCGAACCGGTAAGCATAACCCCGGGCACGAGTGGCTGGTACAACACACAGAACGGCGAACACTTTGGCGAAGCACGGGTAGTTCCCGGTGGCACAGGCTCGTCGTGGGGAGCGAACCTTCCCAAAATCACTTTGAACGATGTAACCTACAAAGGAACAATCATCATCGAGTTCAGTGGTTCTGGAACAGGAAAATGAGCACGCACATTCTCGCAGGCCGGCAAGGAGTATCAGAGGCGACGCGTGTCGTGCAGTTGACCTACTCGCACCCGACTCGGGTCGTTCGCGCTGAGTGCAGGCTTGTCCGGGGTGATTCCGTACCTTCCTCATCCGGCCCCGTAGACGCGGTTCTCCTCGAACGGTTCGGAAGCCGCGCCACTGTGCTGCTCCCGGCTCATTTTCCAGATCATGCCAAACGCCTTATCGCAGACGCTCCGGACTGCGACTGGGTGCTCGAGTGCACGCTCTTCGGACAAGACGGACAACCCGCTCAGATCACGCACGCGCAGTGGCTGTCGAAGTACCGCTACTTCTATCCGGATCCAAATCACACCGCGAACTCTTCTGTCGAAGCACCCGGCATGCAGTCAACTCCATCGGGAGGAACGCATCCCACGGACTTGACGACATGGAACATCGGCACGCTTCCGGCCAGGCCAGGTGGGACAGAGACCAGAGAATACGCCGCGTGGTTCTTCGTGATCTTCGATTCACACGCGCAGAGCGATCTGTTCGAAACTCGGTGGGATGGGTACGGCAGCGCCTGGTTCCCGTTGCGCTCGGTCGAGGCGGAGTTCCGCAAAAATTGCATCGAGCGACTGCTGCCGCCTTTGGTGTCGCGGATCGCCGCACGCCACGCTCGTGCGTTCAGTCAATCCGATGCTGAGCAAGAGGATACGGGTGCTGCTCGAACGCACACGGATTTCGCAAACCGGCCACTGATCGCGTATGTCTCCCAACTTCAACTCAGCATCATCGATCTGTTCTACCCCACCTGGCGCACAGACGGCGTCGAGCGCTCGGGACTGGCTCAGGCGTTCGAGTGGTTCGCGAGCGGTGAACTGTTGGTCCGGATGTACCCGAGCGCAGCCCGCAACACCTACAACATCACCGACGGCGCACCCTCCGGGCCGTTCATCTTTATGTTCGCGGAGTTCGCGATGATGGCGATCGATCACGACATCGACGCCCACGCGTGGGCAAAGCTCCTGCCTCTGCTCAGTTCCATTCAGGAAATTTACTGGCACGCGTTTGGGGAGTATGGGGTCGCCCTTCCCAGCAGGGAGTACCGGAAGCGCCACCTCGCTCAATCACCCCGTCCAATCAGCGATGAGACGCTGCACGGCATCCGCAAGCAGCGGTTTAGTCGTTCCGATTGGACGAACCCGGTGGAGGTCCGCCAGGTGGTCGCCCAAGAAATTTCCGAACGACTCCTTGGGATGTTCAGCGACGGCTACCGCCCGTCCCCGGTGGATTGGTCCGATCCGTCGAGATCAGAGTCCGATGGCGTCGATCAGCAGGTCGAGGCCAAGGCTTCACGCAGCCAGGAGCGAGCGTAGTCCCAATCCGTGCGGACCTCGTAGAGCGTGCGCCCTGTCAGTTCACAGACTTCATCGAGCGTGCGCCCGCCGAAGAACCGGAGCATCACCACCTGGTGAGAGGCGGGGTCCGCCTTGCTGAGTCCCTCGAGTGCCTCGTGGAGCCCAAAGGCATCCGCGCGGAGCACATCGTCGTCGGATTGAAGTTCGACGAGCGGCACACGCTTCCAGTCGCCGCCGCGCTTGGCCGCCTTCACGCTGCGGATGTGGTCGCAGAACACATCCATCATTTTGCGGGCCAGCAAAAAGAACAGGTGCTTGCGGTCTTCGGCATCCAGCTCGTTCTGGTCCAGCATGCGGGCGAACGCGTCATGCACGACCGCGGTGGGCTGGAGGTCGATGAGTGGGTTGCTGCCGAACCGGGCGCGAGCGATCGCACGGAGTTCGTCGTACACGATCCGGACGATTTCCTCCCTCGCATCGGTATTGCCACGGCGCTGCTCATCGAGCAGACGGGTGATCGTTCCTTGGTCAGGTGGTGTACTCATCACGAGGAGCATGATAAGCCTCCTGCCTCGTGAGCGAGGATCAAAATTTTTGCGAGAAACCCTACATGGCGCGCATGGCGGGCACGATCCTGCGGCAATACATGGACGGCCGCTGCCTTGCCGCGATGCAAGTAGCGCCGCGCATGGCGGGGGGCTCGATGCCGGTTCCGGTTTTTTTGAGGAGGGAAACCGGAGTGGCGGGCATCGCCCCCGGCCAAGCGCGGCGAGAGCGCGGTAGGGATTGTCCGATAAGCAGGCGCGCCACTTGGCGCGTGCTCACGAGTTCGCGGAGAGGAGAGAGAGCACCGGGCTTCCGGTTCCAAGTCATTGCCAGACACGAGCGGCCAGTCGCCACGGAAGCGTCAGTCGTGATCACCACGACGGTATTTCGCCCCAAGCAGTACCGTGGTCACGATGGCCACTCGAGTTGAGCAATGAGAGACCGCGAATCGCCCCTCATACGACATGAGGGGCGGTTTTTTTGCGCGCTGAGCAGGCGGCGCACGGATCTGCGTGCTGTTATTCGGACTATCGTGACGGACGATAATTGGGCGTTTCTGTAATATTTCTTGCGTTGTTTCTGAAACGATGTACCGTTCGGGCATGGCTGTACCCGACGAAAGTGATCCCGCCAAAGTCTCGCCCTTCGAGCGTGACGCCGTCGAGGCGATTTCACTGGCCCGTGATGCCTACTCCAAAATCATCGAGCACAAATGTCCCGGCTCGAAGGCGGTCTCCGCGGTCGCGGACACGCTCGGCATCCACCGAAAATTGGCGTGGCAGCTCATCAAGGTTGCCTACAGCGAAGATCCATTCGTCGCCGCCAAGCACATGCCTTCTACCCGCAGCGTCGAGGCGTTGTCGAAAGCGGCAAAGCGACAGGGAGTGGACGATTCGCTGGTCCGGGCTATCCACGGCGCAAACGCGCGATTCCAGTCGCTGATCAGCACGCACGCGGCGGACAAAGCAGAGTTTGACATGCTCGTCGATTCGCATTGCTCCGATGGAGAGCACCAGGACGACGAACGCTGGCGCCAACACTCCTACGAGGGCAACTCGTTCACCTGGGGGGCGCACTGCAAGACGCTGCTGGCGATGTGCATCATGGTGCCCTCGCTGGAGCGCGAACGCCATTTTCACATGGTGCAGGTGCGTGGGCTGATGGGCTTCCGCCAGACTCGCCCAGGCGTGCGCTGGGTGGTCAATCAATCGGTCGCCGTCGATGACGAGAAGCGCCCCGAGTCAGGCATGCGCCGTGAAGCTTTGGACCCCGTGGCCGCGGAGGCGCACAACGGTGTTCCCGTCTTGCCCGAATACTGCTCGGACCCCGTCCCTGAGTTGGGGCGCACGCCGACTCCAGACGGCATGATGCAGGATGAGTTCGTTTCCGGGCAGGTGGGGCTCCAGGGGGAGCGGACCTTGGTCACCGCCGAGATTCTTCGCAACATCGCCCCGACGCACGCGACCGAATACGACAAGACCGCCCACTTCGGGAGTTCGGTTCGCACTCCGACGGAGATGCTGCATTTCGACCTGTTCGTTCACGCCGGCTTGTTCGGCGATGTGAAACGCGAACTGTGCGTGTTCTCGGATGTCGCCTCGTCGATCGCCTTCGGGGAATCGGACGAACTCTTTGTACGCGAGAAAATCAGTCTGCTCGGGCGAGGGCTCTCCATGACCCACGCTCCCGACCTGCCGGGCTATCACGACCTCGCCAGCGATGTGTTCGCACGCCTGGCGCTCAACCCTGAGGACTACGAACTCTACCGGATCCGCATCGCCTACCCGCCGTTCCCCGCGACGATCATGGTGCGACACCCGCTTCTCCCGAAGGATCAGATTCAACCCGTGTGAGGCCGTTGCACGCCTACCGGACAAGGTTTTACTTGTGTTCTTTGTTTGTATTGGAAGGAACTGAGAGATGAAAATTGCACTGACTACCCTCGCCCTCGCGACCGGCCTCGCGGCTCCCGCGATCGCGGACATCAATGTCACCGATTACGAAGACCTTGCCGAAGGCTTCTACGGTGAGGAGTTGAACCACAACGGCGTCACCTACCGGAATGTCAACAACCAGGCCGGCGTCTTCCCCGACGGCTCGACTTTCGATGCCGGCGACCTGAACGGCACGATCGTGGTCGAGGACGCCAGAGTGCTCTACAACGATTTCCCCGATTGGGGCAGCCCGGTGAACTGCCTGACCTTTGGCGGTGTGTTCATCCCCGGCAGCAATGTCTCGCTCGGTGCGCTGTCCACGGTGACGATGGATCTCGATTCCCCCGCGGACTCGGCCTCCCTCGAACTGGCGTACTACGAGAACGGCCCTTGGGGCGGCATCGAGTACCGTCTGGACGCGATGCTCAACGGCGAAGTCGTGGCGTCGGACTCGTTCACGATCGCGAACCTCGGCGGGCGCGACAATGTCGCCTTCACCACGATGAGCGTGGACGGCGCGGTGTTCGATTCGCTCCACCTGTACGCGACCTACAACGGTGAGTACTCCGCTCCCCGTGGCCTTGTCGACAACCTCGCGATCAACTCGATCCCGGCACCGGCCAGCGTCGTGGCCTTCGCGGGTCTGGCTGGCCTCGCCGGTCGTCGTCGTCGCTGATCCCGGTCGATCGGGTTCCTCCTCCTCATCCCGATTCCATCGGACGGCCGCGTCTCCTCCTGACGCGGCTGTCTGTTTTTTGAATCCCCTTCGCCAGAGCATCTGCTCTCCGGTTTGTGGGAAACGGCTGGTACACTGCGTTCGCGGGCCGGGGTGCCTTGGGCCGCGCACGCGTGTTCCATCTGCGGGAGACATAGGATGTTCGGGCTCGGGAAACCGAAAGACAACGCCGTCGAGGGTACCGGCCCGCTGGTACTGCTCGTCGGCCACTGCGGATTCGACTCGGGTGGACTCAAGCGCGTGGTGCTGCAAGCCGTTCCTGAAGCGCGCCTTGAAGAGGTGAACAGCCGCCGGGCGCTTGAAGCCAGCATCGGCCAGGCTTCGCTGCTGCTCGTCAACCGCAAACTCGATGGATCGTTCGGCCTGCCCAGAGGCGACCACGGCGACGGCGTGGAACTCATTCGTGAAGTGGCCGCGAGCGATCACGCCCCGGCGTGCGTGCTCATCAGCAACTTCGAGGATGCGCAAGGCGCGGCGGTTGAAGCGGGGGCACGGCCCGGCTTCGGCAAGAAAGATCTCAGGGCTGAGTCAGCGGCGCGGTCGATCCGGTCCGCACTCGGTCTTGGACAGCCGCAATGATCCATGAATCGCTGCGATCTATCGGGAGCAGGTGTTCAGCGGCGGCATAGATACGATTGCTCTTTTTGGTGTGCAGATACGACTTCGTTCGCATGATGATCGGCAAGGCGGATACCGAGTACAGCAGACACCCGTACACGCTGTAACGAAGGTCTCCGGACTGATCTTGCTTCATAACTTTCGCCTTCACCGCACGATCGGACGATTCAGATCGTAGGTTGCGGAGTTCAGCCTCGTAGTCCGTCCCGCGCTCGGTCGTGGTGAGCGGAATATTTTGGTTTGCCGCGACAGCCCACGCAATCCCGATCAACTCGGTTGTCGGGCTCTCCGTAGGCCGAACAACGAGGACGCTTCCGGCTGGTTGCTCGATCTTGGAATTCAAGAGGGATAAAGCATTTGTAGTGACGCCGAGATTGCATCCGGCTGACGAGCGGTTGTGGGCTTCCTTGACGATTCGCGGTCGCAGTTTCGCATTCTGGACCGGTTGATATTTGGCGTGGCTCACTGCCAGGTCGGTGCCGGGGACCTCCCAGCAGGAAATAACGGTGCGGATGACAACATCCATCAATTCGAAATCGCCGAGACTGACGAGGCCGAGTTGTTGCCCTTCTTCGTGACACTGAAGCAGGAACTCAAGGTCGTCAGGATGCGCCTCTTCATCCGGTGACAGCAAAAGGATGTCGCTGCCGTCAGTAGAAAATTTCGCGATGTGAAACAGTCGGAGCGCGAGAAAAAACACGATCACATGCACCACCAGCACTCCCGCTGCGTAAAGCAGCAGGAGTGCGATCATGCTCGTGAGAAGCAGTTTCACCGCTCCACAATCATCGCCACCGCGTTCCCTCCGCCGAGGCACAGGGCCGCGAGGCCGCGTTTGGCGTCGGTGCGGATCATGTTGTGCAGCAGCGTGACCAGCACGCGGGCACCCGAAGCACCGATCGGGTGGCCGATCGCGATCGCGCCGCCGGCGATGTTGACCTTGTCCATCGGCACGCCGGCGTGCTTGATGTTGTGGATCGACTGGGCGGCGAATGCCTCGTTCAGTTCGAAGAGGTCGATGTCGCTGATCTTCAGGCCGGCCTTCTCGATGACCGCCGGGACGGCGAGCGCAGGGGCGGTGAAGATGGCCTTCGGAGCCACGCCGGAGGTGTGGTAGGCCACGATGCGGGCCATAGGCTTCACACCGAGCGCATCGGCCTTGGCCTGCGAGGCGACGACCACGGCCGCGCCGCCGTCGTTGATGGTCGAGGCGTTCCCGGCGGTGATGGTGCCGTCTTTCTCGAAAGCGGGGCGGAGCTTGGCGAGGCTCTCGGCGGTGGTGCCGGCGCGGATGCCTTCATCCTGCGAGACGCCGCCCTCGATGCCGGGAACCTTGCGGTTGCCGACCTGCTCGCCGGTCAGCGCGATGATCTCGTCGTCGAACCAGCCCTCGGCTTGGGCCTTGGCGGCCTTCTGCTGGCTGGCGGCGGAGAACTCGTCCTGCTCCTCGCGACTGATGTTGAATTCGCGTGCAACCCACTCGGCGGAGTTGCCCATCATGCAATGCTCGAAAGCGCAGAACAGACCGTCGTGGGCCATGGCGTCCTTCATGGGGGCCTCGCCGAACTTCACGCCGTTGCGGATGTGCGCGAAGTGGGGGGCCATGGTCATGTTTTCCTGACCGCCCGCGACAACGAGTTGGTTGTCGCCGGATTTGATCGACTGGGCGGCGAGCATGACCGCCTGCAGGCCCGAGCCGCAGACCTTGTTGATCGTCATGCTGTTCAGGCTGTCGGGCAGACCCGCGCCCAGACCGGCCTGGCGGGCGGGGTTCTGGCCGCACCCGGCCTGCACGACATGACCCATGATGCACTCATCGACATGCTCGCCCGCCTTATCGCCAGCCAGGGCATCGACCGAATCCAGGGCACCGCGGATCGCGTAGGCACCGAGTTTGGTCGCGGGAGTGGAGGACAGGCCACCGAAGAATCGACCAACGGGGGTGCGTTTGGCGGCAAGAATGACAGGGCTGGTCGAGGCGTCGGACATTGGTCAGGGTCTCCGGTTGTGAGGTAGGAATAGCCGCCGGCGAGGCCGGAGGGGAGAGGCATTGTGACAAAAACGCCTGCATGGTGCAGGCGTTTAAGGGTAGGCAGGATGTCGTGAGCAAGCCCGGGCTTTACTCGCAGGGCAGACCGAAGCCCGCCAGCACGATGTTCAGGTCCGCGAGATCAACGCGGTCGTCGCCATTGAGGTCACCGGCTTCCGGGATGACCGGGTTGGGGCCGATCGGCGGGGTCGTGCCCTCACCGAAGTGAGCCAGGACCTCGTTCAGGTCGGCGAGATAGACGACACCGTCGCCGTTGCTGTCGGCAGGGCAGCAGGCGGTGGCGAGGGCCGCGAGTGCGTTCCCCGCGTTGATGCGTCCCCAGCCGGTGAGGTTGTCAAAGCCCGAAGAGTGGACATCATCGGAGGTGTCGATAATGAGTTGGCGAACCTCGGCGTTGGTGAAGCAGGGGGCCTCCGACCAGATCAACGCCGCCAGCGCCGCGGTGTACGGGGCGGAGAACGAAGTTCCCGAGGTTTCCTCGTAGCCGCCCGAGAGCGAGGTGGTGAGCACATCGACACCGGGTGCAGAGACCTCAACCTCCGGGCCGGGATTGGTGAAATTGGCCGGGTTGTCGTTGTGGTCGGTGGCTCCGATCGCCATGACACGATCGATGCTCGCGGGGAAACCGACGCTCGACCCGTTGTTGCCCGCGGCGCAGAGCACCAGGCAGCCCTTCTCCTCGGTCGCGTACTCGACCGCATCGACGACGGCGTTCGAGGAACTGATGGACAGGGACATGGTGATCACCTTCGCGCCGTTGTCGGCGGCGTAGATGATGGCGTCGTCAACAACACTGCCATTGGGACCGAAACTGCCCACCGCGAGCGGCATCATGAGCACGCCCGAATCGTCACCGTTTCCGCCCGCGAGGCCGGAGATGCCGATCCCGTTGTTTCCCGTAGCGGCGATGCAACCCGCGACCATCGTGCCGTGGCTGCCGCTGGTCTGCGGGTTATTGTTGTTGCCGTCGAAGTTCCAGCCGTGGTAGTCGTCGGTGAAACCGTTGCCGTCGTCGTCGATGCCGTTGCCCTCGATCTCTCCGGGGTTCTTCCACATGTTCGCCGAGAGATCGGTGTGGTTGTAGTTCGTTCCCGAATCGACCACCGCGACCCAGACCGACGAGTCGCCAGCCTGGATGTCCCACGCGGCGACGGCGTTCATATCGGCACCGCTGGTGCCGCCCGTCTGCCCGGTGTTCTGCATCGCCCACTGATCATCGAACCGCGGGTCGTTCGGCACCGCGGTGTAGGTCCCGATGGTGGCCTCCTCGACCAGCGTGATGCCGTCGATCGCCCGGAGTTGTTCCATCGCCGAGAGCAGGTCGGTGCCGGCGGGCAGACGCAGGTCATGCCAGCCGAGCCGGTTCGAACGCAGCAGCGTCAGGTCCGCGACACGGAGCGTGCCGGGCTGAGCGATCGCGGGTTCTGCGAGCTGGCCCACGAACTCCGCGAAACTGGTGCTCGGGTCGTTGAGTTTGATCGAGACCGTGGTCTGGTCGATCGTGAACTTCTCTCCCCGGTACACACGAATCAGCGTGTCGCCTTCGCGATGGATCCCGTCCTTGAGCGGGGAGTCTACCGATGCCGCGCTCAGGCAGGCCAGGGTCATGAGAATGAAAGGGGTCGATGCTCGCATGGTTCGTCCGATCTCCGCGTAGTGGGGGGAATTCCTACCAGCAAGACTACGACCGAATCGGGGGTGATGCTCGCTCAAATCTCCAGAGTTTGCGGCCCAGATTTCGTCGGTTTCTGCGGGTTCTGGGGCGTTTTTTGGGCATGCCGATCCCTCAGAGCGCGTGCTGCGGTACCCTATCGGGCCCTCCCCGGCGACGGTCTCGCCGGTGTGAGCATCCGCACCCCATCAACCGAGAGCACCATGCCCGCGACTTCCACGGAATCGTTCGTCCATCTTCCCGCTGACTCCAATCAGGCCCTCGGCATCGCCCAGTACGCCATTGACTTCATGGCTGGCAAACTCGGCGACGGCCCCGCCGATTCCGTCTGGAAGAAAACCGAACTCTTCCACACCGACAGCGTGTTCTGCGGCCTCTCGGCCCTCGCCCTCGGTACCAACGCCCCGACCCTGCTTCGCGAGGAAGCCCTGAGTTACCCCTCCGCCGGGGTCGGCGGCTACCTCGGTCGCTCGACCATGCACGGTGCGACGCCCTTCGGCACCAGCCAGCGCGTCAAGGCCGAGAAAGCCGTCCTCGCGAACTCCTCCGCCGTCCGCGAGTGGGACTCCAACGGCACCAACTTCGGTTACGACCCCGCTCGCGGCAACACCGCCGGTGAGTTCGGGCACAACGACTTCTACCCCGTCTGCGTCGCCGCGGCTCAGATGCTCGGTCCGGCCGCCGGTGGCACCGGTGAGTACGCCCTTCGCGGCATGATCTGCCTCGACGAGATCCGCGGGCGTCTGGCCGAGTGCTTCAGCCTGAAGAGTTACAAGATCGACCATGTCGTCCACGGCGCGATCGCGTCCGCCGCGACCTTCGGCGCGATGGTGGGGGCGACCGCCGAGCAGATCGAGTCGGCGATCGGCATGGTCGTGGCGCACTACATCCCCTGGCGTGCGATCCGCGCCGGCAAGCAACTCTCCGACTCCAAGGGTGCGAGCGCGGCGATCAGCACCGAGATGGCCGTCCTGAGCCTCAAGCGGTCCATGTCCGGCTTCGTCGGCCCGCGCGACATCTTCCGCAACCCCGAGGCCATCTTCCGCTTCTTCGAACCAACCACCGAGGGCGACCAGCGTTGGACCGAAACAGCGCCCTCGCCGTTCGACCTGCACCTCTCGCACTCCGGCGAAGACTTCGCCGTCATGGGCATGCACTTCAAACTCGGTCTGTACGAGCACCAGTCCGCGGGCGCGCTGCAGGGCCTGATCGACCTCGTCAGCGCGAACCCGTCCCTGCTCTCGAAGCGCGACGGCTCGGCGATCCAGAAGATCGAGATCGCCGCGTACGAACCGGCCTTCGGCATCATCGGCAACCCCGCCAAGATGGACCCGAAGACCCGCCAGAGCGCGGACCACTCGATGGCCTACATCGTGTCCACCAAACTGCGCAAGGCTCTCGAACTCGCCCACGCCAACGGCTCGCTCGACACCTCCGGCGGCTCGCACGACGCCGTCTGGAAGGCGCTCATGCTCTCGCCGTACGACTACAAGGTCGACGACACCGCCATCTTCAACGAACTCACCCGCTCGCTGATGAGCAAGATCACCTTCGTTCACGGCGGACCGGAGTTCGACCGCAACTACCCCGACGGCATCCCGACCTCCATCAAGATCACCGACGATCAGGGCAACACCCACGACTCGGGCATGGTCATGTACCCCGCCGGGCACGCTCGCAACACCGGCGCGGACCTCGAGAGCATCCTGAACCACAAGTTCCGCCTGCTCGGCGAGATCGCCGTCGGCGAGGACAAGGTCGAGGACGCGATTAGCAAGCTCTCGAACCTCCGCGAGAAGGACGCCAACGCGGTCCAGTCGCTCTACGACATCCCCTTCGTCGATCGCGGTCGCTTCGAATAAACCGCCGTCATCCGTTCAACCAACCAGGGCGTGCCGCGGGGCACGCCTTTTTCAATCCGCTCTTTCTCCATCGCCTAGAATGGCCTCCATGACCACAGCAGACTCCCCCGGCAACCGTCTCCGTTCACTCATGTCTGATCGCTGCATCGGCCTCCCCGGCGCGTTCAACGGCATGGTCGCCCGCCAGGCCACCATGGCCGGGTTCGAGGGGCTCTATGTGTCCGGCGCCGCCGTGACCGCCAGCTTCGGCGTGCCGGACATCGGCCTGCTCACGCTCAACGAGTTCTGCAATGTCATCTACCAGGTCACCCGCGCCTCCGGCCTGCCCGTCATCGCCGATGCCGACACCGGCTTCGGCGAGACCGAGATGCTCACCCGCGCCGTTCACGAGTACACCCGCGCCGGTGCTGCGGGCTTCCATATTGAGGACCAGGTCTTCCCGAAGCGATGCGGCCACCTCGACGGCAAGACGCTCATCCCCATCGACCACTTCGCCGAGAAGGTCAGCGCAGCCGCCGCGGCGCGCGACGCCCTCGGCAACGGCTTCATCGTCTGTGCCCGGACCGACGCCGCGGGCGTGGACGGCATCGACGCCACCATCGAGCGTTCCAAGGCCTACCTCGATGCCGGGGCCGACATGATCTTCCCCGAGGGCCTGCACTCCGAGGCCGACTTCGCCCGCGTCGCCGACGAGGTCCGCGCCTACAAGGCCGATGCCTTCCTGCTCGCCAACATGACCGAGTTCGGCAAGACCCCGATCATCAACCTCTCTCGCTTCGCCGAGATGGGCTATTCCTGCGTGATCTGGCCAGTCACCACCCTCCGGGCCGCGATGGGCGAGACCGCCCGCATCCTCGCCGACCTGAAGCGCGACGGCGAGGTCACCGCCTTCCTCGATCGCGTCCAGACCCGTCAGGAGTTGTACGCCGCCCTCGGCTACACGCCCGGCGAGCAGTGGGCCTTCGGGAGCACGCCCCAGCCCACCGAATCCGTCTGATCACCCAGCCGGATCGGCTACAATACTCACCCGCGCCGGATCGCTGCTTTGGCCGATCCGCCGCTGATTCACCATCCCAACCCTTCACGATACGGAGCCGCCATGTCCGCTACCGCAGAACTCAAGTCGTCCGGCCTCGAAGGCATGATCGCGGGCAAAACCGCCATCTGCGCCGTCAACCAGACCTCGCTCATCTATCGCGGCTACGAGATCGCCGACCTCGCCGAGAACGCCACCTTTGAAGAGGTCGCCCACCTCCTCCTCGTCGGTCACAAGCCCTCCGAGAGCGAACTCGCGGCCTTCTCCAAGGAACTCGCCTCCCAGCGCGAGATCCCCGGCGCGGTCATCGACTACCTCCGCACCGCTGGCCCGTGGCTCAAGTCCGGCAGCGCGGTCCCGATGGATGTCCTCCGCACCGCTGTGAGCATGCTCGGCAACATGGACCCGCGCTCGCAGGAGGTCTCCCCCGAGGCCGACCTCGAGAAGGCCAAGACCCTCACCGCCCAGATCCCCACGATCATCGGGCACATGCAGAATGTCATCGACGATCGCGAGATCGTGAAGCCCGATGCCTCGCTGTCGCACGCCGCGAACCTGCTCTACATGATCACCGGCACCAAGCCCAGCGATGAGCACGCCCGCGTGATCGATGTCTCGCTGATCCTCTACGCCGAGCACGACTACAACGCCTCGACCTTCGCCAGCCGCGTCATCAGCGCGACCCTCAGCGACATCCACGGCGCGGTCACCGGCGCGATCGCCGCCCTCAAGGGCCCGCTGCACGGCGGCGCGAACGAGGCCGCCATGGAAATGCTCCGCGAGATCCGTAATGACATCGGCGCGGAGAACGACCCCAAGAAGATCCAGGACTGGATGCACCAGGCCTTCGCCGACAAGCGCAAACTCATGGGCTTCGGCCATCGCGTCTACAAGAACGGCGACCACCGCGCCGGCATCCTCCACAAACTCGGGCGCCAACTCGCCGAGAAGGCCACCGACGACTCCCTCGCCTGGTTCGAACTCGGCGAAGAGGTCCAGAAGATCATGGAGACCGAGAAGAACATCTACCCCAATGTCGACTTCCCCTGCGGCCTGACCTACTTCACGATGGGCATCCCCGTCCCGCAGTACACCCCGATCTTCGTCGCCGCCCGCATCACCGGCTGGGCCGCCCACATCATCGAACAACACGCCAACAACCGCCTCATCCGCCCGATCGCCGAATATGTCGGCCCGGAGCTGAAGAAGTGGAATGATGGGTGAGTTGAGCGAGACAGTTTGAGAAAATGAAAAACCCTCCGGTTTGGCCGGAGGGTTTTTGTTTGTCAAAACGAGAGCATGGTTACCGAGTCATGGTTTTGGGAAAACTGGTAAATGAAGGCAGTTCTGTTGGCTGTAGCAGTAATACGCCTGTTTGTTTGGCGAGTGCTCTGGCTGACGGTGTATAGCCAGCAGTAGCGACTACTGCTGCGAAGTCAGCGGCATAGAAAGACTTTCCAGCGAATACCTGTTGTACAGAATCGTTGCCAGCAGGTTGGGAGTACAGCTTGCACTGTAGAGCCATGATGCGTCCATCCTTTTTGGCGACCACATCTACACCTTGGTCTCCCGTTTGGCCGTTCACGCGGCATTTCCATCCTGCTATTTCAAGCTGCTCCGCGCACCATCGTTCAAACTGATCTGGGCTTTGAAACGCGTCGTCCTGTCTGGTGTTTGATTTCAGTTCTCTAGCTTTGATCTGGCATGATCTCTCGATTTCGGCATCAATCAGATCAAAGGCCATGCTTTCCCAGCTTCGCTGCTTAGTTTCATATCCCAAACTTCCAAGCAGGTAGGAACATTCGCGATGCAATTGTTTCCTGCCGATATTCTGGCCGAGAAATGGTACGGCCACATTCTGAGTGAAGTGTGATTTTTCCGCGTTCCACCTCGATCTGTCAATGAGTCCGTATTTGTCTGGTATCAAAAGTTTGCAGCGTTCAGTGTAGAGCGTGTGCGAGTGGCGCGAGACGATGTCGCGAATGGCTTGGGCTGTTCTCGTCTTTAGAGCTTTGGAATATCTAGATTCATTACGGTTCGGCGTGGAGCTCTGTGCCGTGCCAGCGATGCCAAAGAGGAGGATCGCCATTGCGAGCAGCACGCCCGTAGCGATCCATCCACCCATCGGATTGGCAGGGGGATCGACCATCAGACTGATACCCCCGGCGATGCTGATGGTCAAGAGTAGGATGCCAATGACGATGGCAATTGCGCACATCAACTTCACCGCAGCGGTCTGAACTAGATTTCGCAACATGGCTCGGTCCTCAATTCGGCGTTCAGCTAACCCGGTTGCCAGGATCCTTATTATTGAGTCTACATTCTGAGAGGGGGATAGTCTCAGAAGATGCGATAGCCAGCTGTGGGTCTACCCAACCCACCCCATCCCAAACCCAAAGCCCCGCCCCAAACACCAGAATCCCCGGCACCGCGAACGCCCAGACCGGGACGCCCAGCCGGATCAGGTCCGCCGCATCGCCGAGGGGCAGGATGAACGCCGCGCCGATCCCGTGCCCGAGCCTACGGACACCCCTCCCCAAACGCCCCCAGCACCGCGTTCAGATCCGCGAGATCCGTCCAGCCGTCCCCGTTGATGTCGCCCTCGCCGGATTCGCCGAACGTGCCGAGCACCGCGTTGAGGTCGCCCAGGTCGATCGCGCCCGAGTCGTCCAGGTCCATCGGGCAGCACTCGATCGGTTCGCTCGGCCACTCGTCAATCGCATCCAGCACCGGATCGAGCGCGACGCGGATGTTGCCGCCGAATCCACGCGTGTTGAAGATCACCGCATAGGTAATCCCGTCGCCGCGTTGCCGGATCAGTGAACCGGTGCCGTTGAGCGCGCCGGTGTGGTTCCATCGCCACCCGCCGGTCAGATCCGGATCCTTCGGCACGCCGATGTTCGAACCGTTCACCCAGTGGTGGGCCGCGTAGATCGCCAGTGACGCGGCGGTCGTCACCTGCCCGCCCTGCCCGATCCGCGCTTCGTGATCCCACCCGCCGTACGGCGCGGCCACCCGCGCCCCGTTGGGGTCGAACACATTCCGGACCAGGCCATCATGAAAGTAGTGGGGCTCGCGCGGATCGTGATCGCTCGCAAAGGTACGCCCCGCGATGTGGTCCTCATCCTCAATGCCGATCGGGTCGAGCACCAGTTGCTGGATCGCCTCGTCCAACGCCAGGCCCGTCTCCTGCTCCACGATCAGACCCATCACCAGGCAGCCGATGTTCGAGTACGCGGACTCGCTCCCCGGCGCATGCTGCAGCGGCTGGCCGAGGATCCAGCGAACGGTGTTGGCCCTCCCGGGCGGGCTTGCCACGCCCATCTGGTTGGCGATCGTGATCTCGCGATAGGTGTGGTCGCCCACCAGATCGCGATCCCACCCGCCCCGATGGTTGATGAGGTGCTCGATGGTGATCTCAGCCAGACGCGGATCGCCCAGCGATGGGAACGGCTCGAGATCAAGCAGCCCGCCTTCCGCCTGGCCCAGGTCGAACGCGAAGTCGGTCAACTCGAACGCCCCGTCCTCGATCAGCCGGCGCACCGCGCCCACGGTCAGCGGCTTGGACACGCTCGCGATCCGGAGCATCGCATCCGGGCGCATCGGCTCGGTCCGGTCCTCGTTGGCCCAGCCGTAGCCCCGCTCGTACACGATTGTGCCGAATCGCGCGATCGCGAGCGTCGCCCCGGGGATGTCGTGGTCGCACATGAACTCGAGCATCGCCTCGTCGATGCTGGCCAGGCGCGCATCCGCGCACCCGGTCGAGGGCAGGCACGGGGCGTTGGCACACGCCACCCCGGTCAGTGCAAGGACCGTGGCTCCGAAAGTCAGTTTGCATGCCGTCCCCATACCGGTACCTCCCATATCAGGCGGGTGATTCTCTCTGATTCTCCGGATCGGGGCACTCGGGGCAAGAGAAAACCAGCTCGCGGGCGGCGTCGTGCAAAATCGGGCGACACCCCACCGGGCGAATCTCAAAAACCCAAACAAAACCCTTGAACCAGCCCCAGCCCAGGCGCATAATACCCCCATGCGAACAAACACCAACCCTATCGACCCGGACCTCCTCGACGCCGTCCTCAAAGCACTCCTCGACGAGGACGCCACATTCCCCTCCATCGCGGCGGACCTGAACCTCTCCATCGCCGACCTGCTCGCCTTCATCGAGCAGCCCGAGGTCCAGCAGACCCTCGTCCGCCTCCGCACCGCGCTCACCCAGCGAGCCGAGATCGTCGCTCTCTCCTCCGAAACCGCGGCCCTCCAGACCCTCGCCACGGTCGGCAAAGACCTCGACGACATCGCCGCCGAGCGCGACGCCATCGAGGAGAAGGCCAAACAGACCAAGCCCGACGACAAAGCCGCCCAGGCCGAACTCGACCGCGCCCGCAAGCGCAACGACAAACGCTCCAGAGACCGCATCGAATCGGCCCGCGCCGCGCGCAACACCCTCGCCCACGCCCGCAAACGAACCACCCGCGCCCACGACGCACTGCCGCAAGCCCTCAAACTCGCGATGCCCGTCGAGGCATAGCAGCGGGGGAGGGGGGTCACCCCTGCCTTCTACTTGTCCTAGTGGGACGGGCATCCTGCCCGTCAACTACTCCCTCTCCCTCTTCTTCCTCTTGTCACTGTTCAGCCCCACCCCATGCCACAGCCATCTCCCCTCAACTGGCTGTTCATCGACATGGACGGCTTCTTCGCCTCCGCTGAGCAGCACTTCCGCCCGGAACTGCGCGGCAAGCCCGTCGGTGTGCTCCCGGCCTTGACCGATCGCACCTGCGTCATCGCCGCGAACTTCCAGGCCAAGGCTCGCGGCGTGAAGGTCGGTACGCCGGTGGGGGAGGCCAAGCGCCTCTGCCCCGGCATCGCGCTCGTCAAGGCGCGCCCCGATCTCTATGTGGACCTGCACCACGCCGTCGCGCGCAGCATCGACAAGTGCGTGCCGATCCACCGCGCCTATTCCATCGATGAATGGGCCGCCCGACTCACCGGGCCATGGCGAGACATCAACGAAGCCGAACGCCTCGGGCGCCTCGTTCAGCAGCAGGTCGAGGCCGACCACAGCGAGTGGCTGAAGTGCTCGATCGGGATCGCCCCGACCCGCCTGCTCGCCAAAATCGCCAGCGACCTCGAGAAGCCCAACGGGTTCGTCATCCTCACCGCCGATGCCCTCCCCGATCGCTTGGCGCACCTCGAAATCGAAGACCTCACCGGCATCAGCAAGGGCGTCGGCTCACGCCTGCGCGCACGCGGCATCTCAACCATTCGCGACCTCTGGGCCCTCAGTCACACGCAGGCCCGCGAGGCCTGGGGCTCGGTCGTCGGCGAGCAGTGGTGGGCCGGCTTCCACGCCCACGACGAACCCGAACCCGTCACCCGCCGGCGCTCGATGGGCCACTCGAATGTGCTGGAACCGCGTTTCCGCTCCGAAGAGGGTGCTCGGAAGATGCTCATGCGGCTGACCATGCGCCTGGGTCTGCGCCTGCGCATGGAAGGGTATTCCGCGAGCCGCATCGCCATCGCCGTACGCCACGCCGGCGACCAGCCGAGTTTCGAGGCCGACACGGGGCTGAACCAGGTCAACGACACGCCCACGCTGCTCAAGGCCCTGTTTGAGTTGTGGGGGCGCAGGCCACCGCACCCGCCAAAGCCGATGGGCGTCGGCGTGACCGTATACGGCCTCGAACGCATCGCCCAGGCCACGCCCTGCCTGTTCACCCACCACGAGCGCGACGACAAACTCTCCGAAGCCCTCGACACCATCCAGAAACGCTGGGGCATCGGCGCAGCCTACTACGGCGCCATGCACGGCTGTGCCCACGATATGGACCAGAAAATCGCGTTCGGAAGAATCCCGAATCTTCGGAAGGGGCAGGCATAGGGGGGGAGGATGGGGGCTTTGCAGCGAGCACTCCACGCAAATGAGGGGGCAGAGTTTGCTGGGTGCGCCCAAAGATATCGAGATTGTTCGTTTTGGTGATCGTCTGGTTCTGGTTTTTGCGGTGTGATGCGATGAGGGAGTAGGGGCTACACAGGAGGAGTACTATGAGATATGCATCCACCGTCGCACTGGCTTTGGCGACAGCAACCTTGGCGGGTTGCTGTGCAACCGTAAACTGCACCGACAACATCGGCTCGACCCATGTCGCGGTGCTCTCGGTCACAAAATTCGACGACTACAAAAACACGCTGCAGCCGACTTTCAAACTCACTCCCGATGAGGCGCTGAAAGCATCCGTCCAGGACACCATGCAGATCGAGCAGGGCATCCTGGATGCGTTCAGTGCCCGAGTCGGCATCAAGGTGGCGCCCAGTGATGTGCTGCCCTCGGGCTTCGGGGACGATGGGGAATCAGGTGTCGATACCCCGGCCATCACCTTGAACCCCGGCGAGCGAGCGCCAAAAGCCATTCTGGACAAAGCCGGCTTGGGAACCGATCCGCACCTCGCGTATCTCGCGGCGACATCGCTCTATCAAGAAGTGCAGTTGCTGAACCGGTATGTGCAGGACGCAGCTATCAAGAAGGGCTACAAGGCGTATGTCGTGCGATTGCAGATCACCAACATGCCGTATCTGCGGTTTCAGCCCTACGACTCATATGTGAATGTCGGATTCTTTCAGGGCGGTGCGGATATGCCGCCGAGACAGCGCGTCGCCAGCAGGGTTGCGTATGAAAATGGTAACTGGATTGAGTTTTATGTGAAAAAAGATATTTCTATGCTTGCTGAGTCAGGTCTTGTGATGTCGCTTCCTGCTGGCATTGGGAGGGTGGTGTCGCTGGAAAACAAGTATTCCGCTTTGGTGAACCAGGAAATAGATATATATAATGATTTGGTTTGCGGTGTTGGGCGTGGGAGCGATGATATAGTCTACAAAAAGTCGTCAGAAAGAATATCTTTATTATATGATGTAATGTCCAGCATGATCATGGATATGGGTCTGGAAGCGTCCGATGGTATGTCGACTGTTTCTTGGCGTTCGGTCAAAAAGTTGTCTTTGCAAAGAATGCGGAAGTTGAGGGATTCGGCAATAGATGAGATGAAATCGGCACTGGGCAAACCTGAGATCCCAGCCGCACCCATCGTCATCCCGCTGCTCGTCACGGACCAGGTGGAGGCGGCCTTGGCCTCAAGGCGTGCCGATCACCTCCAGCAGTTGGCTCTTTCGCTCTCCGCGGCCTACGCCGGGATTCAGGGTAGCGTCGATCTGGAATCCGTACGCGAAGCGATGCGGTCCGGCCTCGGGCGCGAATACAACAGTCTCTTCACCGTCGGGCGCCTCTCGGACAACACCCTCCGGGTCCGCATCGGCGCCCGACAGCACTCCGGCCTCCGTGGGAAGAGCGCTCGGGAAGGTGCCAAGGCCGGCACAGAGTTCGAAATGATCCCCCAGACACACAATGTCACGGTGCTGGTCCTCGTGGACCAGAAGTATGTCGAGAAGTGCGCCGAGGAGATCACGGTCCTGACCGACACGGTGTTCGTGAACACGGACACCGGGGAATCGATCCGTCCTCGCTCCAAATTGGAGCACGCGTCGGGAAGTTCGGGAGTTCGGCCCAAGTTCGAGATCGGTCAGTTCGATGGCCGCGCGAAGGAGTTGTATGCGGCGTACAGAGGAAGCGAAGGTGACATTGAAGCATCTCTGCCAAGGCTGCGAGATCATGTCTGGCGTGGGGATCGTGAAGCGTTCTTTCAAGTGTTGCGCGACAATGACTCCACTCTCACAGACAGCGCCATCAACTCGTATTGGTTCACGCTCACATCCGAATTCGTCGGGAGCGGGTACGCCAAGGCGACCTTCACCGCGATGAAGTATCCAACCGTCCATCCGCATATCGCCACTCAAACCGTAATCCTTCAGGACGACGGCAAGGCGACCAAGGTTGTGATCCGCGATGCTCAAGGAGTAGATCTGGATCGGGTCACGGCCCGCTGGGAAGTGCGGCAGGAGAAGAGTTCAGATCAGGCCAGCCCGGAATATGCCTTTCCGATCACCGCCAAACGCATCCCCGATTCATCTTCCCTGGAGCTGACATTCCCCTCGCTCAAGTCCCTCGGGGTGAGCGGTTCAAAGCGCGATCACAACCTCGTGGTTTCCGTTCGCGGCGCAGACCATCCGGTCAGCACGAGCAGGTTCGATGAGTCCTTTGAAGCGGTGTATCGCGCCACCCCCAGCGCCAACCCGCAGGTCAAGGCCTCGTTCGCGCCCAGCAAACTCACTGCAACCGTGCCGGGGGCGACCCAGCGTGCCCTGGTCATCGTCATCGAGAATCCGACCTCTGGCAAGGTCGCGCTCTCGGTCACGGGAGCGGGGCTGGTGAAATCACTCCAACTCGGCACGACCAAAGTCGAAAAGCACCAGGGCACACTGGGCGTGTACAGAAACCTTCAGCCGGGCAAGGAATACACCCTCGTTCTGGAGAGTCTTGTGGCGGGTGAGAAATTGGAACTCAAGTTCACCTCGACCGATCACAAGGATCAAACCAGCGAGATCCTGATAGCGGCGCCTCCCAAGAACTAGCAACGGGACGAGGATCTCGCCACCCGGCGTGGCACGCGATCATGGTGACTGGCGTGGGCGATGCTCACGCCAGCATCAGGATCGCCTCTTCACATTCCAGATACCGCTCGGTCTCCGGCGAGTGTTCCCGCCCAATGACCGTGAAGCCGCACTTCTCCAGCACCCGGATCGAGCCGGGGTTCGTCATGGCCACCCGAGCCTGCAGCGGCCGGATGGTGACTTCATCGAGCAGCAAACGAAGCGCACGCGTCGCGATGCCGCGCCCCCAGTACGCTCGATCGATCCAGTACCCGACCATGTTCACCCCGCCTGAACCGAAGCAGGAGATCTTGCCGACAACCCGATCCCCGAGAAGGATCACCTTTGAAACCGTGTCCGGGCATCGCAGCACTTTCGTCCAATGCGCCTCGAAGAATGCTCGGTCCCGCGGTTTCACCGCGGCCATCCGGTTCGATTCCGGGTCATGGCTGAACCAGTACAGCGACGGAAGATCGGCCACGGTCACATCGCGGAGACGGACTGCGGGATCGGCAGCGGTTGGGTGATGCTCGTTCACGCCATCAGGCTACGGCAAACCGGTGCTGGTGGTGGCTGTCGAGAACCGCTCTCGCCCCCAAAGTCGCTGCAAATCGCCGAGTTGTGCAATGCCGCTCGGCGATCTCCGTTGGGCCTCACGATATCGGCCAGTGTCCGCGTGCGGGTTGTGCGTGGCGTGACGCTGGCAGAGCACCCGGCCTCAGGAGATAGCACGCATGCGAAACCGATCAGCGAGAATCATCTGTGGCGGGTTGGTCACCGGGGGACTCCTCGCCCAATCCGTCATGGCGCACCCCGGTCATGACGAAGAAAACACTTCAGAGCAGGCGGTCACGATCAACGCGGCCTCCCAGCCCGAACGCCTACGCCCCAGCGGCATACCCGGAGTGGGCGACCGTCAAATGGAAGTCATCGAACTTCCAGCCCCGGAAGTCTCGATCACGATCGAGGGCGACAAGCGCGTGATCCGCGCCAACGGCCTGCCGAATCACGAGACCGGCGAGTTTCCCAACGCTGGCAATCCCAACGCGCTGCGTCCGCAGTCGCATGTGATCACGCTCCCGCTGGTCCCCACCATCGCCGATGAGCCGATCGTGGCTCGACCCGAGTTCGGGATCGCGATCAACGGGGTCATCTTTGACTCTGGAACCGGTGAGTTCTGGACCGCGGAGAATGATCGGGCGTTCGGCGGCGGCTCGCCGTGGAATTACGAGGCCTTGGGCGGCGGTGTCCCGCTGGGCCTCGATCAAAACAACGCGCATGTGCAGCCCACCGGGAAGTACCACTACCACGGCGTGCCAACCGGCCTGCTCCACCAACTGCTCGAAGGGCACGACGGAAGCACGATGGTCCACCTCGGCTGGGCGTACGACGGCTTCCCGATCTACGCCGCGTGGGGGTACGCCGATCCGAACGACCCGAATTCCGAGGTTCGTCCGCTGCGCTCGAGTTACAAACTCAAGGACGGCGAGCGCCCCGCGCGTCCGGACGGGCCGGGCGGCAAATACGACGGCACCTTCGGGCTCGACTACGAGTATGTCGAAGGCCTCGGCGACCTCGATGAGTGCAACGGTCGCTTCGGGGTCACGCCGGAGTACCCGCAGGGAACCTACTACTATGTGATCACAGACGGGTTCCCCTCTATCCCCCGACTGTGGCGCGGCGAGCCCGCGGAATCGTTCCGCAATCGAGGCCCCGGCCCCGGCCCAGGCATGACCCCCGGCACCGGAGGCGATCAGGACGGTGCGCGTCCGAACGGGCGCGGACCCGGCGGGATGCGCCCTCCGCCCCCGGGACAGCGCCCACAGCGTCCCCAACGCCCGGGTGAATGAGATCAAGACTCTGCGTATGACTCGTCTGCTGAGAGATGGTCGAGCAGCACGAGCGCGCAGAACCCGGTCTCCGGCCTGACGCACATCACTCGGGCAGGAGATCGAATCGCCGAACCGCGCCCGCAGCGCGGTTTGGCGTTTTTGGGAAGAGGGCGATCGGGCTCGTTCGGTTTCAGATCAGTCCGAGAGCACTTGGTCGCTACTCGAGGAGACCGCGCGGTCTTGGGTGGGATGAACTTGGGGAGACGGAGGGTGCCCCGTCATCTTGAGCCCGATGATGGCGACGATGAGCAGCGTGAGGAACGCGAGGCGACCGGGAGTGGGGGGCTCACCGAGCAGGGTCATGCCGAGCACGGCGGTCCCTACCGCGCCGATGCCCACCCACACGGCGTAGGCCGTGCCGATCGGGAGCGTCCGGGTCGCGACCGAGAGCAGGTACATGCTGATGACGATCGCCGCGATCGTGAACACGCTGGGCCAGAAGCGGGTGAACCCGTGCGTGGACTTGAGGCCGACCGCCCACAGCACCTCGAACAGACCGGCTACGACAATCAGAATCCAGGCCATGACACACTCCTTGTAAGTGCGTCGTCTTGTCTTAACCGGGTACGGCGCGTCTCGTCCGGGCTTCAGATTGCGGCGGGGAGTGTAGGCCCATCGAACGGCGCGGGCCACCGGGTCAGAAAAGGGACCGCGGGGCTTCGCAGGTCACACCCGCTCGATGAATCCCGTTACCGCTGTGGACGAGTCCACATCACCAGGCTTTTCGCCGCGTGCGGAGGGCTTGCCGGAGGTTGGATGCACATCCGAACGAGAAATTTCCCGGCATCTCTCTGGCGTGCGTGAGGGGAGACCGTGAACAATCGGAACTCGCCTTCTCCGTCGTTGGCGACTTGTCCGAGATCGATCCCGGGATGCAGGAGCAGCACCGCGCCCAAGACTGAACGCTGATCGACAACGGCCATTCCTCAGCGGAAACCGGACGCACGGTGATCGCCGAATGGTCAGGTTGAAGCGGGGGCGTTCGGGTGTACTGCATTCTCGCATCGTGTTCACCGCCCAGACACCTCAACGGGGGCTCGGAAACACGGAGTCTGATTCCGTCGTGGAGCCTGGACGGCGCTCATCGGTGCGAGCGGTCATAATCCGGCATGAAGTCATATCGAGCCGGACCAGAAACCGAGAGAATCGAACACCGCGCGTTTACGCTCGATGACAGCGAAGCGTTCTACCGCCTCAATAGTCATCCGGAGGTCTTGCGCTACACCGGTGAGCCGCCGTTGGGTTCACTGGAAGACGCTCGGCAAGCCGTCGCCGCATATCCGGATTTCGAATCGGTCGGTTTCGGACGCTGGGCGTGCGTTCTGAAAGAAACCAGCGCAGTCATCGGATTCTGCGGCCTGAAATATCTGCCGGACCTGAACGAGGTTGATGTGGGGTTCCGGTTCCTGCCCGAGTACTGGGGACAGGGGCTTGCCACAGAAACCTGTTCCGCGTGCATCGCGTTCGGCTTCGAAGTGCTCGAACTCCCGCGGGTCCTGGCATTGGTGCTCAAGGAAAACGCGGCATCGATCCGGGTCCTCGAAAAATGCGGAATGACCAGACGCGGCGAGATCGTGTACGAGGGCGAGCGCGCTCTGAAGTACGAAGTCATCCGCCCAACCCAACCCCGGTCACTGGGCGGGTGATCAGAACCAACTGCGCGAAGGCGACGCGACCGCATCCCTCAGGAAACACACGCAGCCTGGACGGTTGCCAAGATCGTTCGATTCACGCAGTCGCAATGACCGGACACCGGGCGGCCCTTTGCTGCCCAGGCCGTGTTCTGGCGGGCAACGGTGCGGTCCTGCTCACCCTCCCGAGGCGATCTTCGCGCTGGTGATCCGATACTCCGTGAGCGGCTCCATCCCGATCTCCGCCCGCGCCCGATTCGTCTCCTCGATATCAACGATCGCCGGCGCGAGGATTGATCGGGTCTCGGCGTCGAACGCCTGCATCTTGCCGTAGAGCTGTGGTTTGCCGTCATGCTGTTGCTTGCGGTCGTAGATCATGGCGTACGGCCCGGGTTCCATGCGTCCTGCGATCACTTCTTCGCGGAGTGTCGGGAGCACCCACGCCGCGTCCTCCATCGTCATGTGGATCAGCACCGGAACGGGACTCTGATAGCCCTCTCCGGCGCTTTCGGCTGTCGGCCAACCGTGAGCATCAATAAGTCTCATCAACTCTTTGGTGTTTGCCTGATCGAGCGGGATCTGTTTGTCCCAGAGTGCCCGCTCGACCTCGGGATCGAGTTTGATGCCGGCCTGATGTCGGCGGACGGACTCGGCGAGGTTGGCATCGTCATCCAGCGCCTTGAGCCGAGCCAGTTCATCCGGATCGGTTGTTCCCCACGCGATTGCCGATCGATGGCGTTGATCGGCTTCCATGATCGCTTCGAGTGCCGCGTGATACCGCTCGGGCGTCCAGTCTGGGGCGCGGGTCTGCGCCGATGCACACCCGGCACTCGCGAGATACAGGGGTGTAAGAGCGCATGCGATGGCTAGGAGGCAGGTTGATCGGAACGGCGCGGGCAATGTTTTCATGGACGCATTGATGCCTGACACCCCAAAACCTGTCGCGGTTTGGTGCCATATGGAGAGAATTCTTTGGCTGTGCCAAGATCATGGCGTTCTGCACTTGCAGTGAGTGCCTATTCGGCTTGCGCCCTGGTGTGGCGAGAGCATTCCAGCTCTCGCTGGCGAAGCGGTCGGTGTGACCACGAGGTGGCAGGATGGCTATTGAATTTCCGGGCGTCCAGATCGGACCTCGGAGCGCGGAGTCTCGGGTTCTATCGCACGCTTGGAAACACGGCGGAGAAGGGGGCGGCCAGCAGGCTCGATCGTCAGTGGGTGATGGGCTCAGCGCTGTCGGCGGGCTCGCGGCCGGGTTAACGCTTCGCCGTTGTGTCCCGGGCTTTTTCGAGTTGGGCCGCGATGGTCTTGCGGTTCTTCTCTCCCCAGTTGCAGAGCGGTATCAGTGCTTCCGCCAGGCTCTTTCCCAACGGTGTGAGGGCGTAGTCCACGCGTGGTGGCACCTCGTGATGGTCCGTCCGGGAGACGATGCCGTGTGCCTCGAGTTCTTTGAGGTGCTGGATCAGCATCTTGTCACTGACGCCCCGGATGCAGCGCTTCAGCTCGCCGTAGCGATGGGGGCCCCGGTACAGGAAGTGCAGGATCAGCGGCTTCCACTTGCCGCCGACGACGCGTATCGCGGCATCGATGCCACAAATAAATTCCGATTGCGACGGGCTTGGATTGGGCATTGTTGGATACTTACCAAAAGGTGCATACTTGTCAAATGGAAAGTGACGGGTATCCTTCAGCTTCATCCCATTTCAGGAGTCCCGTCATGAGCAAGTTAGTAGGGAAAACGGCCGTGATCACCGGCGGCGCGTCGGGGATTGGTCTTGCCACCGCCAAGCGTTTCGTTGCCGAGGGCGCGTTCGTGTACATCACCGGGCGCCGGCAGAATGTCCTCGACGACGCTGTTGCGCAGGTGGACAGTCCACATATCCGCGCTGTGCAGGGTGATATCGCGAAAGCCGAGGACCTTGACCGCCTCTTCGAGACCGTCAAGGCCGAGCGTGGTCATCTGGATATTCTCGTCGCCAACGCCGGGGGCGGCACAGTCGCGCCGCTCGGCCAGATCACCGCCGAGCAGTTCGACCAGACCTTCGGGGTTAATGTCAAAGGCACGATTTTCACGGTGCAGAAGGCCTTGCCGCTGCTGCGATCTGGCAGTTCGGTCATCTTGATCGGTTCGACCACTGGTGTCATGGGGACGCCCGCTTTCAGTGTGTACAGCGCCTCGAAGGCGGCGGTCCGCAACCTCGCTCGCAGTTGGGCTCTGGACCTCAAGGGCACGGGGATTCGCGTCAATGTTCTTTCCCCGGGCGCGACAGAAACGCCAGGTCTGCTGGAGATCGCCGACACACCCGAGGGGAAGAAGGCTCTTGTCGACGGACTGGTCCAGGGCACCCCGCTCGGTCGTCTCGCCGATCCCGCCGAAACCGCGGCCGTCGCCGCCTTCCTCGCCTCGGACGACAGCAGCAACATGACCGGAAGCGAGGTCTTCGTCGATGGAGGGTACGCCCAGGTGTAGTTCAACCGATGCCGGGCTTCGCAACTCGTGATCTCAGCCGGTCAGTTCCGCGCTGAATGATGAACAATCGCACCATGCCACGCGCATCCATGTACAGGGGCTCACCATGCACAAAGTCACGACAACCGACGGCGTTGAAATCTTCTTTAAGGACTGGGGGCCGAAAGACGCCCAACCGCTCATGTTCCATCACGGCTGGCCGCTGAGCGCCGACGACTGGGACACACAGATGCTATTTTTTCTAGCAAACGGCTATCGTGTGATCGCCCATGACCGGCGGGGGCACGGCCGTTCAAGCCAGGTCAGTGACGGCCACGACATGGACCATTACGCAGCGGACACCGCTGCCGTGGTCGAACACCTCGACCTGCACAACGCAGTCCATATCGGCCACTCCACCGGAGGTGGGCAGGCCGCGCGCTACATTGCACAGCACGGCAACGGGCGCGTCGCCAAGCTCGTGCTCATCGGCGCGGTCACCCCGCTCATGCTCAAGACCGAGAGCAACCCGGGCGGACTGCCTATTGGCGTGTTCGACGGGCTGCGGCAACAGCTCGCCGCCAACCGGTCGCAGTTCTACCGGGACCTTGCAAGCGGGCCGTTCTACGGATTCAACCGGCCCGGCGTTGAGCCGTCCGAGGCAACCATCCAGAACTGGTGGCGTCAGGGCATGATGGGCGGTGCCAAAGCCCACTACGAAGGGATCAAAGCCTTCTCGGAAACAGACTTCACCGAAGATCTCAAGGCGATCGATGTCCCGACGCTCGTCATGCACGGCGACGATGACCAGATCGTGCCAATCGGCGATTCCGCGCCCCTGTCGGCCAAGCTACTCCGGCAGTCCACACTCAAAGTCTACGAAGGACTTCCGCACGGCATGTGCACGACACATGCAGACATGATCAACACCGACCTCTTGGCGTTCCTGGCGAAATGACGACATCGGCCATGCGGCAACACGCATGACTCTGAGAGCTCCGGCCGAGACGCGCACAACTCAAATAGCAACAGGAGACGCGATGAAGATTGGCATCATTGGCGCCGGCAAGGTCGGCATCACACTGGCGACCAGGTTCGTCGCGGTCGGCCACGATGTGCTGGTCGCGAGCCAGCGTGGTCCGGAGCGTTTGAGAGGTCGGTTGGCTGGTGTCGATTCTCGGCTGTCTCCGGCATCGGTGATCGAAGCCTGCGGCTGCGACATGGTTGTTCTTGCGGTGCCGTGGCCGAAGATCGGCGAGGCGTTGCCGGATGGCATTGACTGGGGTGGGCGCATTCTGGTTGATGCCACCAACATCTTTCTCAGTTACGAGCCTGATTTCCGGGTTGACGATCTGAAAGGCGACTCTGGTAGTGAGATGGTCTCGCGGATGGCGCGGTCCGCTCGCACGGTGAAGGCCTTCAACACACTCCCGATCGATACGATGTTTGCACCGCTTGCTGCGGGTTTTCGGCGAGTGCTCTTTCTCGCCGGGGATGACCCCGCGGCGGTGGGCGAGGTAGCGCAACGGGTGACGGAACTTGGACTGCATCCCGTAGCGCTTGGTTCTCTGGCGACGGCAGGACGACAGATGGAACTGAATGGGCCGCTCAGCGGTCTTGAGCTGCTGACGCCTGTCGATTAGCGACGGCCCTTTGCGGACGGACGGTGATGCCGCGGGGCGCGGGGGCGGAAAATGTGGCGGTCTGCGGCAATCGCTGGCTGATTCCGGCGTTGTGGCGGTATGAACTTCAAGCCGAGTCGTTTCTCAAGCCTATTGCCTATCACCGCGCCTACCACCGCGCCGAGCACGGTGCCGAGCAGCATCCCTCGTTTCCTCTTGGGTGTCGGCGTTGTTCTCCTCTGTATTGGCACTTTTGCCGGTCGGAGCGTGGCCCATCCCGGGCATGACGATGCGCCGCCGAATGCGAAGCGTCCGGCGGATGTTCCGCCGCCTGCGGAGTCCACCGTGACGATCGAGATGCGACAGGGGTATCGCTACATCGAGGCCAACGGCCTGCCCGACCACGACACCGGTCGCTTCCCGGGTCCGGGCAACCCGAACGCCATCATGGCTCAGGATTACCACCTGCGTGTGCCGATCACGCCGAAGTTGTCTGACGAACCCATTCCCTACGAGCGTCAGCCGTTCGGCGTCGCGCTCAACGGGGTGCTCTTCGATCCGTTCACCGCCGGCTTCTGGAACGACGACCCCGACTCCGGCTGGCGTGAAGCGGCGGACCCGAACCGGCGCAACCTCGGGCTTGATGCCAACCACGGGCATGTCCAGCCCAACGGGGCGTACCACTACCACGGCGTGCCGGTCCCGCTGATCACCGACACCACGCGCATGACCCTGATCGGCTGGGCGGCCGACGGGTTCCCGATCTACGGCCCGTACGGCTACAAGGACGCCAACAGCACCGAAGGCGAGATCGTGCTGTTGCGGCCGAGTTACCAACTGAAGTCGGGCAACCGCCCGGACGATGCCCCGCCCGGGGCGTACGACGGGACCTACGACGAGGACTTCGAATATGTCGAAGGCTCTGGTGATCTCGATGAGTGCAACGGGCGCACCGGGCCGACGCCCGAGTTCCCCTACGGCACCTACTACTTTGTGGTGAGCAACGACTACCCGTATGTGCCCCGGCTCTTCCGCGCCGAGCCGGACCCGAGTTTCGACCTCCGCGGGCACAACGGAGCCCGGAATGGGGCTCGGAATGGGCCGCGGGGTACCCGAAGGGGGCGGCCGGGGGCGGTGCCTCGGTAGTGGGGTTTCAGTACTTTGAAATGTGGCGCCTGATTCGATGTGGCGACCGATACTTCCTGCTGGCCACGCCGACACCACAGGCCGACTTCAGGCATGGGGCGGTGCTCCGTTGAAAGGAATCCAGTGCGAGGCGAGGAGCGGCTCAACACACTTCTGCGGACGCTTCGGACCAGTCTGGTCGATGGTGTTTTTGTGTTTGCATCGGTCCCGAGCGATGAGATCCCGCCCGGGGTGGCGGCTCGGATGGTGTTTCAGGAAGCCGAGGGCACGACTCTGGTCCTTCTGCGGCAGGACGCGATTGACGCGGGGCTGGCGCATGAGTTCCCGTGCCGCATGATCACACTCGATGTCCATTCCTCGCTCGAGGCGGTTGGTTTCATGGCGCGCGTGGCGAGCGCGCTCGCTGAGTACGACATCGCGGTCAATCCGGTTTCCGGGTTCTATCACGACCACTTGTTCGTTCCGGAAGACCGGGTGACCGACGCCTTGGGCGTGCTGGAACGCTTGTCCCGTGTGGCTTCGGTGGAGGGATAGTGTCGGCGCGTGCAGACTTCGGCGGCGGAGAGCACTACGGGAGACTGGTCGAGGGGTGAGTCTGGAGAGCAGACTGCCGGAGGAGCACCGCGTCGGCATGATCTGCCTTTAGAGGCTGAAAACACGAGTTCTGGTTTCGCTATGAATCCCACCGGCAGGTGTGCAAAAGCATAATTCAAACGGAGGCTGTACTCTGTGTCGAGCACCCTGAGCTCTAACGATCTGACGTTAAACAGTGGGTGGTCTTGACGCGACGCTGCTCTTGCCAGTGATGTGACAAGGCCGACCGCCAGCTCGATAGGCTTGTTAGAAGTTTCAAGCCGTCGATCACGAAACGCTCTCCATTATTCCCCGAGCGATATCGAGCGATGCCTGATCTCTATCGGGCCACTGCGTAAACGGGACACCATCCTTAGGGAGCCCTTGAAGATCGCCAAAGGGGGTAGCGGTCCAATCACAAGCTCGCAAAATCACCGGTATTACTCGAGCGGTACCGTCTCGATGACGGTTTAGAGCCACTGTTCCTTCTGTCTCGTAGCAATAGCGAGAAGCTAGAAAGTGCGGGCTCATGAAAAGAAGGATGACGTTAGCCCGCCTAATTCTACTGTCGATTTCATCTCGCCACTCGTCTCCCGCGGGGATCTTTCTGTCGTGCCATTTAACGATCTCACCCATACGCTCACGGATTACGAGTTGGAGACGGATTTCGTCAATTAATTCTTCGTCTTCATGCGCGTAGGAGAAAAAGATCTCGGTTGGGCCATTTGTTCTCCGTGGTATTAGGTTCTCTTGTCGCAAGTTGGCTGACGTGGCAGAAGGTTGCGTGGCTGGATGCTGACTATCGAGTAAGCGGGTTGAGATTGCTCTGCAATCGTCAGCCTTTGGGTGATCCGGGCGGTAGGATTCTGCATATTCGACAAGTTTCAGAATGACCTCGCCAACCTGGCGATCTGACGAAATGTCCCAAAAACTGCGCATACGGTTGGCCTTGGAGCCGCTGTTGTTCTTGCTGTACTGAGCACCATCAATATCAACATCGAAATCCGCAAAGAAAGCAGAAAATGTCCGGTTACTGAAGTTTAGGACATATCCATCGCTCATCTCTAGAAACTCTTCTAGAAGCAGCTTCTCGGTGAATTTCAGCGAGGCCATGTTTCTGCTACCACCTCTCAAGTACTTTGAACGCTCAGCATCAGTGACGGCGCACTTCGACGTGCTGTGCACGCTGTTCATATACGGATTGGTTACTTGTTCCGCATGTGCCCACTCTTATTCTGTGTGTCCAATGCCATGGATCTTGTATAAGAAATTCCGCGTAGCTGGAAAATCACTGTGTTTAATGGAAAGACCTAGGCCGTGTCTGACGGCTCAATGAGCCGAAGATACCTATCGATGAACGCCAGCTTGATCATCGACAGGTAGTGCACCGCCAGCTTCTCGTACCGGGTACTCAGACGCCGATTCTGCTTCAGCCAGCCCACGCACCGCTC
>JBICHT010000134.1:0-8292 GCA_043101125.1 Phycisphaerales bacterium JB050 | reverse complement strand
CGGTGGTTGCTGCTGGGGCTGATCGTGTTCTGCATGGTCGCGGCGCGGACCTGGGCGATGTTGGTGAACCGGCTGGCGGACCATCGGCTGGATGCCGCGAACCCGCGCACGGCGAGGCGGGCGATCGCGTCTGGTGCGTTGCGGGTCAAGGACGGCTGGGCGATGGCGTTGCTGAGCGCGGCGCTGTTTCTCGCGGGGTGCGCGGGGTTCTGGTTCGTGAGCGGCAACCCCGTGCCGCTGGTGCTGGGGGTGCCGGTGCTGGGGTGGATCGCGCTGTACAGCTACACGAAGCGGTTCACGGCCCTGTGCCACCTGTTCCTCGGGACCGCGCTGGCGATCTCGCCGGTGTGCGCGGTGCTGGCGATCTCGCCGCAGACGATGGGCCTCATGGGCGGTGAACTTGAGGCGACGGGATGGAGCGTGATCCTGCTGAGCGCGTTCGTCGCGTTGTGGGTGGCGGGGTTTGATGTGGCGTACGCGCTGCAGGACTTTGAGTATGACCGGAGTGTGGGGCTGCACTCGGTGCCGAGTGCGCTGGGGGTGCGCGGGAGTTTGTGGGTCAGCCGCATTCTGCACGCGCTCGGGTACGCGGCGTTGGTCGGTGCGTGGGTGATCGAACCCAGGTTCGGTGTGGTGTTTGGTGTCGCGGTGTTCGGCGTGGCCGGGCTGCTGGTTTTTGAGCATGTGGTGCTGGCGCGACGGGGGATTGCGGGCTTGCCTCTGGCTTTTTTCACGCTCAATGGTGTGGTGAGCGTGGTGCTGGGTTTGGCGGGAATTGCGAATATCGTTCTTGCCTTGTTCGCGGTGGCTTGATTTGCCTCATTGTCTGGGTAGGCTTTGCGGGAGAGGGATGACTTTCTCAGAGCATTGCTCACCAGTATTCACGGACCCCGGAAGGCCGGTCGAGCGTGCTCTTGCAGCCGCTCGCCGGCTTTTTTGGACCGCTGTGTTCGCGGGTTTCCTCCACGATTCCGCTGAATCTTGAGTGATGAGGGGGGCGGTCTATGGATGAGAAGGCCGGTGGCGGTTACCTTGGTCCAATCTTCAATCATGACTGAAACTTCAGAAACCAACTCGGGCTCGGTGCGTGAAGCGCAGGATCGATTCATCGAGACCTGGGGTCGCATGGGCTCGGCGTGGGGCATCAGTCGCACGATGGCCGAGGTGCATGCGCTGCTGTACATCACCGGCGAGTCGTTGTGTACCGACGATGTGATGGAGCGATTGAACATCTCGCGCGGCAACGCCTCGATGACCCTGCGGGGCCTGACCGACTGGGGCATCGTGCATCGTCAGCACAAACGAGGCGACCGCAAGGAGTACTTCCAGGCGGAGATGGACATCTGGACGATGTTCAAGACCATCGCCCGCGAGCGGAAGAAGCGCGAACTCGACCCGGTGGTAGCGTCATTGTTCGAGGTGCGGGACATGACCGGCGACACGCGCCTGGCGAAGAAGAACGGCGACGATGCGGCGACGATCAAGGCCCACAACGAGCGGCTGGACGAGATGCTGAACTTCGTCTCGACGCTCGACAAGCTCAGCAGCGGCGTGCTGAACAAAGAGGGCAGCGGGCTGCGCAAGGCCCTGTCGCTGCTGGCGAAGTTCGGCGGCGGCTGAATCCCTGCAACCGGATCGGGAACTTTGGCGTATCGTGAGGCATGGCCCGATTCGCCCCGATCGCGTTGATGCTCGCCGTCATGCTCTCGTGTCTCGCGTTCGCGACACCGGATGCCAAGGCGGACGGGAAGGTGTTCCTCTCGATCGTGACGGATACGGGCAGCGGATCGACGATGCCTCGTCAGCGCGCGATCATCGCGTACAAGGACGGCGAGCAGCGTCTGGCAATCGACACGGCCTTCACGGGCGCGGGCGAGGAGTTCGCGTGGCTGGTGCCCTTGCCGAGCGAGCCGGAGATTCTGCCGGCGACGAAGGGGATGTTTGATGCGGCGGCGATGGTGACGGCACCGCGGGTGTCGGGGCGGGGGGCCTCGCTCGACGCGATGGTTCCGGTCATCGTGATTCTTCCGGTGACACTGCTGGCCATCTGGTTCAGAGCGAGGCGATTGGTACCGCTGGCACTCATCCTGTTGAATCTGGTGCTTTTGTTTTTGTGGATCCCGCTGCTTGGCGGATCGACGGGTGGGGCGGCGGTCTCTCTTGATGTACTCCAACAGGAGACGGTCGGACTCTACGACACGGCGGTCCTCGGTGGGACGAATTCAGATGCGGTGACGAACTGGCTCAGCGTCAACGGCTTTGCGGTACCGGAAGGTGCTGAGAGTGTGATGCAGGACTATCTGGATCGGGGCTGGGTGTTTGCCGCGGCGAAGTTGAGAGGGGATGCGAAGGATGGAAACGAGCGCAGAGCGCATCCGCTGCAGTTCCGCTTCGCAGTTGAGCAACCGATCTATCCGATGGCTTTGACCGCGGTCGGGAACGATGCGATCGCGTTGGAATTGTTCGTGTTCGCTGATGGCACCGCTTCGGCGAAGGGTCTTGAAGCGTTGACATCATTCCGTGTCCAATCGGATCCGCGTGAAGAGGATGATCGCAGTGGCCGCGGCCTTTGGAGGAGTCATCCCGTGCCCGTCTCACATCCCGGTTTGATGGCTGTTGCCGGTGATTTATCCACCGTAACGAGACTGACAGGTTTCCTCTCCGGTCGGGATCAGCAGCAGGACCTCATCCTTTCAATTCAGGAAGCGACCGAGATCGACACCATCCTGTACACGCCCGAAGCACGATTGGCACGAGCACTCGGCTTGGCCTCCACGGCTTGGATTGTGTGTGGAATTGTTTGGCTGGTCCTCGCGTCGGTGAGCGGAGAGAGTGCGGGTCAGCCTCTGCTTCCACGCAAAAGTTCCCGTTTACTTTGGACGGTGCTTGTTCTTGCACCAGGTGTTTGTGCTGGAGGTGTGGTCTATCTCAGCTCACCGGTGTATCGAGGGGAGTTCAGTAACCGCCCTCGAATGATGAACGACGAGAGGGCCCTCGAGGTCATCTCGCATGTGGTTCAACAAAGCTTTGAAGACGAGCCAGCCGAGTCACTCGACGATGTGCTCAGTACGGTCGAAGCTGCGATGGCTGAGGACGATCGGATATTCCCAACCGGCGACAGCCCCCTCCACTACCGGATCGAGTTCAACGACGACGAGACCGAAGCGCGGTTCATCTGGCACGACCTCATCGGTGGTGAGCACCGAGTGGTGATTCCTCTGGCCGGTGATGCCGGCGATGAACCGACCCCATGAGAAAAGCCGGACCCCACAGGGGAGTCCGGCTTTCGTGCGGGGGCTGGTTTGTGGAACAGGCTTAGAGGCTGAGTTCCTTGGCGAGGGCGTCGGCCGCGCTGTCGAGTTTGGCTTCGGTCTCGTAGGTTCCGGCGGCGATCTCGGCACGGATGCGTGCGACGAGGTCGGTGCGGACCCCTTCGGTGTTGAGGGCTTCGGCGGAGAGTTCGACGCGATCGCTCCGATCGAGCGAGCGGGTGCCCTCTGAGGTGGGCTTGGTCGCGGGGCGTGAGGGCCGATCCTGCGAGTTCCGCGCGACCTGGTCGAGACGGGGGCTCGTGAAACTGTTGAGGTTGTTGATGTTGTTTGCCATTGGGCGGATGTACTCCTAAGGCGATGGGCTACGATCGGTCCTGCGAGCAGAGGCTTCCTTGCGTACGCGCTGGGGTTCTCGAAGCGGTAGGATGAGTCGGCGTTGAGTGCCGTCATCTCTATGAACTGGAATGAACCGGAACCTTTCCACTCTTCCGGTGACACACTTTGTATCGACGGTGCCAGTCGATCTGCTTCAACTTTGCAAAATCTTGTGAAGTTGCTCTAAGTCTTTGTATTTCAAGCATTTAGCAGAATAACCCAGGGGTGGACGCGTATGCGAATCACACAAAAACCGCTGAAATACCTGTCTTTGAGACCGATAACTGATAGGGTCTTGTCAGGGAGAAAACTCGGTGCGCTCCATTCAGGTGTTCTGGTTCTGATTGGATTGTTTCTCGCGCTCCCCGGGTGTTCCGGCTCGGGGAGTGAGGCGCAGGAGCAGGCTGAGATGGCCCGGATCCGGCGCGAGGCTCCGGGTGTGTTCAGGGGTCAAGGCAGCTTCGAGCAGTCGGACCGGTCCCGTGTGTTCGAAGAGCCCGGGCCGGACGCGGGGCTGATGACGCAGCCGCTTTCAATCGACGGCGGGGCGACACCGGGCACCACTGGAGCGCGCGAGCCCATCACCGGGCAGTCCCGACCGGTTTCCACCACGGGGGGCGACAGCGGTTGGGCGATTCTGCTTGAGCGGGTCGCCGGTGAGCAACACGCGCAGCGTGCGGCGCAGCGTGCCGCGTTGATCGGGCGTGCCTTGGGGCGGACCGATGTGCGAACGCGCCAGGTGAGCAGCGGCTCGGCGGTGGTGCTGGGCAGTTACCCGGACCCGGAGGACCAGCGTGCGCAGAGTGATCTGGACTATATCAAGTCGTTGACAGTGCAGGGTACGCGTCCGTACGCGATGGCGTTGCTGGTGCCTCCCCCGCTCAAGCCGGGGTCCACGCCGCAGTACGACCTGACGAAAGTGGTGAAGACGCTTGAGGATGTGTACACGCACACGCTGCAGGTCGCGGTCTTTGCGGGTGATGAGAGTGTGCGGCGTGCTGATGCCGAGCGGTACGCGCAGCAACTGCGTCGGGAGGGGGTCGAGGCGTTTTACTATCACGGTCGGCGCGTGAGCAGCGTGACGATCGGGACATTCACGGCGCGCGACTTTGATCTTGACACGGGGTATGTCAGCCCGAGGCTCGAGCGGTTGCAGGAGCGGTATCCGCACAACCTGTACAACGGTGAGGTGCTGCGCGATCAGCAGACCGGCGAGCCGTGGAACAGCGCGCTCGTGCAGATTCCGCGTGTCGGTTGAGACGGCTCAGCGGGCGCGAAGAACGATGAGGGTGATGTCGTCGCGCTCGGTGTTGAGTCCGACGAAGCGTCGGATGTCCCAGATGATGCGGTCGCAGACCGCTCGCGCAGTGCTGGCCGGGTCTTCCTCGAGTTGCGCGCGAGCGCTCTCGATCAGGCGCCCGCGCCCGAACTTGCGTCCGTCGAAGGTCATGGCGTCGGTGACGCCGTCGGTGTAGGCGATGAGCGTGTCGCCGGGGGCGAGCACGATGGAGTCGTGTTCGTATTCGAAGCCGGCATCGACGCCGAGCAGCGGGCCGCCGGTTTCGAGTTTGACCGGAGAGGATGGATCGGCGGCGCGGATGATCAGCGGGGGGTCGTGTCCGGCGTTGGAGTACCACAGTTCGCGTGATTGCGGGTCGATCCAGGCGGCGAAGGCGGTGGCGAACTCGCCTGGGAGCGTGTCGCGTGTGAGGGTGTGGTTCACGCGTCGGGCGACTTCGCTGACGGTTTCGGCGTGGGTAGCGTGGGCGCGGAAGAGTGAGCGAACCGAGGCCATGAGGAGGGCGGCGGGAACCCCTTTGCCGACGACATCGCCGATGACGATGCCGAGCCAGCCGTCGAGGTCGATGAGGTCGTAGAAATCGCCTCCGAGTTCGAGGGAGCTGTCGTAGCGGGCGCTGATGTCGAGCGATTCGAAGTTCGGTGTTTCCGACGAGAGCATGCGGCGCTGGACATCGGCGGCGAGGCGGACATGGCGGCGCATCTGGCGGTCGCGACGGCGCTGCGCTTCGAGTCGTGCGGCGGCGACGGCGGCGGAGATCTGTTCGCCGAGCGATCGGGCGAGCATTTGTTGGCTTTGTCGGAAACTGACGGCGTGTCTGGTGAACAGGCGCATCACGCCGTAGGTTTTGTTTTTGAAGACCAGCCCGACGCTGAGCATGCTGCGCAGGCCTTCGGTGGAGGCTGCTTCACGGAGTCTGGGGTCGTGGTACTCGTCGAAGTTTTCGACGACGACCACGCCGCCATCGAGCACCTGGTGATCGGCGGCGCGGGGGACATCGAGCGAGTTGAACCAGTCGAGGAAGTGGTCGGAAAGCCCGATGGCGGCGTGCATGGACAGTTCGCTGTCGTCGCGTTCGAGCAGGTGGATGGTGCCGGCATCGACACCGAGGATCTGGCTCGAGGAATCGAGAGCGATGCGCAGGACTTCGTCGAGGTTGCCCGCTCCGACGAAGAGCGAGCTGAGGCGGAACAGCACATCGAGTTCGGCGTTGCGTCGTCTGAGGGAGACCTCGCGATTGCAGAGTTCGACAACGGTGAGGGCGAGCAGGGCGGCGGCGGCGGTGACGCGTTCGAGTCGCAGTTCATCGAACGGATGCTTGCCAGACGGGGCGACGAGCAGGCCTCCCATCGGGCGGTTGGCGATTCGGAGTGGGAGGACGCGTCGATGGGCGCCGATGTCCACCGGGCGGCACGATGTGCCTGTATTGATGGCGTCGGCCACGGCGAAGTCGGCCTCTGTGGGCTCGTGGATGCGCCATGGCGGGTTGTGATGAGGGATGGACTCGATCTGCCCGCCGTGCCGGTCGCGGAAGGTTACCTCTACGCCGAACAACTCGGTGAGGTACGCGCACAAGGCGGAGAAGGAGCCGTCGGTGAGGAAGTCATGGATGGCAATGGCTTCGCCAGCCGGGATGGGGCGATCGAGCAGGATGGGCGTGCGGTCCGGGGACGGCTGTGCAGCATCGCGGCGGGATGGAGGGGGCTGACCGGGCACGGGGACTCATGATCGTGTGCGACCGGGGAAACCGCCAGTGCAGGACACCACCGAATTGAGGTTGGGGATGGATCGGGATCGGCCGGAAGCGGCTCAGGGGCCCGGTGTGATTGGCTCGGGGGCGTTTTCGTCGGGAGTGGGGTTGCTCCAGATTTCCATGAGGACGGGCACGAGCGGATCGGTTGGTGTTTCGAGTGCTTCGTTGACGCGTTTGATCACGGCAAAGCCTTCACGGACATCGTTCGGACGAGCGGTCTGGTAGCCGAGGTACGCGAGGATGAATCCGGCGTTGCGAGCGGAAGGGTCGTCCTGCACGCTGCGCTTGCGCAGTTGCGTGCGGATGCGTTCGAGGCGTTCGGTACCGGGTAGGAGCGATTTCTCGTAACGGACGGTGGCCAGTTCCGGGTATGCGCGGAGCAGGTCGCTGAGGTTGACGGCGGCGGAGAGGTACAGTCCCGCGCCAATCTGGGCGTGGACTCGTCCGATGGCGGCCATAGCATCACCGGGTTTGGCGGACAGCGCGGCGACGAATCGTTCTTCGGCGATGAACCACATGCCTTCGCCGAGCAGACGCTCACCGATGCGCATGTGCTCGGCGTAGAGCGAGCCACCGGAAGACGGTGCGATGTGTTCGATGGTGTTGGTCTGTCCGCGGAGCAGTTCGATGACGCGATCCATGCGATCCTGGGAGGCGGTCGCGTCCACGCCGAGTTCTTCTGCGTCGGTGAGGTCCTTCGAGCGGCGGAGGCGGGTTGGTCCGAGGTCTGGCGGGGCGTTGTCGGGACCGCCAGCGCCCGACGGGCCCAGCGGGTACTGGCTGGGTTCGAGGTCGTGGCTGAAGCCGCGAAGCAGTCGATCGAGTTCATCGACATTGCCGCCACGGGAAATCGGGTTCGTGTCATTGGCGCGCGGAGTACCGGGATCGGTGGTGTTGGGGCCCGGGGTTTCGATGCTCGGGAACTCGATGCCGGTGGGGTTGGTTGGCGTACCGGGTTGGCGTGTATCGGGGTTGAGCGGTGTTTCCTGTTCGGACTCGTTGGATTGTGGTTGTTGCGGTTTGATGAGGCCGCGTTGCTCGGCTTTTTCGCGGAGGTCGTTCAGGATGCGTTCGTGGCTGGGCGTGCGCTGGGCGATGGCCTCGGCATCATCGAGTTCGTTGAGCAGTTGCTGGTCGTTGATGGCCTGTTCCCTGAACCCCGGGATGGCGATGCGTGGGTCGAGGTTGAACTGGTTGGGATCAACGCTGCGCCGAGAGACCAGGGCGGGATCGAGTGGGTTGAGGGCATCGATGCCGCCCAGTGGAGAGGCGGTGAGGTAGTACTGGTTGGTGCCGTCGCTGGCGGCCCCGACGATCTGCGGTCGGGTGGCGTTGCGTACGGTGAATGCGGAAGTGGAGCGGAGTGTGGTGTTGACGCGATCGAAGGCGACGAGATCGCTGATTTGGTTCTGCGGTGTGACGGATGAGTGCGTGATGCTTCCGGCCTGTGCGCCGGCTCCGGGTCGCTCGATGATGAGATCCCCAGAGAGGCCGCCGGCCCCGGCGCGTAATCCGGCCATCGCGCCCTGCATGAGGATTGTGGAGGCTTCGAGGCCGCGGATCTGGCGCGTGGCGAGACCGGAGTAGTAGGT
>JBICHT010000133.1:0-30950 GCA_043101125.1 Phycisphaerales bacterium JB050 | reverse complement strand
GGTCGCCTTTTTTGCGCGTTCCTGGCGAGCGATGGCCCTCTCTCGCTCGGACCACCCTCATCCTCCGTCGGTGCTTGAGGAAGAGCGTCGCGCCCCGCTCATCGACTACGCCCGCCGCGGCGCCCATATCTGGTCTCCCAGGGCTGAGCTTGTTACCAAAACCTCCATGGCCGAGGCCCGCGAGGCCGGGCTGCAGGCCTGCTTCGCTCCGAATACTCCGCAAGCCCATGTCGTCGATCACCTCGCCGGAGCCCCCGTGGAAGGCGAGTCGCGCCAGGTCCTGACCGAATCCGCCCGCATCGCCCGGGGCGAGATCCGCGATCTCGCGACGCTACGCGCCGACGAATTCGATGCCCTGATCTTCCCCGGCGGGTTCGGTGCCGCCAAGAACCTCTGCACATTCGCCTTCGACGGAGCGGCATGTACTGTTCAACCCGAGGTCGAGCGAGTGTTCAACGACTTCCATAGATCTGAAAAACCCATCGGGATGTGCTGTATCGCTCCGGTAATCGCCGCCAAATTGCTGGGCACGGCTTCCGGTGGCCCCGGGTGTACCGTCACCATCGGCTGCGATCCCGAGGCGGTCCAGGCCATCGAGGCGATGGGGGCAACACACGCCGTACAGCCCGTCACCCAGGCCTGTATCGACGAAAAAAATCTCCTTGTGACCGCCCCAGCCTATATGTACGGCGAGGCCAAGATTCACGAGGTCAGCGAGGGAATCGGCCAGATGGTCTCCCGAACCCTCGATCTTGCCAGGTCCACACAGACCTCGGGGGCTTGATGGAACGCCATCCGATGCGGGGCATCAAACCACCCCGGAAACGGTACGAAAAAAGATCGCCTCGACACCTGATCGGGGCACCAGAGCGTCAGTTGCGCACGACTCAGATGCACACAGCAAGGAGCGGTAGTTTGTTCACAGGCACGCGGCGGATCTCGAATCGGCCATTTCAGTTTGTCCTTGTGGTTCTCCTCGCTGCAACCGCAGCCCTCGGAGCGTGCAGCAAAACACCACAGCGTCCAGCAAGCACCGTGCAGGTGCCCACCGTGATCCGCGACACCCAAACGATCCTCCGAGGCACGATCGGCTCGGAAGCCTCATTCCGCGGCACAGAGGGTACCATCGTCTCCGGATACGGCCTCGTCGTCGGTCTCGATGGCACCGGCTCCGGCGTGGTGCCGATCGGGATCCGCTCGGCCCTGGAACAGGAGATGCTCAAGAAACGGGTCGGCCAGGGATCACCAGAAAGCGGACCGCTCGCGACGGTTTCGCCCAGCCAACTCATCGATAGCCCGAACACCGCCGTGGTCTTGGTGCAAGCCTTTATCCCCGCTGGCCTCCCTCGCGGTGCGGAATTCGATGTTGAAGTCACAGCCCTTAACGGCAGCGGAGTCACCAGCCTCGAAGGCGGACGACTCTACACCACCGATTTGAGACGAGGAGTGGCTTCTCCCTCCGCTCCTGATACCCGGATTGTCGCGCAAGCCAAAGGACCGATCTTCATCAACCCGTTCGCATTCGTCGAAGATGACCCTTCCTCGACATTGCGCATCAGCGAACGGACACGCGGGCGCATCCTCGCGGGTGGGATCATCAAAGATGCTGAACCCATCCGTCTGCTCCTCGACACTCCCTCCCACGCACGGGCTCGCGAGATCACACGCGCCATCAACAACAAGTTTCAGACGGGCTTCCGAGGTGATATCGCGGTCGGACGAAGCGAGGAACTGATCTATGTCAATGTGCCAGTGCAGTACCGTCATTCCACCGCCGAATTTATAAACCTGCTGAGCTTTACCCGTATCGACCAGACTTTCCCCGAGGAATGGGGACGACGATACGCCCAGGCCCTCGTCGAGCAGCCCGATCTGGCCAACGAACTCAGCTGGTGCCTCCGAGCTTTAGGCGAACCCGCAATTCCATACCTGAGGCCGCTGTACACACATCCAGAATCCATCCCGCGTCTTGCGGCAATCGAGGCAGGCGCCTGGGTCGGCGACCTGACCGTTCGCCCGTACATCGAAGAACTTGTCGAATCCGGCCCGATCGGGCTACGCGATGACGCCATGCGCTGGCTCACCAAACTCCCGACGACACGAGATCCTGGTATCCGTGAGTTCCTCCGCGAGCAACTCGACAACCCCGATCTCGCGTTGCGCATCAGTGCGTTCGAGGCCCTGAAGTCGATTAATGACGCCAGGATCATCACCCGTCCGATGGGCAACAAGTTCGTCCTCGACATCGTCCCATCCAGCCATCCCACGATCTACATTACCCAAAGCAACACACCCCGCGTAGTGCTGTTCGGCTACGACCTTGAGGTGCTGCCGGACGCCTTCGTCGATGTCTGGGACGGCCGACTCCTCTTGAAGTCTGAAGAGAATAATGGCCAAGCCGAAATTTTCTACCGTCCTCACTCGCGATCAAGCCCGCGTGTACTCAAAGCCGATCGCGACCTTGCTTCCATGATCCGGAAGATGGCGTACAAGCCAACCCCCGACCTCCTGGAAGACGGCCTCGATATGGAATACAGCGAGATCGTCACCGTCCTCTATAAACTCGCAGATAGTGGCGCGGTCCCCGCCACATTCTTCCCCGAAGACGACCGCGACAACATTGAGAACATCCGACGCCTGGCGAGTTCCTACGCGGACAAGCGTCCTGAACTCGCGCCGGACGACGCAGCACCGTTCAAACCTCGCGACGAGATAGCCTCAGAGAACCAAGCCTCCGACGAACCGGAAAGCCCGAGTAGTCCGTATGTCGTCCCACTCCCAAGGCCGCAGCCCAAGGAAACCGGGAGGGAACACGAAAGCGACCCCGCGGGCATTTGAGAAAACTCACCTGTCATTGGATTCCCGCCTCCGAGAAGTGATACAATCACACTCCTCTTTGACAATTGGGGCCGACCGGCATCGACCGGACAGGGAATGTGTGTCGTGGCGCGTCGCGGCGAATGCAACCGCGTTATCAAGCGTTCACAATTACAACTGCCGAACCGCAGTTTGCTATGGCCGCCTAATAAAGTGGCCTGAGCGTCACCCGACGCCCGATGGGGCGACGCTCAAAGACATCGGGCTGGCCGAAAGGCGGCGCCTCAGCGCCAATCGGTGAGAACTATCTGAGACTGGCGCGTTGAAGAGGGGGTCCTGCCCGCTTCAACGAGCGAGATGAAATCAGCGACTACACGCGTAGAAGCGGCACGCGGACTGTTCCGACACGGGGGTTCGATTCCCCCCGGCTCCACTCTTTCGACGACTCGCGACAGCGGGCGACTGGGCGTGCTTCGGCACGCCTTTTTGCTTTAATGGCGGGATATTTGTCTAACGCTGGCGATGAGGCAGTCTCGAAGCCTGATCACCTCGCCAATAGCACGAGCGGTGCTGGTCAACTGCTCGCGGCGTGAAGAAAGTCGATTTAGCTGAGATTCGTCACAGAAGCTTCCGCTATCCGCATATCTATGCTCACTTCTGAACCGTCCCGAGACGACGAGGATTGGGCTGTCGTCACCGTTCAGGTTCCTGACAGTGATCCCATCGAATTTTCCGGCCGCACGCCCCGTGTGGATCTGAGCGTACGCACCCACGAGGGCCACCACATCCCAAAGGTCGAGTCTGCGTGGACTATCCCGATCCATCCGGTACAGAGTCGGCAGCCCGCTCAGCGTCGGTTCTGAGAAGCGCGGCTGTGTGAATCGCCGTGATGGCATCTGTGTACGGCATTGGGTTGTCAACGAGCAGTTGGATTACAGCCCTGTACATCGCCATGCGGATTTGGGCATCAGCCTGATGAGTCACGCCAAGAATATCTCCGCACGCCGGGCGTTGGCGACGAAGAAACTCAGCGAACCACCACGCAGAACAAGCGAGGAACTCAAGCGTACCGCAGAATGTCTCCCCAACAAGGTTCGCGAGTGTGTTTAGATCGAGCAGTCCATCTCCCATTTCGACAGCAACTGGCGGTGCAATGGCATCCGGAAATGCTTCGTACATCGTGGCCGCAGTCCAGGGAACTTTGGCTTCGCCCGGAAGAGTGGCCTTCGGATCCGGCGGACGCAGCGCTTCACACTTGTAGTATCTATCTCTTGAACTCTTTATGAGGTTAGTGAAGCATCCACAGAGATCTTTTTCGCTTCGAGGTAGCGTAGAATTCTGATCGTCACGCAGCCGCTCGTTGTGCCATCGCTGAGTTGGAGCGGCGTGCGACAGAGGGCTTTGGCCGGTCAGCGCGAGGAAAACAGTCGACGGATTGAGAAGATCCGTCTCGCGCAGGTATGGGAACGCGGCGTGACCGAAGATCGATACGACACCGAAGCGGTTTGTGAGATCAGCGATCGTTGCGGCAGTCGCATCTCGAACCACCTCGACGCCGCACGCAGCGATATCATCCAATATCGCCTCAATACACTGAACGACCGGCTGGTAGAAATGAATCCAGACGGGTTCTGGACCATCCATCAGACCCGGGAATCGAGCGTGGGTCATTGATATGTAACTGCGAATAAATTCGTGACGCGGATCCGCCGCCTGCCGGAGAAACTCGTCTGGATCGAGCGGGATGGCGACCGCCAGGGCACAGTCGGCTGGACGCACCGTCGGTCGCCATCGGCTTACGGGTATGCCAAAGGGAGCGGGGTGCATGCTCATCGTGTGCCTCTAGCGAGTACAACGGTGCCGACCGTTCGTCCGCGATGCTCGAACCGACTGATCGTGAAATCTCCGAGATCAGGCATGTTGGCACGAAGGAAGGACGATCCTTTCGCCGCTTGAAAAGTCGTCATCAGATCACTCATGATGTGTTCGGGTACTTCGGCAAGCGTAAGATTTTCGGCACCCTGGATGGACTCCTGAAGCGTCCGGGTGAGTGTCCCAGCGTTCAGCCCCTCCGCGTGAACAAGATAAGCGTCAATCTCAATCGGATACTTCTGAACCCCCACGGTCGCGTTCATCTTGGTCGTGACGCGATGGGCCGTGTCATCAAGCCGCTGAAGGTCCGGCAGGCCGTTGAGGTCCAAACCCCGAACACGCTGATTTAGAACAGCCTCGGAGTTCGGAGCGGTTCGCAACAGCACCACAAAGCGATCGGCTCTGTTCCGGGAATTTTCTCTTAAGGAGGTAGCCTTCGCGACATCTCTCATCGTGCGATCGGTGAAAGCATCAGGGCAGGAATCGTCGAAACGGATACGCAGCGGCTGTCCGTTGTCGGCCGCCCCTTCAATCTGACTACGAATGGCAAAGGATGCATCCCGTGAGCTCCAGAATTCACCCTCGGAGAGTGTGCCATCCCCACGCATACGACGGATGCGGACCACCTGATCCTCCTGCACGCTAACCACAAGAACTTCACTGCTCCTTCCAATGCTGTTGGTAAACGACGGTTCGCGCAGAGGCGAGCGGCTTCCGGCTGGATTGGAAGAGGAGAGATGGTGAGATTTGAGGCCGCGCCCTTTGGATCCGGGAGATGGTGTGCCGATTTGAAGCGGATCCGTGAGGGACTGCGGGGGAGGCACGGAATTATTGCCATTGACGAGGCCTTTGAGTCGAGCGATCAACTCGGCGCGGTTCGTTGCGCGAGCGATGATTGCTGGATGACACTCGATGATTGCGGCGTCGGATGGATTGCAAATCACTGCACCCTCGGGTGTAAGCGAGATCCTTCCGGAAGGCTGCGAGGCATCTCGGATGATGCGGACAGTATGAGGATCGAGGTTGTGTCCCCCACTGCCCGTTGCGATCGGGCCGAGTGTGCGCGAGTAGACAACGGTCGGCGTTCGGATCCAAGCCTCTCCAGCGGATGCCGGGCGAGACTTGGAGAATTCCTCCTGGAGTTGCTCCACATCGCACACAGCAGTCAACGGCAGGTTTGTGAACACGGCGGTCCAGCCGAGTAAGTCGGACTGCAGTTCCTGATCGTCGACCATCTCCGGGGGGCGCTCACGAGTTCTCGCGAGCCAATTGGCTAGGGCTCGCTCGCCAGAAGGCCCATGCTTGAGCAAGAATAAGCGATAATCGTCACGGACACCGCGCAATAACCCGGACACCTCGCGCGAATTCAGCACTCCAAGCTCACCCGGTTCCAAACAACGCTGATTTTCAGAGAGTATTTTCTGAGCGACATCATCAATGGCTTTGTCATTGATATGACGGGTCCTGCGGAGAACCCTGCGGGCCACAGCCTCCAGACCATCGGAGTGGCTCCAGACTGGCCATTCTCTCGCCGGAGCAACCACATCGCCCGTGCGAAAGATCTGATACAGGGCGGTATATTGAACGACTCGCGCCAGCATCGGGTTGTTGAGCGAAGCGAAGTAGGCGTACGCTTGCTCCTCAAAGAGGGCGACCTCCGGATCGAACTGTTCATGGGGTTGGTTGTCCGATCTGTAAGTAACGGGCAGAGCACCAGTGCGATTCGTGGCGTAGAGAACTCCTTGCGCTGTATGCGATGTAACCCCGAAACCAGCGGTATTCCAGTTGAAGAGCAATTCCTCGGCGCCGAGTTGCGTGACCAGCGGTCCATTGAACGGGAGACGCTCAGGAAGCGGGTGCGGAAAGTTCCGGTACTCCACAAGCCCGGCGAGGCTCCAGCCCTTGAGCATCTGATCCGTACAGTTCAGAATGCTGCCATACTCACTGTCGAGCAGTTCGGGGCTGAGATAGATGGGAGCCCAGTCCCATCCTTTCCAAGTCGGTCCGGCGGCGAACAGGCTTCGCTCGTAGCTCTGAGCGAGCGGCTTCCCCGTCGCCGCGGCGAGATCCCTAATCATCTCCCAGCGGAGGGGCGGTAGCACGGTTACTGGTACTTGGCGCTCGCGTGCGAGGATCACAACAGAGTTGCCGCGATCAATCGCTCCGATGATCAGGTCCGAGTCAAGTGCAAAGCGGCGAGCGTCAGCTCTCTTCTGCTCGATACCTCGTTTCGGAACGATCCACGCCACGAGCCCCGGTTCGGTACTCGCGTAAACGCCCTCGGGAGCTATGGTCAAACTGGTGAAGTCATTTCCGTTGAGCGGGGTGAAATCCAGATCCTGATACCACGCTTCCACCTCGCCAATGGTGACTCGGATATCCAAAGGGTACTTCATTCGAAACACATCAGCGGTCACGGGCAGGTCAAGCACAAAGGCTTTGTAGTCCGTGCCGAACAGATACCGGCCGAGACCTGCGATGAGTTCCTGAAACTCGTCGGGTGTTGTCGGCGGCACATCAAAAACGACATCTCGGACCCAACCGTCGTATCCCACGGTCCAGGTATGCGTCGTGCCGGAAGCGAGACGGATCGGATCGACAGCCCGGATACCCGCGAGTGTCGCAAACAGCGGCGGTTCAGAGACAACCAGCGTGCGCCGGCCCTCTGCGTCCGGGGCAGTGGCCGCGAGCGTCTGCATGTGAAACGGGAAACGCGCGCGAAACGCGAGCCATGCCTCAGGCGGTGCGGCTTCCTCGTTCGCAACCACCACCGCGTCGTTCTGCGGGGCAGCATAGATGAGGCATGTCTTCCAAGACAAAATGAGCAACAAGCACATCAGTGAGCTGACAAAGCGCATGGTGTTCCTTCTTCATAGTGGGGTAAGGAAGAAGCCCGGGAGGGCACTCACGGAGCGTCCGCATCCGATCGAATCTCAGTGGCGGGTGTGGAGAATCTGGTCGACACATTCGCTGACGCGATCGGGATCAGCTTCAGGCGGCAGCACGGCTGTTGCCCGATAGACCGCGTCGACGAGCGTTTGCGCATCGATCGGACCGGCTGCGGAAAGGTCGCTCATGGTCACCCCAGCGGCGTCCCAGCGTGGCCCGAAACGCAGAACGGCTTGGTACATGACATGAGCTTTGATTTCTGGCACCCCATCGCAGCGCATCGCGTGGAAGAACGCGCGGTGGGTCTGGTGCGAGGTGGCCGCTCGGTCCGCTGTCGCGATGTCATGGATAACCGTGGCCCGTCGGTAGTCACCGACATAAGGAGGGCCAACCACGGACCAGAAGGCCGGCGGTATGCTCGCGCCGTCGACAATCCGACCCGCAGGTGCGCGCCAGACACGCCCGGAGGGATCGATGTACCGGACTTCCTCGATAAGTTCCATGCGCCGATCGGCTCCATCGTGTCGGAGCCAGCGCGCCACCACTTCCCCCTCGAAGTGTCCAAACTGCGGTGCGAGAGCTGCAACGCTGCGAGGAAAGTCCAGCGCCACGGGTGCCTGGTCAAAGAGGAGTTCCGTCCTATTCGGCTGCGACTGCTCGAGCCCATTGAACAACGGGCCGATATGGCCGTCTCCGCCGGGCGGCGGCTCGAGGTGGAACCCACCGGATTCCAGGTTAATCCAGAAAAGAAAACCCTTGAAACCGAAAGTCAGGTGGCGATCGCTTCGGAAATTGACTGATCGGTCACTGTTCCTGGAAACGAGGATGGATGATTTGAGATCAATCGCCTTCTGCAACCCGGCAATATCGATGTCCATCTCTGACCCGTTGCGGTCTTTGACAATCACATCGAAACTGTTCGACTTGAGGACATCGGTGATGATGGCGGCCTCACCACGCCCGTCCACCGAGTCGATGAGTATGGAATCAAGCCGAGGCGTGGCGCTTCGGAGATATTCGCCAATGGCGGTGGCATGCACCCGGTCGATGCGCACATCTCCGAAGCGGAAAGACATCTCTTGCGCCCCAGAGAACGCGAACCCCAGTTTTACGCCGCTGAGTCCGAAACCGGTGAGGATGCGTTCGAGGATCCCGACGCCGATCCCAATTCGGAACGAGGAACTCAGCTTTCCGCTGATATCCGCTGCTCGCTCGTTCATACTCACTTCCGGGACCGGGGCTCCCGCAGACTCGAGGAAAGCATCAATCGGGCCGAGCACGCTGCCCTGGCGTCGATTGCGTGTCATGACCAACAATGGCCGGATACCTTCACGAGGCAATCGCACCGTGTTGTAACCGAACCCGGAGAGCAGCTTTGTTGCTTGATCGTTACACATAAGTAATTATCCTGAGCTTATTTTGAATGGACGCGCTATTCCTGCGGCGCATATACCGTGCCGCCACCGACATCATTGGGATCGGAACCGTTAGGCACTCTGGCCGTCATCCGAACCTTCGACGCAAGGATTTCGTGATCAGCCTGGGAACCTTTCCCTTGCAGCTTCTCCACCCACAGCGCGGCGACACCCGCCACATGTGGGGCTGCCATGCTGGTGCCGGACATGACTGCCAGTCCGCCTCCCGCGCGAGCCGAGAGGACATCCACTCCGGGGGCGACGACCGCAGGCCCGGAATTTGAAAAAGGTGCGACATGTCCAGCGCGGTCGATGGCACCTACGGCCACGACACCATCCGCCGCTGCGGGAGGTGATGCGGTCACCTCCCACTCGGGGAGTAGATCGCGGCGACTCTCGTTTCCTGCGGCTGCGATGATGAGGCAGGCGCGCTGGTCGAATATCGCCCGAGCCCGGATCGATGCGGCCAATGTGTCAAAGACACGGAGGGTCCCCCTGTAGGCCTGGAGGACCACGGAAGTCGCGATACTCCGCACAGCTTCGGGAGGAGCACCTTTCAGGTTGCGCCGGAGTTGATCTTCCTTCGTTCTCATGTAGGCCACAAAGTCCAAGCCTATAGACATTGAAATAATGTCAGCCCCGGATTCGCAAGCCCATTGCATACCTTTTAATACGCCGGCGGTCGAACCGCGACCGGTGTGATCGAGTATCTTGCCGACCAAGCAGCGGTCCACGCCGGGGGCGACCCCGATGCGTCGCCCATCTACCGTATTGCCGAAGATGGTGCCCGCGACATGGGTTCCGTGACCGTGGCGGTCGCCATCACCCTCACCTGTAAAATCTCGCTCAACAAGCGAAGCCCGCAACTGGTTAAAAGCCTCGTGGTCTCGATCGATCCCTGTGTCCAGCACAGCAACAGACGCGCCGCGCCCCGTCAATTGGGTGGTCCTGGCGCCGATCGCGTCCAGACCCCAGGCTTCACCGGGTGAGGTTGCGACTCGAATCGGCTCCACGAGGCTTACCGGAATCGACGGCACAATGCCGATCACCCCGCGTTCGCGTCGGACCTCTGGAAGATCCTCCGAGTCGACTTCAGAAATGGTCACCTTCGCCGACGAAGGAGTTTGGGAGTCGCCGAGGAGCATTGAGCCATATTCTGCAAGCTCGGCGCGGACGACGATGTAAGTCTCTTCACGGCTCATTGGAGATTCTCCAAATACAGTGTGGAATCGGCTTCTAAACCCACCGCAAAGGAAGTCCCCGGCCGATCACAAGGCTGGCAAGAAATTCGAAAATCACCTGATCCTGATGGCGGCCATGGCTGTAGACTGGGTATGTAGGTCGGGCCAGATGGATTAATCCAGAGATGGAATCATGGCGGCAACCGGAGAAATCACGAAGCTTCTAAACGCCGTGTCAGAAGGCCGCCCCGGTGCCGTCGATAGCCTGATGGACCTCGTCTACAAGGATCTGTTAGCCCACGCGCGTCGGCAGTTGCGACACATCCCAGCCAACGCAACCCTGCAAGCAACGGGGCTGGTCAACGAGGCGTATCTGCGCCTCTTCGGAGCGGTAACCGAACACTTCGAGTCACGCCGAGAGTTCTATCACGCCGCCACCAGGGCCATGCACGACGCTGTGGTGGATGCGGCTCGGCGCCGTGCCGCCAAAAAACGCGGGGGGGACCGGGTCCGCGTTGGCTTCCACGACAACCTCGCGGCAGAGCAGACAGCGATCGATATTTTGGAACTCGACGATGCGGTCGCAGCACTGGCTGTTGAGCATCCCCGACAAGCGCAAGTGGTTCGCCTGCGATACTTTGGTGGTTTAACGCACGAGCAGGTCGCGGTGGCGAGCAATGTATCGATCGCAACGGCTCGACGCGATTGGCAGTTCGCTAGCGCTTGGCTGCGACGGCACCTTGACTGCTAGAGATCAGTATTCTAATCGGGGCGTAGCCCGGGCAAGTCGCTGAATGTCATGCTGTCGAATACATCGTCCCTGAGCGACGATTTGGAAAATCTGATAATTACATAACCCTAGCGGCCTATCCCATGCGCACCACCCGAGCCGGTTTGCGGTGGTGTTATACAGAGTCGATCGAGAAAGAGGTTGAACGAGCAGGCGAGATTTATGCCGGCAAATGTCAGACAGGGGCTACCGTGGACGAATCCGACCAAGCCAGTGAGATCCGGCGCCTGTTCGGAGAAGCACTCGATCTCGCACCGGACCAACGCGCCCGGTTTCTCGACGAAGCATGCCCACCGCATTTGCGGAGCGAAGTAGAGTCGCTCTTGGCGTGCGCCGGCGATGACACATGGTCGCGACTGGACGCAGGCAGCGCGGCACGATCGCAACTCGGGGAAGATGAGACGAGTTTCCAGGAAAATGAGGAACTCGGTGGTTATCGCATTCTTCGCCGCATCGGTGGCGGCGGGATGGGTGTGGTCTATCTCGCCTACGACGACGAACTCAAGCGACGCGTTGCATTGAAGGTCATGCGATCATCATCTACACGCGACGATGCCCGCGTCGCCCGGTTCCGGCAGGAAGCGGTGGCGGCCGGACAACTTCAGCACCCGGCGATCGTGGCGGTGCACCGCTTCGGTTTCGATCGTGGTGTGCACTTCCTGGTGATGGACTACATCGAGGGATCGACGCTCGCAGAGCATCTGGACAATCTCCGAGACGCACGCGATCAGGGCGGGACATCCGTAATCGGCGATCGCCGGTACGCGCGCGATATGGCCTCACTCTTGGCCCGCATCGCGGACTCCCTCGATCACACGCACCAGCGAGGGATCATCCATCGGGATGTCAAACCAACAAACATACTGCTCGATCAAAGCAATAATCCATTGCTCACGGACTTCGGCATCGCACGGAACCTCTTGGAAATCGGGCTCACAGTAACCGGAGAATTGGCCGGCACAGTCGCCTACATGAGCCCTGAACAGGCCACTACACGCACCGCCCGCATCGATCACCGCGCCGACATCTTCTCTCTCGGTATCGTGCTCTACGAAACGCTGACCCTCCGCCGCCCTTTCGAGGGCGACACCGAGCACCAAGTACTTCAGGAGATCCAGACTGCCGAGCCGCGTCGTCCTTCCCTGACCAATCCCGCTGTCCGCGGCGATTTGGAAACGATCTGCCTGAAGGCGCTCGAGAAGGCACCGCGGGACCGGTATCCCACTGCAGCACACATGGCGGCTGACCTTCGAGCCTACCTCGCCGGTGATCCGATTCTGGCCCGAAGACCGACGCTGCGACGCCATGCCTGGCGCTTTGCCCGGCGTCGGCGAGGGTCGTTCGCCGTTTCCGGAGTCGTGTTACTGGTTGCTGCTGTCGGCGTGCTGGCATGGTCAAACTACATCGCATGGGCCGGTGCAAGGGTACGCGTGCGCCTCACCGCATCGGACGGCACCGGAGGAACAGCCTTCGTGCAGGAGCACCTCGCGGACGGTTCGCTTGCCACGGCACGGCGGCTCGGGGAGATGCCACTCGACGATGTTCATCTACTGCCAGGCAGGTACCGGTTCACGCTCATTGCGTCCGACGGGGAGCGATTTGCGGAAATTGATATCCGTATCGATCCTCGAGACAAGTCCGAAGTGTTGATCGATGCGCCACGCCGGAACCCGAGCGATTTTGCCGACATGGTCCAGATCCCCACCGGCACTTACCCGCTCGGTCCGGCGGATCCGGCAACCGGTATGTACCAGGCGCAGACACACCACACCGCATTCTGGATCGATCGCAAGGAAGTTTCAAACGCCGAGTACAGGCCCTTCGCGGAGGCCACGGGGCGTTTCCCCATGCACTGGGGACCGGACGGCTACGATCCGGAACTGGCCAACTATCCGGTGGTCGCGATCACGCGCGAGGACGCCGCCGCCTACGCCGCGTGGGTAGGCAAACGGTTACCAACGGCAGCCGAGTGGAAGGCTGCGGCCCGGATGGGCAGTGGGTCGCCATACCCTTGGGGTTGGAGCGCCGAAGGGGCACCATCCCAGCTTGAACCAACGCCAGAAATGCTGCGAGCCACACAGGCCGTATCTGATGCGGATCTACTGACGGACTACCACAAACACGCGGCACCGGTGGACGGTCCTGATGCGGCGATGCTGCCTTCCGGTCTCATATTCATGTACGGCAATGTCCGTGAATGGACTTCATCGGACCAGCGCGGAATCCCCCGCGTTCCGGCGATTCGCGGGACATGCTGGCATGATGTACCCGCGTACAACAGCTTTGACAGCGAGTACAGCTTGCCGCCGGGCGAGGCTTCTTACCGTGTTGGATTCCGTTGCGCCAAAAGTGCTTCCGTCGCGAATCTGCGACCTGTGCAAGGAGATAGCAAACCATGAGCGAATATACCGTTGAGTTTTCCCCGTACCCCGTTCCGATTGAGAACGATTTCTACCAGTTGCCAGCGCAAGCGCAAGCAGAGATTCTGTCGGCATGGACGGCAGAGTGCGAAACTCTCTTTGCTCCGATCACAGCAGATGACAGTGATCCACCCTCCCAATACGGCAATACTGTGCACCGCTTCCTCATCCAGGTACAGACTGGCCAAACATGGAAAGATGCCTTGACGAGCGTCATCAACTGGTGCAAGACTCAGTCCACAGCGTTCCCATTTCTGACCGACAGTGACACCGATCCGGCGAATCAGATTTGGCGGTCCCGCCCGACCGGTGGGCATGAAGGCAAAGGTCCGATCGCCGAGCCGGGGGGTGGTTTATTGCAAATCACCGTCAATGTGGGAGGCGTCAACAGGACGGCAGCCATATACACCAACATCAGCGTCGTTCGTGTAAAACCAGTGTAGAGAAGGATAACCCACAGCCATGACTCACCTTGATGCCGTGAATCTCCTCAACGGGCCCTCTCGCGCATTGTGTGTCTGGATCCCAGGTGCGCCGCGAGGAACTCGTGTGACAGTTGAGGCCGATGTCCTATGGTCGATGAAACGATTCGGTGACTATTCCGGCTTCCTTCTCGACAAAAAAATTCAAGTCGGTAAGCAAGTCCGAATTTCCGTGGATCCGGATCTGACACCAGGGCAAACCATCAAGGCGTGGCTTCTTAAGGATGAGCTAGCCTGGCCCCCGCACATGAAAGGTGGTATCGCAGCGCCTCATTTTCGCGGACAGGCAGGCAAGCTGCCCGAGTTCTCCGTCACGCCCTCGCTGCTGCCCCCGACGAGTTGCATCCCGCTACCCAAGGAAGGTGAGTTGGAACGAGATGTGTACCAACTCGGCATCCTCTCGGTCGTGCATGGCCCTCGTGATCCAGAGACGCAGCGAGCAGCGGCCTTCTTCTGGGACTTCGACCACCGCTCGCACCCAGAGCTGCTAGCTCGCTACTACGAGCGGATCGCGGACTGGGATACCTGCTGGGTGCGGTACCTCCTCGGTCTTGACCACGCATTCCGGACACGCCTCATCTGGCGCGTCGAGCAACGCCGCAGAGATCCCGCCTGGCAGCCACCACCTGCCGACGGCGAATTGCTCCAGTATGCTGGGGTTCACGACTGTGTACTCCGTCCGTTGCTCCTCAAGTACTATCCCGATCTCGGCTACTGCCTCACTGCGAAGCGAAACTTGGTGCGGGACTGCATCGCGTTCGCCTCCGGCGATCTAGCGATCCGACACGAGCCGGCGTTGAACCAGATTCCCGCGACGAACGGTGGCCCGGACAGCCCGGCCATATTCATGTTCGCGGAATTTGCACTCCTGCTGGCGGAGCGAGAGGAGCGAGCACGGGCTGGCTCGATCTGGCGCGAAGTCCTCGCGGCATTTGCAGCGATGCAGGCTGCCTACAAAGAGACCTTCGGCGACGACGCCGCGGTGGCCTGGCCGGAACTCTGCAGGCGGCATGATGAGATGGATCTCAGGCCGCTGAGTCCGCAACGAGCACGAGAAATCGAAGAGCAGTATGCCACTGCCACTGACCCCAACGCGATCGCCCGAGAGTACGCTCACATCGTTCACGGGATGCTGAGTGATCAGTACTTCCCGGCCCAACCCAAGTCTTGAGGAACAAGTCCTGACAGTACTGGGAACCGGACAACCAGAGACCTGATCCCAGGCTCCCAGGCCCAACTTGCCTGCACGATGAGTTCAACTGGCGTACCGAACGCCCCACTCGTTCGACGACTCGCGACAGCGGGCGACTGGGCGTGCTTCGGCACGCTGTTTTCACTTACCCAGAACAGGGTACTGCCATCAACCTCGTTCCTATGCCGCAACTTATCGGGAGCCGTGACACCCCCCGGTTCTGTGTCTACAAGATTGAAGTACCTGTGCTTCTTCAAAGCTATTGAAGATTGATATACCGACCGACGAAGTACCACGCATGTTTCCGAACTCGGACAGTTTCGGTTCCGAGAGGAACACACACGCCAAGTCCCTAAGGTCTGAAGCGGTCTCCACGGTTGGGTGGGGCCTTGTCGGACTACGCCTCATTGGCGCGATCACCGTCGGCACAACCAGCACTATCGTGATCGGCTGGCTGCTCCACCTGCGGACCGTAACTTCACTGCTCCCAGGCTTGCCTTCGATGAAGTTCAACACCGCGGCGGGGCTCGGTCTGCTTGGACTCACGCTCGTACTGCTTACCATCAAGCCGCCGAAATGCAGAAGCACGAACTGGCCGGATCGGGTGGCACTGTTACTGTCATTGCTCGTGTGGTCGGTTGCCGCACTGACCTGTTTACAGATCATCCTGGAACGCTCGTTCGGAATTGACGAGCTGCTCGTAACGGACTGGTTGTCTCGCTCCGGGCTTGAGCATGACCATCCTGGGCGGATGTCCCCCGCGACCGCTGTATCTCTTCTGCTCCTGAGCAGCGCGTTGGCCGCCTGCTCCGTTCGCAACCAGCAAAGAGTGACCCTCGCCATACAGAGAACCTGTGCAGGGGCCGCGACCGGTATCGGGGCGATCACCGGTGTCTTGATGTTGATGACCCAGCATCACCTCGCCGACTTTCGATTCTTTTCTACCATGGCGCTCCACACGGCTTGGCTGACCTGTTTGCTGGGGATCGCGACCCTCGGTCTTGGCAAAGCCAGACTGTCGCAAACAAGGGAGAACGACCAACGAACGCGCACACGCGGCGGGCTATGGCTCGCGGTGAGTGTGGCGCTCGCACTCGCAACCGGTCTCGTCATCACAACAATCGAAGCCCAGCGCGCATCAACCCAGGAGCACGAGGCCGGGCAGGCCCGGTTCGACCACCTGAGCGACCTCGTCGTTGCCGAAGCAACCCGGCGCGTCTATCTCCCGGTATACGGCCTCAAGGGAGGGCGGGGCATGTACGCTGCGAGCGATGAGGTCACGCGAGGGAATTTCAGAGATTATGTCGAATCGCGAGATCTTTCGCGTGAATTCCCCGGAACGATTGGCATCGGATTCATCAAAAGGGTTTTCCGTGATGATCTCGATGCGTTCCTGATGAACGAGCGATCAGATGACGCTCCGGATTTCCAGATCAAAACCAGCGGCGACTACGACACGCTCTATCCGATTGTGTATATCGACCCACTCGAAGCGAATCGCCCGGCCTGGGGATACGATGTCGGGTCCGAGTTCAATAGGCGTGCCGCCGTAGAACGGGCAATACGAACCGGTGAGCCAACCCTGACCGCGCGACTCTCGCTTGTTCAGGACGAGCAGGTGCGACCGGGGTTCTTGTTTCTTGTCCCCGTGTACCAGAATGGCTCTCCGACGAGCACAGAAGAAGAGCGCACCCAGTCGCTGAGGGGAATCATCTATTCCGCCCTGGTGATCGACCAGATTTTCGACGGTGTTCTTGATATCGCAGAAGACAGTCTCGGCTATCGCGTCTTCGAAGGATTATCGAACTCCGATGAATCGTTGCTCCACGAGAATCTCGGCTACGACCCTGATGCAAACGGCTCACCGGGCAGCACCCTCCACAGAAGCCGCTTCTCGCGATTGAACCAGGTGGCCGCCGGCGGCCGGCTCTGGACGATCGAAACCATGAGCACGCCAAAGTTCGAGGCCACCGCGATAGCGAGTCAGTCACCAACAATCGCTCTGTACGGGCTGATACTCAGCACGGTTGTGGCTTGCTTCGTGTGGGTGATGGGCCATTCGAGAGCCAGAGCCATTGACCTCGCCGACCGCATGACAGAAGACCTGCGAATCACCGCAGCGAACCTCCTGGTTTCCAACGACACGATCGCTCAGAAAAACGCTGCTCTCGGTGCGCTCGCCGATCGAGCCCATCGCGTGGTGGATGATGTGTCGCACGAGTTTCGCACACCGCTGGCGGTCATCAAGGAGTTTACCTCGATCATCACGGATGGGCTCGCCGGCCCGATCACCGAAGATCAAGCGAATTACCTCAAGATTATCGATGGATCCGTACTTGGCCTGAATCAGATGGTTGAAGATCTCTTGGACTCAAGCAAGCTCCGAGCCGGCTGCCTCAAAGTAAGCCGAAAGCGGCACGATGTTCAAGCCGTTCTTGCGGAGGACCGCGTCACTCTCGCACGACGCGCGTCCACCCGATCGATCATCATCAAGGAAGAGATCGACCCCGATCTGCCCCCGGTGTTCGCGGACAGCGAGAAAATGCGTCGTGTGATCAGCAATCTGATGACGAACGCGATCAAGTTCTCGTCAGAAGGCGGAACAATCCGGCTGACCGCGAAACGCTCATCCACGCCGGGGCTTGTGACGATCGCGATCATCGATCAGGGCCCGGGCCTCTCGCCCGACGATGTTGACCGTCTCTTCGGTCGATTCAAACAGGCATCCACTTCACGCGATGTTTCCGCCAAGGGATTCGGCCTCGGCCTGAGCATCGCCAAGGAACTCGCGTGGCTCAACCTCGGAAGCCTCTCTGTAGATTCCGTACATGGTGAAGGCTCGACATTCTCGTTCACCGTCCCTGAGTACGACCGAGACGCCGTCCTCACCCAACTCCGATCAATGATCAAAGGCAGCGCATCCGAACAAGACAAGATCGCGATCCTTCATGCACAAGAGTCCATCCCGGATAGCGAAGACGATGCACAGCGCGCATTCGAGATCCAGGAATTCCTCGCCTCAGTGACCCGGCCCACAGACATTGTGATCCCCCTCCATTTCCACGCAACCACAACGCAGCCGAGTCGATGCTGGGTTATTGGTCGGACGAATGACCCGCAAGCATGGCTGAAACGGCTTCGTGAAGCACACAAACTCCTGAGTCAGAAGAATACTCTCAAACTCGCCTCGTTTACGGTCGAAGTTGAACAAGTTTGGGACTATCCGGATGAAGCGGAGCAGGCCTTTGAAGGGATCGCCACTTTGACAACACAGGAGTTCGACCGTGTCGCATAAGGTGCTGATCATCGACGACGAATGGACGATCGCTCTTGCTCTGTCTGCCCGACTCAAAGCGCACGGCTATGAAACGCACACCGCCCCCGACGGCATCTCGGGATTGAACGCGGCCCGTGAACTTGTTCCCGACGCGATCATCCTCGATCTACGAATGCCGGATATCGACGGGCTCGAAGTCCATCGCAGACTGCGCGACAACGACGAACTCTCACACATCCCGGTGATCTTCCTCACCGCGAATATCGCAGACTCCGTGCGCCAACAGGCCATGGCGGGCGGCGCGGCCGGTTTTTACTCGAAGCCATACCAGGCAGACGAAATACTCGAAGCCCTGCACAAAGCGATCGACGCTTCAAAGCAGCCTACAGATGTGCCATAGCTGTCAACCCATCCTCCTACCCTATGAAGGACCTACCACATGTCTTATACGATTCTCATCGCCGATGACGACCGCCACTACCTCTCCGCATTGAAAGTACGACTCGAAGGCGAAGGCTATACCGTGGTGTGCGCCATGGATTCCTACCAGGCGCTCCATCAGGCCAGCCTGATGAAACCCGACCTGATGATTCTCGACATCAATATGCCCGCTGGTGACGGATTCAGCGTCCAGGACAGACTTGGAAAAAGAAAAGACATACCGTCGGTGCCGGTCATCTACCTCACCGGAGATAAATCCGAACGGGTCACCGCCCTGGCACGGTCCCGAGGTGCCTTTGCGCTCATCTTCAAGCCCTTCCAAACTGAGGAACTGTTGTGCACCGTTCGAGAAGCGATCGATTCCGATCACGACCAAATGGCAGCCTAAAAGACAAGCGCGATTGATTTCCAGACTCACCACTTCCGTCAGAGCGGACACCGCATGCGCGATCTGCGCCGTGCGTGTCTGTACCGGCCGACTGTATCCCTGCCTCATGCAACACGGACGACGATCGCTTGCTGTTGTGAAGCAGAACGCCCCGGTTTCCCAGAGCGTCCTGCAATTGCTCAGCAGGGGTTGCCGAACGAGGCGAGGATCTGGTTCAGATCAACCAGATTGGTCTGCCCATCGCCGTTGACATCTCCTGCGTCACCGACACCGAAGACGCTGAGGACGCTGAGGACAAGGTTGAGGTCACCGAGGTCGACAACCCCATTCCCGTCGAGATCGGCCGGACAGCTCACAGATGCCCAGAAGCCTCCGACCACCTCATAGGCGCCGCCGGTCATGGGCTGGCTGACATCGTGCTGCGCGATCGTGCCGTCCAATTGGAAGTTCCCACCGGTTGAAGACCCACCGCCACCGTCGATCGTCCATTCGTGAACCTGGAACGGTCCACCCGCGAACACGATCCCGGCGAGTGATGCGTAGCAGCGCCACTGACGCGCTGATGCCCGCTTTTCATACCGCCCCGAAGAAGGTAAACCGAACGCGACCCCGGGTTACTTCGCGCTGAGGACAGACTCCGTCGCAGTTGGCCCATCCGGCGACCCGAACAGCGTCAGCCGGATCAACTCGGCGATCGCCGTGTTGTCCACCGTGCCGCGCACTCGATGGCTGTTCAATCCATCAGCCCGGACCAGCACACCACCCGAAACATCGTTCCGACTGGCCCACACCACCATGAACGGCAAGGATCGTCCGGCCCGATCGGGAGCCGCGATGAACGGCGCCGACCCCGTCCCGCTGACCCCATCAATCGGTCCGCCGTGGTCATCCCACGCCGGCAACTTCTTCGGTGCGCTCTCCCCCGGCTTCACGGGGATCCCCCGCATCCGCAACCCCCCGCCATCGCTATCGGCACAGGTCACCAGGAGCGTCTGAGGATTATCCGCGAGGTACCGCAGCGCAACCCCGATCGCTTCGTCTGCACGCTTCGCGGCTTCCAGCACACCTGAAGCATTGTTGTTGTTGCCCATATTGTCTGTCGCCTCTTCCTCGACCACCAGCAGGAACCGTTCGCCGCCCGCAGAAAGCAATCGGATCGCGGTCTCGGTCATTTCGGCGACCGTCGGCGCATTCGGATCGAAGTTCTGAAGACCGCGTTCGTTGAGGATCTCCTCGGGACGGTCATTGAAAGTCGCATCCCACGCAAACAACCCGAGCACCTTCTCCGTCGAGGTCGGCAAACTCAGCAGTTCATCACGCGTGCGGACCACGGTGTAGCCACGGTCCTTCGCCTCGGCGATGAGGTTCCGGCCATCGGGACGCGTTCCCTCGCCGTGCACACCTTTCGTACCCTTCGGAAGGAAATGCTTCTCGCCGCCGCTGAACAGCACCTTGGCTCCCGATTCGATCAATTGCGCAGCGATCTCAAAGTGATCCTGCCGAGACGCCGCCTCGGTCACGAAGCACGCGGTCCCGGGTTCAGTCGAGATACCGGTTTGCACGAGCCCAACCGGCATACCCACCCGCATCGCCTGCATCGCCACACTCCGAGAATGGCCCTCGGCATCAACGAGTCGCTCTCCCTGATCCCCGCCCGCGCTCAGTCCGAATGCATCCGAGGCAACCTTGATGCCAAAAGCGTGTGTCGTTGCTCCACCGTTGCTCGTCGCGGTCAGCGAATCGTTCATATGCCCTCGATACACTCCGACCGCTGGCAGCAGGTCCCAGTTGAGGTTGTTGTCGGGGCCGACATACAGCGCACGAGCCGCCGTCCAGGTCGCCGCGGATGCACCATCGGGGTGAAGAAATATCACACTCCCTGTGAATGCCGAACGGCCCACGGCATCCGCTTCAACTGCCTTCACCGAGGTACTCAGGGCCATACCCCAAACGCAAGCAAACGAAGCGACACCGCGAAGCAGCACACGAGAACGAGTGGACGACATAGCAGGCGACCTTTCAATGACAACCCGAAGCTGAGCGAGAGACACACATCAGTCTCCGTCGCCCAATAGCATCGCGAACCGTGTTCAAGTCGCGTAAAGATGCGCCTTGCAAAACCATCATTTAGCGCAGTCTTCACCACACCGCCGTATGTCCGAAACGCGCGTTGCCTGTGATCTCCGCTCCCATCACCACAAGGAGACACCATCATGCGTGCATCAACAGTTCTGATCATCTGCGCAGGAAGCGCGATCCTCTCCGGAGCCGCTCTCGCTCAGACCGTAGCCACGGGCAGCGTTTACCTGGATTCCAACCAGGACAACATCCGCCAGGCCGACGAGCCGGGAATCTCCGGCGTCGCCGTCTCCGACGGCACCAACATCGTTCTCACCGACGGCAACGGACGCTGGGAACTGCCCGTCACTGGCGACGATCACTACTTCGTCATCAAGCCCCGCGGCTACCGCACCCCGGTCGCCAGCAATGGCCTCCCGCAGTTCAGCTACATCCACAAACCCAACGGCTCTCCCGACGACGATTTCATCTGGAAGGGTGTCGAACCGACCGGTCCGCTGCCCGCATCGATCGACTTCCCGCTCATCCCCCACGCCGAACCCGATTCCTTCAGCATCCTCGTCATGGGTGACCCGCAGCCCTATTCCGAGCGCGAAGTCGATTACTACCGAGCGGACATCATCGATCCGATCCTGAACCAGCACGACATCACCTTCGGTGTCAGCCTCGGCGACCTCGTCGGAGACCGCCTCGACCTCTTCGCGCCTCTCAACGACGCCCAAGCCCTCTTCGGGGTCCCCTGGTACAACATCTACGGCAACCATGACATGAACTACATGGCTGGCCAATCCGCGGATACCGCCAGCGACCCTGACCGCTGGGCCGACGAAACCTACGAACGAGTCTACGGCCCGGCAAACTTCGCCTTCCAGTACGGACGCGTGCACTTCATCGCTCTCGACGATGTCATCCACGAAGGGTTCGAGGGATACCGTAAGGGCGAGCACGAAAACTGGCCAGGAGGCAAGCGCCCCCGTTCCGCCACCTACCGAGGCGGCCTGAGAGACCACCAACTCAAATTCGTCGAGAACTACATCTCACTCGTGCCTCAGGACGAACTCGTCGTCCTCATGTTCCATATCCCGATGGGAGCCGATGAGGGCAGCATCCACCAGATCCCCGAACGCGATCGACTCTTCAAAATCCTCTCCTCACACCCCAACACCATGAGCATGTCTGGCCACACCCACTACCAGCAGCAGTGGTTCTTCGGTGAGGAAGACGGCTACCGCCCCACCGCCCCCAACCAGCACTCCGAAGGCCCCGTCGGAAAATCTGTGCATCATCACATCAACGCCGGCACCGCCTCCGGATCCTGGTATCGCGGACTGTTCGACGAGCAGATGATCCCCCACACCTCCATGCGCTGCGGCTCACCCAACGGGTACACCATCGTCTCCTTCGACGGCAACCGCTACACCTCCGACTACTACGCCGCTCGCCACAACGAAAACCACATCGCCAACATCACCATCGGTGAACCCGGCACAACCGAAGTTCGCACCAGCGAGGGCGAAGTCCGCGTCGTGGCCAATATCTTCAACGGCTCCGAAGCCGACACCGTGCGCATGCGAATCGTTCCGTCGGCAACAACCGACGCTCGCACAACCCCATGGTCCGAGATGGCGTTCGCCCCCCAGATCGACCCGATCTACCAGGCCATGTTCGAGCGTGAAAAAAACCTCGCCCAGCACGCCGATGGACAACGCGACCTGCCCGATCCCATCGTCTCAAAGCACATCTGGGAATCACGCCTCCCCGCGAACCTCCCCGCCGGCACCCACAAGATCGAGATCGAGCACACCGATCTCTACGGCCGCACGCACCTGGTGACCACCAGTTTCCGGGTCATCACCGACTGATTCTCCTTTTGCCATCACACGGGCAACAACGCAGCCCGGTCTCCTGCGAGACCGGGCTGTTTTCGTACACACCCACCAACATCAGGATCGAACGGCCCGGTCAATCACCCGATCCGAAGTCCGCCAGCACGCGGTTCAAATCCTCGAGATCAAACCGCTCGCCAAACTCCGCGAGCACCAGGTTCAAGTCCACGAGGTCAACCTTGCCGTCCAGGGTGTAATCACCGGCAAAGATCCGACCATCGTGACCCGGTGCCGTCACGAGTTCAAGTTCAAAGTGGCTCCCCGGGCCGGTGAAGTACCGCTCCTGCCAGGGCGAGTAGGTCCGCAACCGAAGCCTGGAACTTCCCGGTGCCATCTCGATCAGACGCAGGAAACCCTGCCCACCCTCTGGCATCCTTTGGTAGTCCGTCAGCATCTGGTGCACCACATTGCCGAACTCCGTCGGCTCCGAAACGCGGCTCTCACCGGTGATGTGCCCGCAGAGCACCATCACGGTGTTCGGGTGCTGGCTAACCAGTTCGCGCCACAGATCTCCACCGTCCGATGTACCACCGGGCAGATTCGCCGTGCCGTAGGTGTACGGCGAACCGTTGAACTCCCCAACCAGACGATCGATCCGCTGGTCACCGCGATGCATGTACGCGTGCGTCACGATGATCGCCAGCCGGTCGTCGTATTCCTCGAGCACCCCGTGCGCCCACTCCACCGCCTGTTCCCGCGGCCCCCACTCCAGCGCGATCACGATCCACTTCCGCCCTCCCGCTTCGATCAGGCTGTAGGTGTTCGACTCGTCCTCGAACATCCCGCCGAAGGTCTCCTGCTGCGCGAGATCCTCAACCGGGAAGTACTCGCCCATCTTGAAATCATCGCGGTTCTCCGAATACCCGTTCGGACCGCAGTCGTGGTTCCCCTGCGCCATCACCATCGGGATCGCCGGGAAAATCGCGTCCATCGCCGCACGAGCGATGACCCAGTGAGCATCGGTATTCCGGTTCGTCACATCGCCGACATGCAGCACCATGCGGATGTTCAACTCTTCTGCCGTGTCCGCGATCCACTGCGCCTGTGTGTGAAAGATCGGCGGATAGTCCTGCGCGTAATACTGGGTGTCCGGGAGCACCGCGAACACATCCGCGTTCTCCCGCCACTCGATCCCAGGCCCCGGCGTCACCGGAATGTACGCGAACGAAAACATCGGCTCACCGCCGAGTGCCTGTGTATTCATCAGCGGGATATCGCGGCTCTCCACAATGTAGCCAGCAAACTCGTTCGACCACGACGCCACCACGATGTTGTCCGCGTTCCCCGTCTCACCCCCCTCCGGGCTGACTAGCAGGGCACCGGAGATCCCATCGGTCACACCATCGATTCGCACCAGCACCCGACCGGCACCAAGCGCGCTTACCTCGAACCCGTCCGTGCTGCTCAGCACCACCGGCTCATCCCCGCTGCTTTCCGCGATCCGCCCGGCGATCAGGCCCTCCGTGTCGTACGGCAGGTACACAAAGGCCACAGGATCGTTCTCGTACTGCGACCCGTTCGCCCCCTTGTCGTGACAGAAGATGGTGTAGGTCCCGTCCCCGTTGTTGCGACTGAGAGCAAAGTTCGCCTCGTTCGCCCCGCCCACGACGATCAGCACACCGTTCGTACCGTCCGCTCCCCACTCGCGAAGATCGAGCGCGTACACCCCGTTGCTCGAGGCCGGATCCACGAACGCATCGCCGAGTTCGACCCCCGGCGTGGCGATCAGTCGTGTCATCGGCCCGTTGTTGGTGTCATTCAGCGCATGACCGCACACGAACCCATCCGCGAACGAAAAATGCACCGCCGCAACATCCACATTCATCTCGCTCCCGCTCGGAACACCGTGCGTAGCGACATAAAACTGCGTGTTTGCCGACGGTCGGACCGCGGCCGCGATGGCGTACAAGTCACCGCCGTTGTTTCCCCCGCTGTTGAATCCGTCCTCGTTCGTGCGTGCCGTGTTCCGAACCGCCGGGATCATCACCCCGCCAGCGAGATCGTCCCCCGTCCCGAACCCGACATGAAAGTCTCCGCGGTTCTGATCCGGGTAACTGAACAGTCGTGCTCCGTTCGCGACCGACAACCGCACCGAGGTGAAATCATTCGCGGCGTCCACTTGCTGAACATCCAGCAACCCCACCCGCGCATCCGAGACGCGCAGAGCAGAATCGCCCGCCTGCACCGAGAGATCACCGCCCGCGGCGAGAACAACCCATGCCACTCCCAACCGAACAACCGAAACACCTTTGAGCGCAAACATCAGAACCCCGTGTTGAAAAACAGGAACGGAAGATCGCGGATCCTCTATCCGCCGAAGCGCTGGCAAGACTACCCCGGCAACACACCCCGCCATTGCCAGCCAACTTGGACTAACCGAATCTTCACCAGTCCTATACCGGACCTTCCGAACTCCTCCGTACTTTTCCGCTGCGTTAGTCGGCACGCAACGCCGAACCGGTCTCCACACCGCTCACCACCTCCAGCGGAAACCTCTCACGGAGCCATACTCCATGACAAACAGAAAAGCGTTCACCCTCGTCGAACTGCTCGTGGTTGTCGCGGTCATCGCACTGCTCATCGGCATCCTCCTGCCCACGCTCGGCAACGCGCGTGAAACCGCTCGCCGCATGCAGTGCTCGAACAACATCCGCATGCTCGTCCTCGCCGCTCGCGTCCACGCCAACGACAGTAAATCCGGCGCGTTCATCCCCACCATGGGCGGGAGCGAAGATAACCTCGCCTACCTCGAGCCCGGTGAATACATCGAAAATGTCGAACAGGCCATCTGCCCCAGCACGCAGAACTTCGTCGACCCCGACGATTGGCTCGAAGAAGACGATCCCCGCAACAAATACGGCCATCGTGTCCGGCGCCACCTCACCCAGTCCGCCAACAACGCCTACGACATCGGCGACAACACCCAGGGCTTCAATGTCCAGCGCGGCGGACACAGTTTCGAGATCTGGGCATGGATGTCCAGCCGATCCCAAGGCCAACTCCATATCTACCCCAGCGGATGGGTCGACTACAGCCGCGGCACAACCGACCACTGGCAGCAACGCGGCTTCGGACCCAACCACCCCACCTACATCGCCGAAAACGGACAGCAGCCCGATCCACCGAATCGCAGCATCCTCAAACGCCTCAACTCCGTGGACATGCCCTCCCGAACCCTCCTGATCCTCGACTCCGATCAGGATCACCTCCAGCAGATCAAGGCGCTGTACCCCGGTTCGCGCAACAACTGGCCCGACCCACACAACAACCACGGCACCGACGGACTCAACATCGGGTTCATCGACGGCCATGTCGACTTCGTCCGCAGAGGCCCCGAACTCGTCGAAGCCTACATGTACTCCAATCACCTCGGCGCCAGTGACATCTACGACGACCTCGAAGAACTCCACCCCGCGCTCCGAAAAACCTCGGAAAGCATGTTCTACAACAACTACCAGCGCTGGTACTTCGAAACCGGCCGGTAAACCCTCCGACCGAACCACCATCCCGTCACCAGACCCCCTCCACAACTTTGCCCCGGACCGCTCATCGTTTCCGGTCCAACCAATCCCGAGAGGAGAGTTTCATGTTACGCAGAATGTGCGCGCTCGCCGCGCTCAGCATCACCGCCGCCGCGGGCCAGGCCTCAGGCCAGGTCATCATCACCGAGATCCACGCAAACGCAGCGGGCGGGGATGTCCCCGGTGAGTTCGCCGAGATCTTCAACGCAGGCAACAACCCCGTAGACATCTCCGGCTGGTACCTCGCCGACGAAGACGGCAACTTCCTTACCGTCGGCCTCCCCGAAGGCACCTTCATCGAACCCGGCGAAGCCATCATCATCATGCGCTCCGGACGCAACTGCGCAACCGACGACAACGGCATCAACCAGCCATTCCCCAATGACGATCTCGAAGACCCCGAACTCACCGCCGAGGACTTCTACGCAGGCTACGGCGAACTCAACTCCGCTGGCGAGCCATACCGGGTCTTCGCCCTCCCCAACTGCATGGTCCCTTCACTCGCGAACACCGCTTCTCCGACAAACGAGGTCCTGACCCTCGTCGACAACCTCGGCAACGAAGTCGATGCCGCCAACTACGAGAACGGCACAAACGGATGGCCCGCAACCACCTCCGCCATCTCCATCTACCTCAAGCCCCAGTTCCTCAACGCTAGCGACAACGACAACGGCAGCGCGTGGACACTCTCCGTCCTCGGGGTCAACGGGGCCGGTGGTTTCGACGGAGTCGAGAGCCAGATCGTTGAGTATGTCAGCCCCGAGGGCAACATCACCGCCATCATCTCTGGCGGAGACATCGCCTCGCCCGGCTATGTTGAAACCGAAGCAGTCTTCACCGATTGCAACAACAACGGCCAGGACGACGCCCTCGATATATTCTTCGGGTTCTCCAACGACTGTAACTACAACAACATCCCCGACGAGTGCGAACCCGACTGCAACAACAACGGCACGCCCGACGACTGCGACATCGCAGCAAACCCCGATCTGGACTGCAACAACAACGGTCAGATCGACTCCTGCGAGATCGCGGCTAACCCCGCCCTCGACTCCAACAACAACGGCATCCTCGACGAGTGCGAAGCCGCCGGGAATGTGATCATCACCGAGATCATGTTCGATCCTTACACCTCCCCCGAACTCGAGTACATCGAGCTCTACAACACCTCCAGCAAAGCCGTCGATATCTCCGGCTGGACCGTCTACGACCTCGAAGGCGACCCCGCCTCCGCCCCCGTCCCCGCCGGAACCATACTCGGCGCGGGCGAAATCATCGTGCTCTTCGATGCCGAGGAGTTCTACGACGCGACCAAGGACACCTTCGACGCCGCCGGTGCGCTCGCCCAGTGGCAATCCATCTGGGGGTCCGAATTCAACGCGATCCCCCTCCCCGTCTGGGGTGCCCGCGCCAACTTCGGCACACCGACCGATGAAATCCTCGCCATCGTCAACGAGAACGGCGTGATCATCGATGTCGTGAACTACAACGGTGCAAACTCCAACGGCCAAACCCAGAACGGCTGGCCCGGAAACGAAGGCCACGCCTCCATCTACCTCGTGGGGACCGCACTCGACGGAGTCCTCAACAACAACGGCCAGAATTGGCGACTCACTTTCCCCGGTCTCGACAATGGCCGCCAGAGCAACTATGTCCCCGACGCCCCCGTCGTCAGCAACACCGGCGAGGACTTCGGTTCCCCGGGATCCATCAACTTCGGCACCCCCGAATCCCCAACCGGGAATGTCGTCATCACCGAGATCATGTCCACCGATAACTGCTTCGCTCCCGGCGGCGATCCGGACGATCCCAATGTCGGACGCGGCTACGCAGAATGGGTCGAGATCTACAACCGCTCCGACAGCACCGTCGACATCTCCGGTTGGTACCTCCAGGACGAAGACGGCTACACCTCCCCACTCCCCGAAGGCAGCCAACTCGCCGCGGGCGAAGTCGCCGTGATCTACGGCATGAACACCGACTTCTTCAACTGTCCCAACGAAGCCGTCCAGGAGTTCTACGATGCCTGGGGCTGCGGCTACCAGGTGTTCCCTGTCGAGGGTTTCTATGCCAACAGCGGACCATACGGGCTCAACGCCCTCGCCAACGGCCCTTCGCAGACCAACGAAGTCCTCCGACTCGTTGATGCCAACGGTGTCCCCTCCGACATCGCCAACTACGATGACGACTTCCTGATCTGGCCCCTCGACGGCACCGGCATGCTCGGCGATGAAGCCTGGTCGATCTTCGTCATCCCTCCTACCAGCAATTACACCCAGATCCGTAATGACGACGGTCAGCGCTGGGGCGCCTCCTTCAACGGGCTGGCTGAAGGCCGCATCGCGAACCAGACCTTCATCTTCAACAGCCTCGTCCCGATGTACGGCTCGCCCGGTGCGCTGCTGAGCGTGCAAACGCCGAACCTCACCGATTGCCAGCCGCTCGAACCATGCCCCGACAGCGACTGCGCCGATGTCACCGGTGACGGCAACATCGACCTCGCCGACCTCAACCTCGTCCTCGCGAACTTCGGTTCCACCACGGATCAGGGTGACGCCGACGACAGCGGCACCGTGGACCTCGCCGACCTCAACCTGATCCTGGCAAACTTCGGCACCAGCTGCGAGTAACCCAGGATTCCGACCGACATTTCAACAGCAGGTGCCGCGTGGGTAACCCCACGCGGCACCATTTTTCGACTCAGGAGAACCCCGTGCTCAAATCATTCATCGCGATCGCCTTGACAATGTCCGTCGTCGTCACGGCTGGCCTGGAAGCCAGCAAGCAGGAGACTCAGAGCACCGATTTCATCATCGTCGCCCACCGAGGCGCAAGCGGCTACCTGCCTGAACACACCCTCGCTGCCTACGCGATGGCCTACGCCATGGGTGCCGACATGATCGAACCCGATGTCGTCCTCACCCGCGACAACATCCCGATCTGCCTCCATGACCTCACCCTCAACGCCACCACGAACGCCAGGGAGGTCTTCCCAGATCGTGGACGCGATGACGGCAAGTGGTACGCCATCGACTTCGATCTGGCCGAACTTAAAACCCTCGAAAAGCACGGCCGCAACTCGACCGACACCGGCTACCGCATCGTCACGCTCGATGAAATGCTCACACTCATCGACCGACTCAACACCAAGACAAAGCGCAGCGTCGGCGTGGTACCCGAGATAAAGCAACCCCAGTTCCACTCCGCCGAAGGCTACGACCTGGCCGCCGTCACGATCCAAACGCTCGCCAGCCATGGCTACACCGACCGCGATGACCCGATCATCCTCCAGTGTTTCGATGCCACCACCCTGCACCGCATCCGCCACGAACTCAACAGCGACCTCCCACTGATGTTCCTCACCGGCAAGAGCGTTGACATGGACACCCTCCGCTCCGTCTCGAGATGGTGCGACGCCGCGGGCATCAACCACAAGCACATCGACCCCGCACTGGGTGGCGATCCCTCCATCGCCCGCGAGGCCCAGTCCTGCGGCCTCAAGGTGATCTCGTACACCCTCAAGGACAACCCCGATGAGATCCGCCAACTCATCGATATCGGCATCGATGGCATCTTCGCCGACTACCCGGACATCGCCATCCGCGCCAGGCGCCCATGAGAGAACACGAACGACAGCAGCCCCCAAAACGAACACGCCGCCCCATAAAAGCGATGGTCCTCGCCCCCGATTCCACACACCCGCATCTTCGCACTTTGCGCTGAATACCCACTGCGTCTGAAAATACAGCAACCCGGCTGACCCGGGCTGCCGTCTCGTAGACTGTGCCAGTGCACTCAGCCCGGCATCCTGAACTCGGCCACCAGTTCACGCAACCGCTCGGCACGCATACTCATCTGCGTGGCACCGATCGCCGCCTGCTTCGCACCTTCTGAAGATTCCTGCGCGATGGCATTAATCGACTGCACGCTTTGGCTGACCTGTGTGCTCGCCGCGGATTGCTCCTCAGCCGCCGCCGCAATACCACTCACGAGCCCACAGACTTCCTGCGCACTCTGAACAATCTTGGACAGGCTCGATCCGGCTTCCTGAACGCTGGAAACCCCCGCCTGCACTTCCTCGCCGCCACGGTCCATACGGAGTACAGCCTCACGAGTCTCGCTCTGCATCGCCGTGATCGATTCCGCGATCTCATCCGTTGCCTTCGTTGTCCGGTCCGCGAGCTTGCGAACCTCATCGGCGACCACCGCGAACCCACGACCGAATTCCCCCGCTCGTGCCGCCTCGATCGCGGCATTCAATGCCAAGAGATTGGTCTGATCCGCGATATCGTTGATCACC
>JBICHT010000132.1:0-25054 GCA_043101125.1 Phycisphaerales bacterium JB050 | reverse complement strand
CATGTGCGTGGTCTTCTCGGAGTTCTCGCCTACCTCGCTCGATGCATGGGCGCTCGCCGAGTTCAACAAACTCTCACAGACAGTGCGCTCCGCCTACGACGCCTATCAGTTCCAGAAGGCCACCAGCGCCATCTACAATTTCTGCAACGACACCATGTCCGCGATCTACCTCGCCGCGGTCAAGGACCGACTGTACTGCGACCAGGCCGATTCGCCTCGCCGGCGTCGCACCCAGTCGGCCCTGTGGGACATCTGCGATGGCCTCTGTCGCCTGCTCGCGCCGATCATCCCGCACACTGCCGACGAGGCGTATCGCGAGCTGCGCGGCGTGACCAACCAGGACAAGAGCGACACGACCTGCGTACACACCGCCCGCTTCGTCGAGTCGTTCCCGGTCGAATGCGACCCGGCATGGGATGACCTGATGCAGGCCCGCGACGCCGCACTCAAGGCCATGGAGCAAGTTCGGGCCAAGGGCGACCTCGAAAACCCGCTCGACTGCGGCCTCGTGTTCCCCGATCCGAACGGCACGCTGGCGAAGTTCGACACCGACGATCTCGCCGACCTGCTCGGCGTCAGTCGCGCCTCGGTGGACGCGAGCGTCGGTGAGATCCGCATCGAAGACCTGCGCGATCAGCCGATGTGCGAGCGTTCACGCAAGCGTGATGCATCCGTGAAACAGCGCTCCGATGGCGGCATGCTCAGCGATCGCGATGCCGCGGCTGTCGGCGTGGCCTGATACCGATTCGATCCATCCGCTGTAAGCCGGGCCTCAGACAGGCTCGGCTTTTTTCGTGGTTTCCGCAGTTTTCTGCGGCTCCGCATCGCGATACCAACCCGAAGGGTCCACCGGTCGATCGCCGGGACCGGGCGCGGGCAGTTTGCCTTTGCTCCGTTCACGAAGGCCCGCCCGCAATTCGAGTCTCATCGTGTCGATCTCGCGGGCCAGGCGCCTCAATGCTTCGTCTGGCCCGTCCTTGAGCAGTTCATCGTGGGGGATCGGTTCTCCGATCATCCCCGCCGAAACCCCGCCGAACAGGCGAGGGCGTTTCTGCCCCTTCGGCCAGATGTCGTGGAACCCCTCGACCGCCACCGGCACGATCGGGCAGCGGGACTTGCGCAGAAGCAGCAGCGTGCCGCGCTCGAACGGCTTGAGCGCACCGTCTTCGGAGCGCGTGCCTTCCGCAAAGATGACCATCGCCGCGCCGGACTCCAGCCGCTTGAGAGCCTCCTTGATCGCGACCAGGTCCGCCTCGCCCCGCCGAAGCGGGATGGAGTTCAACTTGCGAATCAGCCAGCCAAAGGCCGGGCTGTTGAACAGCGTGCCTCGTGCCAGAAAGTGCACGCCCCGCCCCATGCCCAGCGATCCTACCGCGGGTGGATCCAGATGCGATTGGTGGTTGCAGACCAGAATGCACGCCCCACTCAGAGGCAGGTGTGATCGGCCGTAGCGCCTGTACCCGAAGCAGCAGAGGTACACCATGTGGACGATGCGGTTACAGATATTGTAGAACCCGACATGGAACCAACTCTGCAGCGGATACCGCTCTCTCCACGGGCGTTTAGCCACTGTTCGAAGCCCCCACTGGCTCGCCCAAACGCTCGGCGGGCACGCGTTCGCGCACGATCGAGTCGAGCCGCTCGACCACCTCGCTCTGATTCAGGTCATCGGTCATGACCACCACCGCGTCGGGTGGGCAAACCAGAGGACCGATTTCCCGGCTTGCATCGCGGTGGTCACGATCGCGAATCTCCTTCTCGACCGCCCGGATGTCCACGCTCCGACCCGCCGCCCGCATCTGCTCTGCGCGACGCTCGGCCCTGATCGACACGGAAGCGTCGAGGTAGAACTTCACATCCGCATCAAAGAACACCACCGAGCCCTGATCGCGCCCCTCACTCACCAGTCGCGGATGCACCTCGCCGATGCGGCGCTGCTTCTCAACGAGCACTGCACGCACTTCGGGCAACTGCGATACCGGCGACACCGCCGAGGACACATCGGGATCGCGCAGACGCTCGATCATCGGCTCGCCGAACACATACAGCGTCGGGGGGTCGGCGGTCCAATCGAACCGGAGGTCCGCCTGCCGGACGAGATCCGAGATCGCCTCTGCGTCGTCCAGATCGATCCCCTGATCGACTGCCAGCGCCGCGGCCGCCCGATACATCGCACCGGTATCCAGAAACTCAAGCCCCAAGGCCGCAGCGAGTTCTCGCGCCACGGTCGATTTGCCCGTGCCAGCGGGGCCATCGATCGCGATGATGACCCGGTCCCGCGCGGGATGCCGGCCTCCTGCCTCGTCCTGCCCCCGCTCGGTGTCGCTCATGGCTTACTTCTCCACGCCAGCGTCCAAAATCTGCTCGATCGCGGCCTTGCACGCGGCAACCTGCTCGATCGCCCCCGGCCCGCTGTTTGATTCTACCGCAAGCGTGCCGTCGTACCCCACCGCTTTCAGTGCTTCGACGCAGGTTTCAATGTCGAATGCCGGGTGCTTCCCCTTGGCATCGAACGCTCCACAGGAAGCGGTCACCGCAGCGGCGTAAGGAACGATGGACTTCAGGTACGACTCCGGATCGCCCGATGCTGCGGCCTGAGCAAAGGACGGGAATGATCCGATGCGAAACCCCCCAACCTTGCGGATCAACCCGGACAGCCCCTCCGGCGTGTGAGTCAGGCCCTCCGAGAGTGAGAGCAGGAGGTTCAACTCCAGTCGCTCGGCGGCACGAACCACATCGCGCAGGTTCTCAGCGATCAGGTCTTCAGCGTCCTCTCCCTGGGCCTGGGCGATGGTCATCGCCACCGACGAACACCCCAGGCGATGTGCCACCTGCAGAACCTTGGTCATCCGCTCGATCACCCGTTCCGTCGTGTCGCCCTCGAGTTCGCCGAGTTGGTGCGGCTGCTCCTCGACCAGTGTCAGGCACGGGCAGGCGACCTTGTCTGCCCGATCGCGGAGTTTCTCCACCTTCTTGGCATCCCAGCCTTTGAGCTGAGCAGTCGTGATCTGAAGCCCAGAGAAGCCGAACTGCTCCTTTGCGAGTTTGGGCAGATCGAGTAGATCAAGTTCCGGATGAGATCCGGTCATCTGGGCCCGGAGCGAGTTCGACGAAAGCGTGATCAGCATCGGACCAACCATCCCTCAAGCTGCGGTTCACAAAGTGGCCAGTCGGCAACCGGTGGCGACCGGGGGAGTCACTGTACCGGGTTCCCCCGGATCGGCAAGCCAGCATCCCCTGCCCGGGTTGGAACCTCCCTGCGGGTTGCGTGTAGCATGACCTCTCAGAACCCCGACATCCGGTCCCGTCGGGGAAACCATCACGACCCTTTGCGGAGCATCGCCCGTGTCCTCCACGCCCGCCGATTGCAAGTACACCGAATCCCACGAATGGCACAAACTCGAAGGTGACACCGTCACCATCGGGATTACCCAGTTCGCGGTCGATGAATTGACCGACATCACCTATGTCGAACTCAAAAGCGTCGGTGATTCCATCGATGCGGGTGAGACCATCGGCGAGGTCGAATCGGTCAAGGCCACCAGCGATATCTATTCTGCGGTTGGCGGCGAAATCGTTGAGGTCAACGAGGCACTCAACGACGACCCCTCCCTGATCAACAGCGATCCCTACACCAAGGGCTGGCTCGTCAAAATCAAGGTCACCGATGCATCCCCGCTGGATGAACTGCTCGACAAGGCCGCCTACGACGCCAAATACGACTCCTGATACCGCATCTCCGGGTCCCGGCCACGCGAAAACGCCCCGGACCGTCTCCCAATCACGATCCGGACACGCCACGACCCACGAATGCCGATCATCGAATGTGAAAACCTGCGCAAGAGCTACCGGATCGGTACCCGGACGGTTGAGGCTCTGCGCGGGGCGGCGTTGAGTATCGACGAGCCGGGCTTCTACGCGATCATGGGCCAGTCCGGATCGGGCAAGAGCACACTGCTGCACCTGCTCGCTGGCCTTGACGAACCCGATGACGGCATCGTCTCGGTCGCCGGTAAGCGCCTCGACGAGATGGACGACCGCGCCCTCACTGAGTTTCGGCGGATGGAGATCGGCGTGGTCTTCCAGCAGTTCAACCTGATCCCGACGATGACCGCGCGGGAGAATGTCGAACTGCCCGGCATGCTCGCCGGCAAGCCCCGCCACGAACTGAACGCCCGCTCCACTCAACTCCTCGAAGAACTCGGCATCGCCGAGCGGGCCGACCACCGCCCCGAGGCCCTTTCGGGCGGTGAACAGCAACGCGTGGCGATCGCCCGATCCCTGCTGTTCTCCCCCGCCGTGATCTTCGCCGACGAGCCGACGGGCAACCTTGATTCGGCCAGCGCCGAGCAACTCTGGACCCTGCTCGCGACGCTCGCCGAGCAGCAGCAGGTCACCGTGATCATGGTGACCCACGAACCCTCGGCCGCGGCTCACTGCACCCGTACCTACCTCCTGCGCGACGGCGTGGTGAGCGGCACGATCGAAACCGGAGCGATGGATGCCACCGACATTGCGGCTGAGTATCAACGCCTTAGCCGGTCGGCGTAGCCGCACCGCGCTCCTGGTAGCGGCGGTCGCGCTCTCGACCACGCTCATCGCCGCGGTCTCCTGCGCGCTCGCCTCCATCAACGCCGGAACCATGCTCCAGATCGAGCGTGAACTCGGCTCGGCCGATGTCCGTGTCCGCGACATCTCTGAGCGGCTCATGGACCCCGAGGTGCTGCAGACCGTCCGTGCCACCCCCGGTGCCGAGGTCAGCGTGCCTCGCGGACGCGGACCGATCGAACTCGTCTCCACGGTCCACGGCCCGGACGGTCAGCCGCTCAAGGCCGAGGCCATCGGCACCGGCATTGACTCCGCACTCGAATACACCATCCGCAGGCCCCTGATCGACCGAGGGAAGGTCGTTCGAGCCGACGATGAGATCGTGCTCTCCGAATCGGTCGCCGAGGCACTCGGGGTCAGTCTGGGCGACACGGTGCTGCTCAAACCGAAGCGGGACGAACAGCCCATCCCACTCCGCGTCGTCGGCATCCAGGCCCGGCACACCATCCAGATCGTGGACAAGCCGACCGCCGAGCTCACGATCTCCACCCTCTCTCGCGCTCGCCTCGGGACCGCCCGGCTGTACGAGGTCCTGATCAAGGTGGCCGACGGTGGCGATCCCCGGGCCGTCGCGACCACGCTGAACGAGTCACTGACCGATGGCCTTCAAGCCGAACCCACCGAACTGATCACCACCGGCATCGAAAGCAACCTCCGAGCCAACCGCCTCACCTACACCATCGCCTCGATCCTCGCGTTTGTCGCCGCGGCGTTCATCGTGCTCACCGGCATGACCACCAGCGTGCTCGAACGCCGGCGCGAACTGGCGATCATGCGTTGCATCGGTGCCGAGCGCCACCAACTCGCCGGGGCACAGATTGGGGTTGGCGCGTTCCTCGGGACCGCGGGGGCTCTGCTGGGTGTCCCCTTCGGCGTGCTGCTGGCGTACATCCTTGTCCTGCTGTTCCCCGAACGCCTGCCCGCGGGTCTGCATATCTCGACCTCCGGGCTCCTCTTCGCTGCGATCGGCTCGATCACTTCCGGTGTGGTCGGCGCACTTTACCCGGCCCTGTCGGCATCTCGCTCCCGTCCGCTCGCCGCCATCGCCACCCACGCCCGCCCGGTCTCCGTCGGCCTCGTCGTGCTGTGTGGGGTGATCGGATCGGTGCTGATCCTGACCCAGTTCACGCTCATCAACGCCACAGACAACCCGTCCTTTGTTTTCTATTCCTACGCCTACGCGGGCCTGCCGCTGATGTTCCTCGGCTACTTCCTGCTGGGCGTGCCGATGGTCCTTCTGGTTTCGGCTCTGATCTGCCCGGTCTTGCGCCTCGTCATGCGTCTGCCCAAGGGACTGCTCGAAGGCACCGTCCGAGGCACACCGGTCCGCCACGGCTTCACCGCCGGCGCGCTCATGATCGGTGTCGCGATGCTCGTGAGCATCTGGACCAACGGCAACGCGCTGCTCCGGGATTACCTCGGTTCCATCGAATTCCCCGAGGCCTTCGTGCTCTCGCGGTTCGGGCTGCCCCCGGATGTCTCCGAACGCCTGGAATCGCTCGATTTCGTCACCGACACCTGCATCATCACCGAACAGAAGATCGAAACCGACGCGTTCGGCGTCGAGGGCCTCCGCGACCCGAAGACCACCTTCCTCGGCTTCGAGGTGGACAAATTCTTCGAACTCAACAAACTCCACTGGGTCGCCGGAGACCCGGAATACGCCAAACGCCGCCTCCGCGAAGGCGGCGCGGTCATCGTCGCGCGCGAGTTCCTGACCAACCACCCGGAATACGCGATCGGCAACTCCTTCCCGGTGCCGTGGAAGGGCACCGTCCACGAATTCGAGATCGTCGGCGCGGTGACCTCACCCGGGCTCGATCTGGTCAGCAAGTACTTCGATGTCGGCAAGGAGCGCCAGGACTTCTCGATCCACTCCGTCTTCGGTTCCCTCGACGATCTGCGCACCCTCTTCGAGACCGACGCCATCGAGTTCGTCCAGATCAAGATGGACGGCACGCTGACCGACGAAGAGGCGACCTTCCGCATCCGCGAAGCGATCGGCATGCCGCTGATCATCGTCGGCTCCGGGCAGGCGATCAAAGACGGAATTCTCGAGATCGGGCGGGGTTCCATGCACATCATGGCCTCCGTCGCGATCGCCTCCATGCTCATCGGCATCTTCGGCGTGAGCAACATCGTCATCGCCGGGATCGATGCGCGCCGGTTCGAATTCGGCGTGCTCCGTGCCGTCGGCGGGCACGCAAAACTGCTCCGCCGACTCATCATCGCCGAGGTGCTCGTGCTCACCATCACGGGCTCGGTGCTCGGCACCCTCCTCGGCCTGCAAGGCGCGTTCGCGGGCCAGCGACTCTGGAGCACGCTCGCGAGCATCACGACGCATTTCCGCCCGCCCCTGCTCCCGATCGCCGCGTCATGGCTGGTCCTGATCGGCCTGACCACGCTGCTCGTGCTGCCCATCGCCCAGCGATTGGCCCGCACTCCCGTTCGCCAACTCATCTTCGCCACACGCGGCTGAAGGCCTACCATCCGCCATGCGCGATATCGAACGCCCCTTCCAGTTACGCAGCGAGCACCAGCCCACCGGCGATCAGCCCCAGGCCATCGAGGCCATTGCGCAGAACATCGAGTCCGGCACACCCGCGACCACCCTCCTCGGCGCCACCGGCACCGGCAAGACCTTCACGATGGCCCATGTCATCCAGAAGGTCCAACGCCCGGCCCTGATCCTCAGCCACAACAAGACCCTCGCCGCACAACTCTACGAGGAGTTCAAGGAACTCTTCCCCGAGAACGCGGTGAACTACTTCGTCTCGTACTACGACTACTACCAACCCGAGGCCTACATCCCCCAGCGGGACATCTACATCGAGAAGGATTCCTCTCGCAACGACGACCTCGACCGGCTCCGTCTCGCGGCGACCAGCAACCTGCTCTCGCGGCGCGACACCATCGTGGTCGCATCCGTTTCCTGCATCTTCGGCCTCGGCTCACCCGGCGCGTACTCCGAGAAGGTCTTCACGGTCACCACCGGCCAGGAGATCAACCGACGCGAGTTCCTGCTCGCCCTCTCCGACATGCAGTACCAGCGCGCCGAGATGGACTTCAAACGCGGCACCTTCCGCGTCTCCGGCGATGTCATCGACCTGTACCCGGCCTACGAACAGTTCGCCGTCCGCCTCGAACTCTTCGGCGACGAGATCGAATCCATCTCTCTCATCAACCCGACCTCCGGCGAGGTGCTCGCCGACGAGAAGCTGTTCCACATCTTCCCGGCCGTGCACTATGTCATGCCCGACGACACCAAGCAGCAGGCGATCGAGCAGATCAAAGCCGATCTCGACGCTCGCGTGATGGAACTCCGGTCCGAGGGCAAACTCCTTGAGGCCCAACGCCTGCTCGCGCGCACCAAGTATGACCTCGAGATGATCGAGGAGGTCGGCTACTGCTCGGGCATCGAGAACTACTCCCGCTACTTCGACGGGCGAGCCCCGGGCGAACAGCCCTCCACGCTGCTCGACTACTTCTATGCCGGACCGGCCGGTCGCGACTGGGTCATGATGATCGACGAGTCCCATGTCACCATGCCCCAGGTCCGCGCCATGTACAACGGCGACCGCCAGCGCAAGATGGTCCTCGTCGAACACGGCTTCCGACTGCCATCGGCCCTCGACAACCGCCCGCTGACCTTCGACGAGTTCGAGAAGATGGTGCCCCAGACCCTGTATGTCTCGGCCACGCCCGGTCCCTATGAGCTCACCCGCACCGAGGGCGAGGTCATCGAGCAGATCATCCGACCCACCGGACTCGTCGACCCGATCGTCGAGGTCCGCGCCGCGGGCAACCAGGTGCCCGACCTGCTGGAAGAATGCCGCCTGCGCGTCGAGCGCAACGAGCGCGTACTCATCACCGCACTCACCAAGCGACTCTGCGAAGACCTCACCAACTACCTCGACAAGGCCGGACTCAAGGTCCGCTACCTGCACTCGGAAATCGACACCCTCGACCGCATCGAGATCCTCCGTGATCTGCGTCTCGGTGAATTCGACATCCTCGTCGGTGTCAACCTGCTGCGCGAAGGCCTCGACCTGCCCGAGGTCTCGCTCGTCTGCATCCTCGACGCCGACAAAACCGGCTTCCTGCGCGGCGAGACCTCTCTCATCCAGACCATCGGGCGCGCCGCGCGCAATGTCGAAGGACGGGTCATCATGTACGCAGACACGGTCACCGAGCCCATGCAGGCCGCGATCGACGAAACCGAACGCCGGCGAGCCAAACAACTCGCCCACAACGCCGAGCACGGCATCACGCCGCAGACCATCCGCAAACAGATCCGTCGCGGCATCGAGTCCGAACTCCGCGCCTCGCGCATCGCGCGCGAAGCCGTCCAGACCTCCGAAGAGTCCTACGAGGTCCACGACCTGCTCGGCATGCTCGAAGAAGAAATGACTCGCGCCGCGCAGGAACTCGAGTTTGAAAAAGCCGCCGAACTCCGCGACACCATCAACAAAATCAAAGACTCGCCCGCGCTCATGAGCGGCGACGAGAAGGTCCGACTGAGCGACTTCAAAAAAGGCGCGAAACGCTCGGGAACCAGAGGAAAACCCGGAGCCGCCGGAACCAAACCCGGTCGCAGGGCCAAACCCAAGGGCCGGCGCGGCGACCCGGTCTGAACCGCCCGCCATCGAAACTCAGAACCACCCCTGACGCTTCATCCAGTACAGCACCCCGATCGCCAGCCCGACCATGATCAGACTGACCGCGATGAACCCGGACTGACTGCCCTCTCCGGGGATCTTCACATTCATCCCGAAGACACCCGCCACGAAACCCAGCGGCATGAACACCGCCGACACGATCGCCAGCACATACATCCGCTGGTTCAGCCGCTCGTTCGCCGTGGCGTTCAACTCCTCCTGGGTCACTTGCATCTCTTCTCGCAGCGACTCCAAATCCTCGACGCGCCGAGTAAAACGATCCCCCGCCTCCCGGATCCGCACCCGCTCCTCTTCGGGCAGCCACGCCATCGGTTCCGCGGCGAGCAGAAGCACCGCGTCACGCTGCGGACGAAGGTATCGCTTCAGACCCATCAGCCGGCGGCGCAAATCGGCCAGCCGATCCGACAGATCGCGATCCCCGCCCGATCCGTCGATCGCGTCCTCGATGGCTTCTGATTGTTCTTCAAGATCATCAATGACATCACCGGCCCGCGTAGCCAGTTCGTGCATCAGAAAACTGAGCATCGATGCGGTACTCGTCGGCCCGTTGCCGCTCTGGAAGGCTTCGCGCATGGCCACCACCGCCTTGAGCTTCTGCGAACGCAGCGTGATCAGCCAACCCGCTTCGGCCCACATCCGAAGCGAGATCATGTCCTCCGGCTCGGCTCCCTCGTTCAGGTTCACACCACGCAGGATCACCATCGCCCCTCCGGCGTACGGCACCGTGCGTGGACGCGTCCCCGGGCGCACCAGCGCATCAGCCACCCAGGCATCAAAGCCCGCCTCATCGCGGACCCACTCGACCGCCCCCTCCACATTCAGGTCAAGGTGAACCCAGATCGGATGAACCGCGTCACCCTCCGCCTCTCGAACCTCGTCCCACTCCAGCAGCCGCGCACCGCCTTCGCCGTCGAGACGCCACGCGTAGATCAATCCATTGGGAAGAGTCGGAAATTCATCGGTCATATCCTCAGATCGTACCGGCAATCCGCTCCTGAACACCGTCTTCGTGCCCTATCATAGCCCTGACGAAATCCTCCCAGACCAAAGGATCCCCGTGCCCCGCGCTACCCCCGCTTCCAAATCTTCCGTCGCCAAGTCAGGCACCAAGACCACCCGCAAGAAATCTCCTCGCCGAAAGACCGCCTCTCCAACACTCAGTGCTGGCGAGGTCGACGGGGCTCTCGATGCCGCACGCCCGAACCACAACCTCGCCCCACTCGCCACCAAGCAGGGCGACGACCGTTTCGATCCCATCCGCGCCATCCGCGTACGCGGCGCACGCGAGCACAATCTCAAGAATATCGATGTGGATATCCCGCGCGACCGGTTGGTGGTCATCACCGGCCTGTCGGGCTCGGGAAAATCCTCCCTCGCGTTCGACACCATCTTCGCCGAGGGGCAGCGCAAGTACATGGAGTCGCTGTCGGCCTACGCCCGCCAGTTCCTCGACCAACTCAAGAAACCCGATGTCGATGACATCGAGGGCCTGCCCCCCACCATCGCCATCGAGCAGCGTTCCGCCTCCAGCAACCCACGCTCCACCGTTGCCACCTCAACCGAAATCTACGACTACCTCCGCCTGCTCTTCGCCCGCGTCGGTTCCCCGACCTGCTGGCACCCGACCAAGACCAAGAAAGACGGCACCGTCGTCGAGCGATGCGGCAAGCCCATCTCCTCCTCCAACCCCTCCCAGATCACCGACGCCGTGCAGTCCCTCGCCGAAGGCACCCGCCTCATGGTGATGGCCCCCGTCGTCCGCTCCAAGAAGGGCTTCCACAAGGAAATCGCCGACGGCCTCGTCGCGAACGGTTTCATTCGCGCTCGGGTCAACGGCCAGATCATCGACCTGCGTGAAGCGCTCAAGGACGAATCCGAGAACCCCCTGAACCTCGGACGCTACGAGAAACACACCATCGAGGCCGTGGTCGACCGCATCGTCGTCAAACCCGATGCGCGCCAGCGCCTCAGCGAGTCCGTCGAAACCGCTCTGCGCGTCGGCGAGGGGGTTGTCATCGTGTCCGTCGATCAGGGCAACGGCACCTGGGCCGACACGGTCTATTCTGAAAAATACGCCTGCGCCGACCACCCCGAGTGCTCCCTCACCGAACTCGAACCCCGCCTGTTCTCCTTCAACAGCCCCTATGGCGCCTGCCCCGACTGCCACGGCCTCGGCGCGATCCTCGAGTTTGATGAAGAACTCGTTCTCCCCGACGCCGGGAAGTCCATCCTCCGAGGCGGCATCGCGCCCTGGAAAAAGACCGGCCCCGGCGGCATGTTCTCCGGGCGGTACATCCGGCGCTTCTGCCGCTGGTTCGATGTCTCGCCCTCCACCGCCATCGGCGACCTCGGCGACGACCTCCGGCGCATCCTGCTCTACGGCACCAACGAAGCCGACTCAAAGAAACACGGCGCCGAGTGGGAAGGCGTCGTCCCCATGCTCCACGGCTGGTTCGAGCGCACCGAGAGCCAGTGGGCCAAGGACTTCCTCCACCAGTTCATGACCGAACGCACCTGCCCGAACTGCCTCGGTGACCGCCTGCGCATCGAATCCCTGTCGGTCTTCATCCCCACGACCGAAGCCCTCCCGAAGGAAGTCCTCGACCATCGCGAAACACGCGGCCTCAACAGCGATCCCAAACGCCTGAACCTCGCGGACTTCACCAAACTCAACATCGCCACCGCCCTGCGCATCACCGATGCCCTGAAACTCACCACCGAGCAGTCCCAGATCGCCGACCCCATCGTGCGCGAAGTAAAAGCCCGCCTCGGCTTCCTCGCCTCCGTCGGCCTCGAATACCTCTCGCTCGATCGCAAAACCGCCACGCTGTCAGGGGGTGAAGCCCAACGCATCCGCCTCGCCACGCAGGTCGGCTCCGGCCTCGTGGGGGCCGCGTATGTTCTTGATGAACCCACCATCGGCCTGCACGCGCGCGACAACACCCGCCTCACCCGCCTCATCCGCACCCTCCGCCACCTCGCCGACATCGGCAACACCGTTCTCGTCGTCGAGCATGACGAAGAGATGATCCGCTGCGCCGACCATGTCCTCGACATCGGACCCGGCCCCGGCGTCCACGGCGGGCGCGTCATCGCCCAGGGCACCGTGGCCGAGATCGAAGCATCCGAAGAATCGCTCACCGGCAAGTACCTCTCCGGACGCATGGAAGTCGCGGTGCCCGATGAACGACGCGTGCTCAGCACCAAAGAAGCCGTCACCATCAAGGGGGCAAAGGAAAACAACCTCAAGAATGTCGATGCCACCTTCCCGATCGGCGGCATGGTCTGCGTGACCGGCGTCTCCGGCTCGGGGAAGTCCACCCTCGTCAACGACATCCTCCTCAAGGCCGCCCGCAAGCACCTGACCTCCAGCCGCGACAAGCCCGGACAGCACACCAGAATCAACGGCCTGCACCGCATCGACCGCATCATCGAAGTGGACCAGTCCCCCATCGGGCGCACCCCCCGCTCCAACCCCGCCACCTACACCGGCATGTTCGACGAGATCCGCAAGACCTTCGCGCAAACCCGCGAAGCCAAGATCCGCGGCTACAAGGTCGGGCGCTTCAGTTTCAATGTGAAGGGCGGGCGCTGCGAGGCCTGCCAGGGCCAGGGCGTCAAGAAGATCGAAATGCACTTCCTGCCCGATATCTTCGTCGAGTGCGAGGTCTGCAAGGGTTCCCGCTACAACCGCGAAACCCTCGATGTCACCTATCGCGGCAAGAACATCGCCGATGTCCTCGACCTCACCATCGAGCAGGCCTGCTCTTTCTTCGAGAACCACCCCAAGATCCTGCGCTTCAGCCAGTGCCTGCTCGATGTCGGCCTCGGTTACATCAAACTCGGTCAGCCTTCGACCACCCTCTCCGGCGGCGAGGCCCAGCGCGTCAAACTCGCCACCGAACTCGGCAAGGGCACCACCCACCACGGCCTGCCCACCAGCGAACACACCCTCTATGTGCTCGACGAACCGACCACCGGCCTGCACTTCGAGGATGTCCGCAAACTCATCGAGGTCCTCAACCGCCTCGCCGATCAGGACAACACCCTCGTCGTCATCGAACACAACCTCGATGTCATCAAGTGTGCCGACTGGATCATCGACCTCGGCCCCGAAGGAGGCGACGGCGGCGGCCAGATCATCGCCGCCGGCACCCCAGAAGAAGTCGCCGAGACCGAAGGCAGCCACACGGGTGAGTACCTCCGACCGCTGCTGACCTGAGCGTTTTCGGCAATCTTTGCGCGTGAGCCGCCCCATTTGCCCGCATTCGGGCGGGGATTTCGTGGAATTTGAGACTGAATATCAACGCACGACGGATACAATTTCGTAGGAATCAATCGCTCTCTCCGCCTGTCACCCGACAGGCGTCGCGCATCGCAAGGAGCAACGCTCCGAGCCAGCGCATCTCAAACGCGGCCCAGCACAGGGGGCCGCGTTTTTTCTTTCCCGCGACTACCCTTACCCTCTCACCAGCCAAGGGAGCATCGCGTGACCATCCAGCCCGTCATCTTCATCATCTTCGGTGTCATCGTCGGCGGCATCCTCCTGCTGTCGTTCATCTCGAACGCGCTCGGCGCGGTCTTCGGCCCGTGGGCCAAACTCGCTCAGGAATGGCCCGCGACGGACATCCCTACCGACCGCAAGCCCCAGACCGCGAGCTTCTCGGTCACCAGCGAGCCCTACACCATCGCTATGGAAGTGCGACACCGGCGCTTCAGCTGGATCTTCGGCATGTCAGGTTTCTTCGGCATCGCCGCACTGCTGCTTATCGTCGCGATGATCGTGGGCTGGGTACAGTCCCCGATCTACCTGCAGATCGTCCTCATCGCGATCATGCTGCTCTTCTACGGCAGCCTCGCTTACTGGGTGATCCGCTTCCTGCGCACCAAGGCCTTCCCGCAACTCGTGCAGTTCCACGCGACCACCGACCACCTGCACTTCCGCAAGGACTCGGACATCATCACCAAGTACCCGTGGATCAGCATCCCGTGGGTCGCGATCGACGAGATCAGTCCCGACCCGTTCGACCCAGACCGGGTCCGGTTCCACATGGGCCCCTACTGGGCCTACGCCGATCGCGTACTGGTCGAACAGGAGATGAACATTCGCGCCGAACTCGGCGGCGATGGCTTGCCCGCCAGCAGCGATGATCCCCGCGACCCCGGCCCGCTCCCGCGTCCGACCGATTGGTTCTGATCCAACCGATGCCCAAGTTCATCCTCATCCCGCTCACCATGCTCATCGGCCTCACCCTGATCTGGCTGCCGGTCATGATGGTCGCGGTGATGTTCAGCGGCTGGTGGGACCTCTCGCGCACCTATCGCGTGCGCAAGCCAACTCCCGGCGCAAAGCGGGGTGTCGGCAGCGTGTTCTTCTCGCCCCTGTTCCGCTACAAGAACTTCGTGTCCTACGCCATCGACGACGATTACCTGCACCTGCGCCTGCCGCCACTGCTCGGCGCACTGCACGCACCGATGTCCATCCCGTGGCACGCCATCGAACTGCCCACGGATCAGCCGACCCTGCCCGGCATGGTCCCCGCCATCATCGACGGACGACGGATCTTCATCAGCAAGGGCATGGCGAAGCGCGAACTCGAAGTCCGCAACCTCATCGCCGCCGACCCCGACGACATCGACAACCTCGACGAACAGATCAACTGACGATCGAGCCGGGCGCGATGTCGCTCATCGTCATGAGGAGCACGACATTCCGCTCGGCACCGTCGGCCATTTCTTCCTTCGAGGCATCGCTGGCGGCGAGCAGCATGCCGCGCGATTCCTCGCCACGAATCTTCCGTGGCGCGAGGTTCGCGACAATCACGATCGATTTCCCGACCAGATCTTCCGGCTTGTAGTAGGCCTTCACACCCGCACAGATCTGGCGGGGCTCGCCCGAGCCATCGTCCACCTGAAGTTTCAGGAGCCGATCCGCGTTGGGGTGGTCCTCGGCCTTGATGACCTTCGCGACGCGCAGGTCCACCTTGGCGAATTCATCGAACGCGATCTCCGGCTTGGCCTCGGCCATGATGTCTCTCCAGCGATAGATAGGGCTCGGGTTGGGACCGGGCAGTGTATCCGATTCGGCTTGGGCGCTGAAACCACGCCGATTCTCGGCGGTTGCACACCGTTGGAGCGACCGGTGCCGGCCGGTCGATGACAGACAGACTACCCACCTCAACTTGCGATGTTCACCACCGTAGTCTTCCGGAGATCCGCCGACATGACCCGATCCCGCTCGATGCTGCTGCTCGCCTTCGCCGCCCTGGTCGCTCTGCCCGGTGTCACATGGGGGCAAGAACTGCAGAGCCGGCTCGACCGCCTGATCACCGAATCTCGCCTGCGTTCATCCACAGTCGGTGTCGTGATCGCCGATCCCCAGTCCGGACGCACCCTTGCGGCCGAGAAGGCGACCACCCGATTCATCCCGGCCTCGAACATGAAACTGCTGACCACCGGCGCCGCCCTGCATGTGCTGGGGCCGGACTTCAACTTCGAGACCACCCTCGCCACCCTGCCCGCCGAGACCGCTGGCGGCAAGCCGAGTCTGCTGGTGCTCGCCTCGGGCGACCCCGCCTTCGCCGACCCGGAACTGCTCGGAGAGATGGGCCTCACCATCGAACAGTTCCTCGCGATCTGGGTCGATGCCGTCGTCGGCACCGGGATCACCGAGTTCGAGAGCATCATCCTCGACACCCGCGTCTTTGACGACGAGTTCGTTCACCCGACCTGGCCCGTCGAGCAGCTCAACAAGTGGTACTGCGCCGAAGTCAGCGGCCTGAACTTCTACACCAATGTCGTCGAGGTCTTCACCCGACCCACCCGCGAGCGCGAGGCCCCCACCTTCACCGTGGAGCCCGATTCGCCGGACATCCGTGTCCGCAACCAGGCCCGGTCGGTCGGTACCGGCCAGCAGACCGTCTGGGCCGCCCGCGCTCACGATACCAACAACATCGTCCTTCGCGGCGATGTCCGCTGGGTGGGCAGCCCCATCAAGGTCACCATCCACGACAACCCGACCCACTTCGGCGCGATTCTTAAGAATCGCCTGGCAAACGCCGGCGTCAGCGTCGGCTCGGTCCGGCGCGTCACCCCCGAGGACCATGTGGACGAGCGGACCGACCTGCATGTCGTCCGCTCGCCGATGCATGTCGTGCTCCGACGCACGAACGAAGACTCCCATAACCTTTATGCCGAATCACTCATCAAGCGCCTCGGCCACGAAGTCACCGGTCAGCCCGGGTCCTGGGCCAACGGCGGCACGGTCATCCGTATGCTCGTCCAGGAACGCTTGCAGAACAGCCCCGCCAGCGCGGTCGTCGTCGCCGACGGTTCGGGCATGTCTCGCTCCAACGCCGTGACCCCGCAGGCACTCGCCGAGTGGCTGACCACATTCGCGAACGATCCAAAACTCAGCGAGCCGTTCATCGCCTCGCTCGCACAGCCCGGGCGCGGCACGCTCCGCACCCGCATGCAGGACGCTGATCTCGACTTCCAGGTCCACGCCAAGAGTGGTTACCTGAACGGTGTCCACGCGCTGTCGGGGTATGTGATTGATCCGGATACCGACAAGAAAGTGGTGTTCAGCATCCTGATCAACGATCGCCCGAGCAGCGTACCGTCGCGCTTCGTGCATGAGTTCAACGAGAAAGTCGTCGAACTCGCCGACGAGTGGCTGGCCCAGCAGGTCAAGCACGAGGCCGCTTCAACCGAGCAGTTTGGCGGCTGATTCCCCTACACCTCACGACCGACGCCCAGCGACCCGACACGGCTTTCCCAGCCGTGTTTTCGTATCCAGCCACACGACGGGTCAGTCAATGAGCGTCCCGAACAGCGTCAGCGCGCTCGCGTCGTGGACCTTCGTCCGCACGATGGTGCCGATCAGATCGTCCGGCGAACGCCCTTCTGGGCAGTCGAAGACCACGATGAGGTCGCCGTCGGTCCGGGCGGTCAGTTGGACCGGTCCCGAAGGCTGCTCCGCATCGGTCATCACACTCGAGCCGTCCACACTGCACGCCGCCGAGGGCTGCGATTCATCAAGTGACTTCCCGGACACCGTCAGACCGATCGCCCCGATTTTCGCTGGTGCCTGACGCTTCTTACGCTCGCGCACGCTGACGCCCTGCACGAACACCTCGAACTCGCGTCCGATCTGCTCCTTGCTGATCTCCGCCGAGATGCGGTTCTGCACGGCGAGCAAGTCGTTGCAGCGATCGCGCTTGACCTGCTCCGGCACATCATCGGGAATGCGGTCGAAGGCTGTCGTACCGGGGCGTGGGGAATACTTGAAAATGAAGTTGTTCTTGAAGCGCACGCGCTCAAGGAGCTCGACGGTCTTCTGGTAATCCTCGTCGGTCTCGCCACAGAACCCGACGATGATGTCGCCAGCGATGGTCAGCGGACGACCCTTCTCAGGCTCGTCGAGGAAAGCCCTCGCCCGATCGACGAAGTCCAGATACTCCGCGACCGTATACCCACGGTTCATCCGCTTGAGCACTTCGTCCGATCCCGACTGCACCGGGCAGTGCAGGTAACGACAGATCCGCGGCGAATCCCGCATGACCTCCAGCACATCGTCACCGAAGTCTTTGGGGTAGCTCGTCACGAAGCGCAGACGCTGGATGGCCGGCACTTCGTCATGGATACGCTTGAGCAGGTCAGCAAAGGTGGTCGTGTTCTCACCGGCGTACAGGTCGCGGTTGTGCGAGCCTTTGTAGGTGCGGCCCTTCTGGGGCTGGAGCACGCCATCGACCGTCACCGCCGCGCCGTGTTCGAAACGGTAGTGGTTCACCGTCTGGCCCAGCAGGGTGATCTCGAGCACGCCGGCATCCGCCAAACGCTTGCACTCGTCCACGATATGGTCCGGCGGGCGGTGGATCTCGGCCCCGCGCGTGTGCGGCACGACGCAGTAGGTGCAGAACTTGTTGCACCCGCGCGTGATCCGCACATACGCCGAGCCGTTGTGCTGATCGTCGGTCGGCGAAACCGTGCGCGACAGGTCAAGCATCTCCAGCGAATCGCCAGCCGCGGCGAGTGTCCCACTGCGGCGCGAAGCACTGCCCTGCAGCGCCATAGCCTTCACCGAGCGGTCGGCCAGCGGGTGGCTCCAGTCGCCCGAGGCGGCGTCATGCTGAGGCTGACGCTCGGCTTCGGGCAGGTCGGCCAGCATCGAGCGCCGGGTTCGCACGGCGTTGTCGAGCAGCGACGGCAGCTTGTCGAGTTCCGCCGGGCCGCACAACAGATCGACGACGGGGAAGCGCCGGATCATGTCCGCGCCATCCCGCTCGGCCATGCAGCCCAGCACCCCTACCACCAGATCAGGCTGGCGGCGTTTGCGCAGCGCCATCTCGCCGAGGCGCGAGCGAACCTTTTGTTCCGCGAGATCGCGGACCGAGCAGGTGTTGTAGAGCACCACCGAGGCGTCCGACGCTTCACCGGAGAAACGGTAACCCAACGAGCGAAGTTGGCCGGTGATGAGCTCGGAATCGAGCTCGTTCATCTGACAGCCAAAGGTCTCGAGGTAGACCGTGGGTGAGTTCGGCGATGGGCTCGGGATCGTGTTGCTCTGGGTCGATTCGTGCATGGGACGGGGCATTGTACCCGCGGGCGGGATTCGGGACCGGAGAAGAAAAAACCGGCCTCCATTGAAGGAGACCGGTTCGTAGTCAGTGTCTCGGGGTCATTCCGAGATTCAGCAACTCAACTCAGTCGAAGTAGACGAAGTTGTTGCCGATGCTGGTCGCGGTACCGTTCTCGTTAGACCAAGGAATCAGGCCGTACGAGATGTTTTCGTTACCACCGACGGTCGGAATCCCACGGGCCCAGATGCGGAGATACGCATTCTTGCGGAGACCGGCTGAGACACCCGTGTTTTCGAACGCGAACAAGTTGTCGTTGTAGCTCTCCTGCGGATCACCGATAGCGGCCGGCGCCGTGGATCGGAGTTGGCGAAGAGCACTGGGGTTCGGTTCGTTCTCGGTGCGACCGGAGCCGTCGTTGTAGCCGACATTGCCGCGCCAGGAGTTCTTGGAACCGTGGATCAGCAGGGTTTGTGAGTTCTCACCGACCGAACCAAAGCTTCCGCCGGTCGCAAGGCGCCACTCTTCGGAAGGTCCGGCAGTCACCGGGTTGCCGCCACTGGCGGGTACATACACTGGCCCGCGGTTGCCAACCACAGCGATGTTGCCGAGAGCGGTCACGGTGGACCAGTTCTCAAGTGAGGCACCGCCGACTGGAATGTGAGCGTAACTGTTGTGCCCGTAGATGTTGATCTGAATCCCGGAGTTGCTGTCCTGCGGATCCAGCTTGGAGCCACGGAACTGCGGGTCGTACAGAGCCTTGGCCGGGTTCTCCGCAGTCTCAGGGAACGCGTAGTTCAGTTCACTGCTTTCTTTGTCGCTTGTGATGACAGGCTGACGGATATCCGGATCAATCTCGGCGGGCGAGATAAAGATCTCGGGGCTTAGAACCTCGTTGTAAATCAGTACCGACCAGACATTGCCGGTGCGATCCTTGGAGGCCTGCCCCGGAGTGGGAGCGGCTTCGGTGAAGTTGGCACGGTCGAGCACAGAAGGAACTGGGTAACTTCCGTTGTCGTTGGCCGCCCAGGCGACGAGGCCGCCATGAATGCCGCGGACATTGGTAAGGCACTTGAGTTCCTGAGCGCCCTTGCGGACTTTGCTGAGGGCCGGCAGGAGCAGGCCGATGAGCAGGGCGATGATCGAGATCACCACCAGCAACTCGACAAGTGTGAATCCACGCTTCTTGTTCATGCGTCTACTCCGCTTTCTTAATGTCGACTTGGGCCGTTTGGGGTGCGATCAGATCCGCAGTTCGGGCCGAGTCGGTGTGCTTGCGTATGTCTATTCGCCCGGATTCGGGCTGCGGTTCCAAGAATCCCCACGCCGCATCGAAACACGGCGAGGGGGACTGCTTTAGCGGTTTAGGCCTCGCTACTGAGAACCTTAAACCGACATGGGCTGTACGCCCCGATTCAGATGCCGTCGATCCAAGCCCAACCAGAGCCCGGGTCCAGAACAGTAGCGATGTTCTGGATGTCCCCAGCGGAAGCCCCTCTGGTGTAGAGGCGGAGGTAAGCGTTGCGGCGAGCCTGATCGCTCAGGTTGTTGCCCTCGTTGGTTTCGTCGACGAACAGGTTGTCACGCTGGGCGATAGTGTCGCTGCCAGTGTTGTCGTTGAAGGTCACGGCACTCGGATCGGGTTCGGTCACGAAGCCGCCGGAGTTGTCGGCGTAGACCACATTGCCGCGCCACTTACCGAAAGAGCCGTGCACCAAGTTGGCGGTTGAAGCCTCACCAGTCGCTGCGCTCTCCACCTGCTGCCAGCCCTGCGTCGGGTCGGGAGTCTGGGTGTCGGTGTACTCCGGGCCGCGGTTCGCGACGATCGGAACCGAGGTGCTGAAGGTGTTCTTCCACTGAGCGCGACGAGCACCGTAGGGGGTGGCGTGCGCGTAAGAGGTGTGACCGACATTCGGGTCGCTACCGGAAATGCCCTGGCCCTCGGCCTCAGGCGTGCCCTTGAACTTGGGATCCCAGAACGCACGACGGGGGTTCACCGTACCCTCGGGGGAGGTGAACTCAAATTCCTCGTTGACGCGGATGCTGCCGTTGGCTTCCGCGGGGCTGACCATCGAGTCCGGCACGAGAATGTCGTTGTAGATCAGGATGGAGTAGATCGCACCCGAACGGTCACGCTGATCGTTACCAGCGTTGACTGACTCGGTGTCGCCGACACGGTCGATCAACGAGGGCAGCGGGTAGTTGTCCTTGTTGTCCGCGCCCCACTGGGTGAAGCCCTGGGCGATCGCGCGAGCGTTCGTGAGGCACTTCACCTGGTTGGCGTTCTTCCGAGCCTTCGACAGGGCGGGCAGCAGGATGCCGACGAGCAGCGCGATGATCGCGATGACGACCAGCAGCTCGACGAGCGTGAAGCCCGACTTCTTGTTGCGGATGTTCTGCATAGAAACAGTCTCCCGTTTGCGACGGCGAGCCGAAGCCCGCCAATTTCACTTCACTCCATCCGGGGATAGAACTCCGCACTCGTGTGCCAAGCTCCACCGACCACTCGGAACGCCCGGGCAGGTGTCCGGATGGGGTTCGAGTGGAAGCCGCAGAGGTCTGGGAGATCGTTTGAATTATGCCTCGGTCGAACGACCGAAAATCAGGGCAGTCAAGGAGATACGATCAACACAGGGTCCGCTTTGGACTTCCAAGTCGATACCATACACCACACCATTCGCCCGTCAAGCACCCACGGTTCCGGTGGACCGAAAGACGCCTCAAAAATTTTCAAGATTCGTGCAACCACACGAATACCAAATAAAAACCGAACAGAAAGGGCTGAAGCATGGCCGATCTCCTGATCGAACTCGAAAATCGGGGCCTCACACTGCCCAAAGCCCCCGCGCCAGTGGCTTCCTACATCCCTGCGGTCTCCATCCATAGCGGCTCGCTGGTCTTCATCAGCGGCCAACTCCCACTCAAAAACGGGGAACTCATGGCGACCGGCACCGTCCCGGATGCAGTCCCGCTCAAGCTCGCCCAGGAGTGCGCCGCCCAGTGCGTCCTGAACGCACTGGCGGTCCTCGAACAGGAGATCGGCGACCTCAAGCGAGTCCGCCGGGTCGTCCGTCTTGGCGGCTTCGTCGCCTGCGGCGCAGGCTTCGGAGATCAGTCCAAAGTCATCAACGGGGCCTCGGACCTTCTTGCCGAGTTGATGCACGAAAGCGGCAAGCACGCCCGCGCCGCGGTCGGGGTATCCGCACTCCCCCTGAACGCCCCGGTCGAGATCGAATTCACATTCCTTGTGGATTAAGGCCGGTTAAACCGGATCGGCGCGGGCTACAGTCCGCTCATGATCGCCCCGTCGCTCAAACCAACCGCCATCCACGAGACCGTGCTGTACGCGCCAGACCTCAAGGCCACGATCGGGTTCTACAGACGGGTCTTCGAATTCGAACCGATCACCCTCTCGGATCGGGGTGTATCGTTCCGCATCAATGAGCAGAGCGTGTTGCTGATCTTTCAGCCCGAACTCGCGGCGACACAAACCGATGGGCTCGTCCCGCCGCACGGTGCAACGGGGCCGGGGCATATCTGCTTCGCGGTGGGCCAAGGCACGCTCAAGGCATGGGCCGAGCGGTTGTCGGGTCTCGGGATTGAAATTGAAATGGAGCGCGGCTGGTCTACCGGGGCGCGCTCCATCTACTTCCGTGACCCCGCCGGCAACTCGGTCGAGATCGCCGACGGGGATATCTGGGCCCACCAGAAGCCCGACGATGAATCCTGATCAGCCGCCGAAGGCCTTCTTGTAGTCCGCGAGGAACTTCTCAAGGCCGATGTCGGTGAGCGGGTGGTTCATCAGGCCCTTGATCACGCCGAACGGCACGGTGGCAACATCCGCGCCAGCGAGCGCGCAATCGAGCATGTGCTTGGTATGGCGGATTGAGGCGGCGAGGATCTTGGTTTCAAACCCGTAGTTGTCATAGATCTCACGGATCTGATCGATGAGCAGCATGCCGTCTTCGCCGATGTCGTCGATGCGACCGATGAACGGGCTGACCAGGTACGCACCGGCCTTGGCGACCATCATCGCCTGCAGCGGCTGGAAGCAGAGGGTGAGGTTCGTGCGGATGCCCTCATCGGTGAAGGCTTTGCAGGCCTTGAGCCCGTCCACGGTGGACGGCAGCTTCACGACGATGTTGTCGGCGATCTTCGCCCGCTCACGACCTTCCTTCAGCATGCCCTCGTAGTCCACGGCGATGACCTCGGCGGACACCGGGCCGTCAACGACTTCGCAGATCTCGGCGAGGCGTTTGCCGTAGTCCACGCCTTCTTTGGCGATCAGAGATGGGTTGGTGGTGACGCCATCGAGCACGCCCATATCGTGGGCCTGCTTGATCTCGTCGAGGTTGGCGGTGTCGATGTAGAGTTCCATGCGTCGCTCCGGTCGGTTGGAAGAGTGCTTCGGTGGGTGCGAGCACGCGTCAAGCGGTGCTGCAGAAGCAGTCTATATCGACCATCGAGGAGACGGGACGCGAACCGAACGCGAATCAGAGAGAACTGGCGACGAACGCGACCAAGCCCAGCAGGAGCACGATGAGGATGACGACCGCCGAGACGAGCCCCTTCACCACCGGCTCGGCCCAGATGCCCTTCGGGCGGCTCTGGTCGATCGGGATCATGCCCGAGGAGGCGACATCGATGGACTTCTGGAGGTTGGCGACCTCCAGCAGGGCATCGGGCGTGGTTTCTTTGTGGGCGATCGGCGGGTCCTCGCCGCGTTTCACGGCGCGGAGGTCGATCAGGAGATCCTTGCAGTTCTTGTAGCGTTCGCGTCGGCTCTTGGCCATCATCATCTCGATGACCTCGGAGATGCCCGCCGAGAGCTTGGGGTTCACATGGTCCGGTGGGATGAGCGCCTGCTTGAGGTGCTTCTCCATGACTTCTTTGGGGTTCTTGCCGTTGTAGGGCACATTGCCCGTGACCATGTGGTAGAGCGTCGCACCGAGGGAGTAGATGTCGGCCTGAGGGCCGACATTGACCTCACCGCGGATCTGTTCCGGGCTGATGTAGTACGGCGTGCCGTAGGCCTTGCCCTTCTCGGCGAGGGCGGCGTCCTTGTCGTCGATGGCGCGGGCCAGACCGAGGTCGGCGAGCTTGGTCACGCCACCCTTGGTGATCATGACATTCTTCGGTTTGACATCGCGGTGGATCAGGCCGCGCTCGTGGGCGTGTTCGAGCGCTTCGGCAACATTGATGGCGATGTTGATCGCGTCGGCCTCGTCGAAGCGCTTGTTCTGGACGATGGTGTCGTGGACCGTGCCGCCGTCCACATACTCCATGACGAAGTAGTGGAACTCGCCGGCCTTGCCCACATCGAAGGCCTGCACGATGTTGGGGTGGTTCAGTTGGGCCGCGGCACGCCCCTCGGCGTAGAAGCGCTCGATGAACTGGCGGTTGCCGTTGAACTTACGGGGCAGCACCTTGATCGCGACCAGGCGGTCGAGAGAGATCTGGCGGGCTTTGAAGACCGCCGCCATGGCACCCGCGCCGAGTTTGCCCAGCACGCGATAGCCGGGGATCTGCTGGCCTGACCGCTCGGCTTCGACCTGCTTGCGCAGACGGTCGAGCTGGGCCTTGGTGATCACCCCTTTGTTGACGAGGATCTCGGCGAGTGATTTGTCGCTCGGATCGGAGCCTCCGGCGACCTTGGCGATCGCGGACTTGACCTCGTCGTCGGTCGCGAGCCCCTGCTCGATGACCAGGCGCCCGACGATGGTGTCCATCGAACCGATGGCAGTCCCACCGGCCGCGCTGGAGCCGGAATTGGAGTCTTCGCTCGGGCTTTTGCCGTCCTTTCGGCCGGTCAGAATCTCGACCGTATCCTCAGGCATCGGCAAGCGGCTGTCCTCGGAGGAATCGCCGGAAGCCTGGCGGGAGCGGGGCGCAGCAGAATCCTCGGGCATGGGCAACTTGGTGCCCTCGCTGAAGTCGGACCGCTTGGATGACTCGCTGTTGTTCACGCTAGACTGGCCCTGCGTCCCCGATTCTGGGCTAATACTCGGCAAACTAGATCGGCTTCCCTCGGGTGTCAACGCACGCGAACACCCGGAAGGCCCGAGAACCGACGATTCCACCGTCGAATCCCTCAGATCTGATCGGATGGATTTTCGCATGGCTTCGCCCTCACTGTCTCATTCGCAGCGGGTGGCGAGAGAGTTCCCTGTTCAAACGAAAAGCCTCACA
>JBICHT010000131.1:0-16327 GCA_043101125.1 Phycisphaerales bacterium JB050 | reverse complement strand
GACTGATCCTTTCGCTGCCATCTGAAAGCCCCGGGCAATGCGGAACACGGATCCGAAAACTGTCCCGGTGCCGATCAGCCCCGATCCTAGAGGCCGCCAGGCCAAACACAAAGAAAAATCTTGGCGAACCGCGATCCCGCGCACCAGATAACTCCGCGCCAGACGCGTTATTCGGCCAGCACGCGCAAAGCCCGCGCGATCAGTCCTTCGCCAACCCCAACGAACGCAGCACCCGCGCCGCTTCGTCGGGTTCAAGGGCCGCGTACGGACGGAATTTTTCAATCACGCCCGACTCTTCGCTGTAGAAGATCGCCCGGTTCGGACCAAGACGAGACGCCGCGGGCGAGTCGATGAGCTGTGTGGAATCGCCCGAACTCATCTGGAACAGCACGCGGTTCTCGATCTCGCGCATCGCGTTGCGATCGAGATACCGCTCGGTGTTCGTCAGCGTGTCACACGACAGCACGACATGCACACCCACACCCGGACCGTCGCGCAGGATCTCCACCAGCAACTTGTCCGGACTCGGCTTCGCTTCGTCGTCCATCGAGAACCCGAAGCTGTCTTCGTTCCGCCGAAGCGAGCGGAGGCGCTGGATCGAGTGCAGCAACAGGAACACGCCCGGCGCGTCCGTCTCGTTGTCTGCGATCCGCGCCCGCACCTCTTCGGCGATCTGCTCAAGCGTGCTGTCCAGATCACGCCCGGGAACCACCCGTGCATCGGCGGGCAGCCTTTTCGCCATCGACTCGAACTGATGCGCCCGCGGATCATCGTCCGGAGTCGAATCCACGATGTACAACTGCGCCTGGCTCGTATCGCACTGAGCCGCGACCGAAACCGCCACGCCCATCATCAGGCCCAGCGAGGCCTCCTCGCGCTGGCCGATGACCAGCAGGTTCGAGCCACTCTGCCGGCGCATCTTCGCCGCCGTCGGATCCTTGATCGCGATGGCCTCGCCGAGCCACAGGTTCGGGTACAACCGATCCGTGTTCGCAGCATCCGCCGCCGCTCGCCTGAGCAGTTCGTTCCGCTCGAGTTTGGCCGGGATGTTGCCCTCGAACACCAACGCCGGAGGTCCGGCCTGCAACGAACTGTTCTCCGTCCGCTCACAGATCTCGGCGATCGCGTCGTCACGCTGGGCATCGGGCAGCCACACGATCTGGAACGGGCTGTTGCCCTCGACCATACCGGCCTGATCGTTGTAGATCGCCTCACCCGGACGGCTCAGCAGACGCGCCGCGGAGTTCTCTTCGTTCAGGATCAGATACGAATCCGCCTCGTTGCACTGCAGCGCGATGCGGATCGCCATCTGTCCCAGCGTCGAACGCGCGAGGCTGTACGCACCGCCCAGCGTCTGCGAACCGAGGATCACATGGATACCAAACGCACGCCCCTGCCTCACCAGTCGGTCGAGCAGCAGCGACGCATCCTGCGACAACTTGTCATCTTCAACAAAGAGTTCCTGGAATTCATCGATGATCAGCAGCGTCCGCGGCATCACCACACCAGGCTTCGCTTGCCGGAACCCGTCGAGGTTCTGCACACCCGCATCGCGGAACAGGTCACCCCGTCGCTTCAATTCCTCGTCCACACGCTGCAGCACGCTCAAACCGAACTCGCGGTCCGACTCGATCGCCACCGCTCGAGCATGCGGCAGCGGGCCGTGCCCGTCCTTGCCGGCGTACGCCTTGAACTCCACACCCTTCTTGAAGTCAACCAGATAGAACTCGACCTCTTCCGGCGAGTACCACATCGCCAGATTCGTGATCAGCACATGCAGCAGCGTGGATTTACCCGAACCGGTCTTGCCCGCCAGCAACACATGCTGGGCCGTGCCGTGACCGAGCGCGAGATCCTGCAGTTTCGTCGCACCAGAACGCCCCAGCGGCACCCGGATGTCCTTCGCGCTGCTGCGTGACCAGACCTCATCCTCGCCCGGAGCGACGGCCTTGAACGGCACCTCCACCCGCGACGCATCGCGCGAAGCCTCACCCACGCGCTTCAGCACCTCGGTCATCCGATCCTCAGAAGGCGGCTCATCGAGCACCAGGTCGGCATCCGCAAGCACCTGATCGACCAACCGGAACCGTCGGTCCTTCCAGACCAGCGTCGTCGCGTGGTCCCGCATATCCGAGAGCTGGATACCGGCCGGCAGGTTCTCGCGCGTGTCGCAGGCGATCAGCGTGTGCACGCCACACCTCGCCCCCGAAGACACGATCGAAGCCAGCCGACGCGCCGAGCTCTCATCGAAGTTCACCGGGAAATCGCTGATCACCAGGAACCGGTACGGCTCAGCAATCTCGCCCGCCTTCTCGTTGTAATCGTCGATGGTCTCGAACTCGTTGCGCAGGTACTTCTGGATCACATTCTCCATGTGCTCCGTCAGTTCCGACAGCCGTGCCTCGATGTGCTTCGACTCCGTCCAGATCCGGTGATTCACGAACTGGTCGTTGTAATCCGCCAGGTGCATGAACCCCGCGAAGTTCTGTCCGAGCCCCACCGGGTCGATGATCGTAAAACGACACTTCGCCGGAGGCAGCGAGGTCAGCATCCGCAGCATCACCGCCTGCAGCGTACCGATCGCCTGCGACCGGGCCTGGCCCAGAGACTCCCCGTCACGCCGCGCCTGCCGATCGTCCGCTGCGGGATATTCCAACAACAGCGACGCATGACGCGGCATCTCCAGCAATGCCGGCAAATCGACCTGCCGGTGCTTGGGCTGCGGCAGATCATCACCCTCGGGCAAACCGCCGGGCAGCTCCGACAAATCCAGTTTCACTCGCCCAAACTTGGATGCACCAAGCGAGCGATGAGGCGGAGCCCACGCCGCCCACGCCCCATCCGACCAATCCGGGAAATCCGCGTGGTCACGCTTCATCAGCGATCCAGCCAATTCCTCGAACCGCGCAAGCCGGCTGGTCCACTCCTCGGTCATCGCCGCCTTGGCCCGATCCCGCTCCTCGGCGGCCTCCCTCGTCTGTTCGTCGAACTCGCGCTGTGCGACCGAAGCGATCTCTTCATACTTCTCGTTCGCCGCATCACGAGTCGTATCGAGGGAAGCATTCAACTCGGCCATCCGCGCTTCGTGCTTCTTCTCCATTGCCGCCAAACGCGGCCGATACATCGCGGCCAGCTCGGCCCGCTTCATCTCGAACCGCTCCTTGACCTCGCGAACCTGCTTGTCGTGCGACTCGTTCGACTCCGCCAACTCGCGAGCCCGGCGATCCGTAATCGCCTTCGATGCCTGCTTGAACTCCCCCCGCGCCACATCTCGCTCATGACGCAATCGAGCCGTGGCTTTCGAAACCACCTGCTCCAACTCGCCGTACAGTTCATCGAGCTTCGCCTTCGCACGCCCGCGCAGCAGCAACCCCACCACGACCGTCAGCACGACGCCGACACCGGCCCCCACACCGACCATCGGGCCGAATTCCATCTCGGAGCCGAGGAACAACCCACTCGCCCCACCGCCCAGCATCAGCACCGTGCCGACTATCACCAACGAGGACACCTGCGCAAACCGCGCCGATGAACACGAAGCGATCCGTTCGAAAACGGCTCTCGCTTCGTCCAGCGATGCCGAGGCAATCCCGTCCACACCCCCGTCAGACTCGCTCTCCGCTGGCTCTTCATCATCAAAATCGATTGAGACATGACCGATCCGCCGGGCCGCATCCGGTCGGAACAACCCGAACGCATCCAACTCGGCGTGTGCCCCGACGACCACCTCATCGAGATCGGTTTCAATCTCCTTGAGCCGTTCTGTAGTCGCGTTGAGAATCTCACGCGCCTGACGCACATCCGACTCGGAGACCTCTTCCGCAAGCCAGTTCGTTTCCTTGCGAGACTTCTCGATCTTGCTGATCTTGCTCGATGCCCCCTCGCGCAGCTTCGCTTCCTTGGTGCGATACTCCCGCTCCAGTTGGCCGTGCTCGGCTTCGAAACCGCTCCGCTGCTCCCCCGCAGCAACCTCGAACTGCGATTCCGCCTGCTGAACCACCGCATCACGCTCCGCCGCCGCGCGACTGAGTACCTTGTCGCGCTGACGCTGCGCCGAACTCGTCGCCTCGTCCCATCGCTCGTCAATACGCGCCTGGGCCTCAGCCCGCTCCCGGGTCATCCGTCGGGCGAGGTCGACAGCCTCGCGCAACGACGAGGCGAGCCCTGATTCGAAGCCTGATGCGGGCGTAGTACTGCTGCTGTTCACGAACACTCCTGTCGCGCACGGGAAGTCATCTCGGCCATCTGCTCCATCGCCGCAATCGCGGAACGCGCCGCCGGCTGGACCGGCTCGATCTTCTGAACTTCAAAATCACGCGCCCGCCGGTCGGCCCACTGATCTCGCGCCGACGACCAACGGACCTCGAATGCCTTGGTCGCGTCCTGAAGCCGGTGCATGCCCGTTCTCAAACTCATCGGGTTCCTTTCTCAGTGCCGCTATCCTCGCTGGCTTCTCCTGACGAGTCCAGCCTATCCGCATCGAACGCCGCGAGCGGCCTTCCACGCTCATCGTGGATCGCGATCAATTCACCCTCGCGGATCATCAGCACCGTCCCGCGCGGACAGGCCAGAGCGATCGCCAGTTCAGGGTACGCAGCAATCGCACTGGCGGTTCTGACCGCCACAAGGTTCTCGGGCGGTCCATCCGCATCCGAGCGACAAAGCAGCCAACCGCTATCCCCCAAAGGAGCCACCGAAGACCGCATCAGCAGCGTCGGCGCATCCGGCGACCAGTCCGCCGCCACAATCATCTTGTCCTCCGCCGGAGGCAGCTCGGCCACATCCCCAAATTCCCGCGCCGCGTGGGCCGCGTCGAACCGCAGCACCTCCAACGCAGACCCCACACCGAGCATGTGCGCCAGCCGACGCGATGACGACTCATCCAACAACGCCCACCGCAACGCTCCGCTCGCCGCGTGCAACGCACCCTCAGGATCATCCGCGAGCGCAGCACGCGAACGCTGCCGCCGACTCGGCGCAAGATCTTTCCAGACCCGGCGCGATTCGTTCCCACCCGTCCCGGTCTCCGTCACGACGCTCCGCGTCATCGGCGATTCGACCGTCGCGCCGTCGCTGGCGATCGCCAGATACTCATCCAGCGTCCGCGCCATCACCTCGAGCTCGCTCCGCGCCTTCGGCAGATCCGCCGCGACCACCCGCTGCATCGCCGCGACCCGACCCTTGTAGAGCGTGTACTGCTTTTCCAATTCCCGAAACCACCGCTGCGAGGCCTTGAGTTTGTGCTGCGCTTCCGCGACCTGCTCACGCGCCCGCGCGATCGCCTTCCGCTCATCCACCGTCGACTTCGGCCCCATCGCGTGGTTCGTCAGCTGCGCCCGCGCCAGGTCCGACTTCGCCCGCGTCAGCAACTCCTCCCGGCGCATGATCTCCCGCTTCCAATACGGAATCCGATCCGCCCGGATCCAGTCGATCGTGCGCGCGATGTCAGCCTCCGCCATCGACAACGCCGCGCTGGCCTCCTCCTCGAAGGTCACGATCGCCGTGCGAAGCTCGCCAAGCGCCTCAACCGACCTGACATGTGCACCCTGGTTCATCCGGTTCCGACCTCACAGCACCATCACCGCTGGCGCAGGTACTCCTCCGCACGCTCCGCCTTCCGCAGCAGGAACGGGATGTGGTTGTCCGACGCCGCGACAAACCGCGACAGCACCCGCATGGTCTCCTCGAACTCCTCGGTAAACTTCGCCTGCTCCTGATCACGCCAGGTCTGCGACAGCGCATTCAGCCGCCCATGCAACTGACGCATCTGCTGGTCCAACTGACTGTTGAACCGTTTCAGATCCGTTGCAAAGCGACGCAGTTCATCGGGGTCGACGACGGCCTTAGCCATGAAACTCATCCCTTTCTGACAATCACCGCAAAACCGGCCTCAGAGCCGGGAACCATCGGAGCCGCACACGCCGGGGACCGGGATTCCCTCAAGGGCAGGGTACCGACGAACCACCAGTTCGGCACCGACCGAGCCACCGAGTTCCCTCACTCCTCCCCCATACGCCGCACTTTGCCGCTTTTTGGTCCGCCAGCCTGCTATCCTTGAGCACGCTGCGAGAACCACCTCCAGGTTCTCGCCCCACGGGAGAAACGACATGAAACTGGGCAAACTTGTACTCGGCGGAGGCATCGCCCTCATCGGTCTCATCGTGCTGGTGGTGCTCATCGCCTTCCTCATGATCGACTCCATCGCCAAGAACGGCATCGAAAAGGGCAGCACCTACGCCCTCGGGGTTCCCACCACACTCAACAGCGCGGATGTCAAAGTCCTCAGCGGCGAGTTCGCCATGAACGGCCTCACCGTCAGCAACCCCGAAGGCTTCACCACCCCCCACTTCCTCGCCCTCGGCGACGGCGGGGTCACCGTCAACCTCTCCTCACTCCGAGGCGATGTCGTCACCCTCCCCACCCTCACCCTCGACAACATCAGCGTCTACCTCCAGCGTGCCGACGGGAACACCAACTACGGCAAGATCATGGAGAACCTCAAACGCTTCGAGTCCGGCGATACCCCCGCCGACCAGCCCAAAGCCGAGGGCGGCAAAGGCTTCATCATCGACCGCGTGCTCATCACCAATGTCACCGTCAACATCGACCTCGCCCCCATCCCCGGCGGCATCGGCGAACTCACCAAGATGGAAGTCGTCGTCCCCGAGATCGAACTCACCGACCTCGGCAAGGGCGACACCAAGCCCATGGAGATGGCCGAAGTCGCCGCCACCATCGTCAAGGCCATCCTCGCCGCCGTCGCCGAAAACGCCGGCCAACTCCCCGGTGACCTCGGCGCACAACTCCAGAGCGGCCTCGCCCAACTCCAATCCCTCGACTCCCTCGGCATCGAACTCGAAGCCGCCGCCGGCAAGATCATCGAGGATGTCAGCGACCAGATTGACGATGCCATCGACGATGTACAGGACCAGATCGACGACGGCCTCAAGGACATCGGCGACCAGATCGGCGACGGCCTCGACGGCCTCATCCCCGGTCGCCCCAGAGGCGGCGGGAACTGAGAACGCGACAACTGAATTCTTGTCGTGGGAATCAATCGACCAGATCGGCCCGCCCAACCCGTGGCGGGTCGTTTTCATTCTCAGAGGGCGTCAGCGTGATCGGCTGTTCCGTCGCGGGGTCGATCGGGATTTCACCTTTCACGATCTGCTCGATCCGTGTGGGCCATTCACCGGTTCGACGCTCGTGTGCGAGAACGCGAAGTTCGATGGGCAGGTAGACGCGCATCGCACGGGCCTCCAGCCAGATCCGATACTGGGTGGACAGAGCCGGTGCGGTCAATCCGACAAAGTAATTCTGGGCATCTTCGATCACCTGATCCGTGAATAGGTCGCTATCCAAATCCACGAGCAACACACCGTTTCGGTACGCCTCGTAGACCGGCTCAACGAACTCTTCACAAAGCGCAATGCTCTCCGAAGCACGCGGCATCAACACCGCCGCGATATCCAGCCATCGCCCACTCGTTGGCCATTCCGACAACCCGTAATGACTCGACGCCACCCCCGGCGCGGTAGACGGCAAAAACCATCCACCTCTCGAATGGTGATGAGAAACCGTGTCCTTGTACGCCAGCATCGCGAGATCCATGAAAATCTCAAAATCCGGCAACTCCGGGACCGCCTCCACGGCATCCGCCAGCCACTCCAGCCGCTCGGGCGAGATGTCGGGCTCCTCTTCAATCATCTCCAGCGTGTGCCGACGCAACCGATCGATCGGCCCGGTCCATGACAAGACCTTGCTATCGGGTGCGAGATCGCTTCGGCATCGCATGCGTGCGAATACCTCGTCTATCGCGGCCTCAAGATCCTCCTCGTCACCCTCGATCATTGCGATCCGCAACAGGGCGAACGCCGGATCCCAGTACGCTCTCGATAGTGCCGAAAGATTGATGGTGCCCCTAGGCATCCCCCGCTCATAACTCGCCACGAACGGCTGCCACACTCCGGCTGAAAGGTCGAGGTCCCCGAGGAGCGCACCTTCCGGCCTCGAAACCACAAGCTCGAAGTTGCGCCTGGCCTGTTCCGGATCAGCGTACAACGCATCCGCAACACGCTCGTACTCGGCCCGATACTCATCCGATCGCACCGGCTGGAGGCTCGCAAAGTAGAGGGTCGCGCAACCAAGCAACACGACCAGAAGCAGAAGGCACGCCGCCGCCCGCTTCAACAATCGCCGCTTCGTGCGTGGTGGCTTCGATTCTACTGGCTCCATGGCTGTGCCTCGTGTCGTCGTCTTACTTCTGCCCGTACTCGAACACCCCGCGCCCAGTCTTGTCACCAAGCCGCCCCGCCGTCACCAGTTGCTTCAGCAACGGACACGCGCGGTAGCGGTCATTTTTCAGCCCCTCGGCCAGCACATCCATGATGAACACGCAGGTATCCAGGCCGATGAAGTCCGCAAGCCGGAACGGGCCCATCGGGTGGGCCATACCAAGCCGCATGATCGCGTCGATGTCCTCCGGCTCGGCGACGCCCTCCATCCACGCGTAAAACGCCTCATTAATCATCGGCATCAGCACGCGGTTGGAGATGAACCCCGCCCGATCATTCGCCGCGTGCGGCTCCTTGCCCATCTGCTTCGACAGATCGATGGTCCGCTGGGTTACCTCGGGGCTGGTCGCGAGGCCGTTGATGACCTCCACCAGCTTCATCACCGGCACCGGGTTGAAGAAGTGCATGCCGATCACCCGCTGCCCCGCACCCGCCCGGGCGACCTCCGCGGCTGCCGCGATCTGCGTGATCGAGATCGACGAGGTGTTCGTCGCCAGCACCACATCGTCGCGCTCGAAGGTCTGAGCCAACTTCCCGAAGATCTCCGCCTTGATCTCGGCATTCTCGACCGCCGCCTCCACGACCCAGTCGGCGCCCGCCATGTCGTCCCACTTCGTCGTGTACGAAATCCGCCCCAGCGCGGCGTCCGCGTCCGCCTGCTCCATCCGACCCTTCTCGACCGCCCGGGCCATCAACTTCTCGTGCAACTTCTTCGCCTTGTCCAGCGAACCCTGATGCGCGTCATAGGCGATGGCGCCGATCCCGGCAGTCGCCGCGACCTGGGCGATACCGCCACCCATCTGGCCGGAACCGATGACAGCGAGAGTCTTGACTTCGGGCATGAAACACTCCTCCAGAGCAGAAAATCGGGGTTTGAAGAGTCAAAATCGGGGAGGGGAGTGTAGCAGCCCCGAGCCCGTACAGCCCCGCTCACGCATCCAGATGCAGATCCATAATCAGCACATCGTGCAACTTCCCGAACTTGCTCCCGCACCTCCTCATCAGCCCCACCGGCTGGAACCCGAAACTCTCGTGAAAACCCTTCGAGGCCTCGCTCGGCCCCGCGATCCGCGCCACCAGCACGCCGAAGCGATTCATCTTCGCCCGCTTGAGCAGCGCGTCCATCAGTGACCGCCCCACCCCCCGCCGGTGCGCATCCGGGGCGACATAGATCGACACCTCCGCCGTGCGCCGATACGCCGGGCGAGGCGACCACGGGCTCAGCCCGGCCCACCCGAGCAGGTCTCCACCCTCCGGATCCTTCGCCACCAAGAGCGCATGCGACCTCGGGTCGTGCGCCAGGAACCACGCCTGGCGATCCGCCTCACTCCGCACCTCGGTCTCAAAGGTCGCGGTCGTGTTCAGGACATAATAGTCGTAAATCCCGAAGATTGGACCAAGGTCCGCTCCGGTCGCATCGGCAATGACGGGGTGCTCACTCACCAGGGCAGTGTATCGCCGGTGTAGTCCAGGAACGCCCCGTTGTGCGTCGCAGGCTTCGCGCTCTCAATCACCTTCAGCATCCCCGCGATCGACTCCTCGGGCGTCAGCGGAGCCTGCTCGCCGCCCATCCGCGTCTGCACCCAACCCGGGTGCATCACCATGCAGGTGAACCCCTCACCCTTCAACTCCACCGACAGGTGCTTGTTCAGCATGTTCAGCGCGGCCTTCGACGACCGGTATCCATAAGAAGACCCGCCGTTCGCGTTCGTGATCGAACCCAACTGCGAAGAAATACTCACGACCCGCTTACCAGCCCCCGCACGCAGGTTCGGCAGAAGGCGCTTGATCACCCGCATCGGCCCCACCGCGTTGATCCGCAGGTCCTCAACCAGCCCATCCATATCCAGTTCCGCGATGCCACCCTGGTGCCCGCCGACCGCCCCGTTGTTGATCAGCAGGTCAATCGGCACCGCCCGACCATTCCCATCCCGCAAACGCTCCGCCAGTGCCTCTGCCGACTCCTCCGAATCCACATCAAGCCGCTCCACCCGGTCCCCCTCACCGGTCAACAGCCCCTTGAGTTCGTCCGCCGAATCGGGATCGCGGGCCGTGCCGATCACCGTGTGCCCCGCCTGCTTCAGTTGGCGAACGAATTCAAGACCAAGCCCGCGGTTGGCGCCGGTGACGAGAACAGTGGTTGACATGATGGTGCAGCCCCGTGGGTTCGAGAAAGCCCAATGCTAGGACCGCCACTCACGGCATGCCGCCAAACTCCTGCACCAATAGCAACCGTTCCAGCCGCTCCTCAGCCCGCGCGATCAGATCATCCACCAGCGTAAAATCCCCGCTCGGCTCTCCCGCCGCGGCCTCCTCACGAAGACCGCGCAATTGCCCGATCGACCGCTCCAGCACATCCGCATCCTCCGAGCGTGTCCCCTCCACCATCGCCCAGTACCGTTCCGCATACGGCCGCATCGCCTCGTCCATCAGCGTTTCAAGACGATCCTCGCCCGCCGGCTCCCCCCCGTCCGCAGCGACCGCTCCATCCCCATCCGGCTGCACTACAGGATCAACCGGTTCCGGCTCGGGTCCCGCTTGAGGTGATTGCCCACCGGTCTCAGACTCACGCGCCACCAGCCCGCCTTGGCCATCCCCCGCTTCACCTCGCACCAACGCCCACACCAGCACCGCCGCCAACGCAACCAGCGCGACCGCCTGCACCCCGACCACCACCTTCAACAGCCCACGCTTCCCCCGCGTCTCCGTCGCCACTGACGCAGCATTCGCAACCGGCTCTTGCCGCGCCGCCGGCGCATGATCCCTCGCGGGCTCAACCGGCTCCGCAGGTCTCGCGCCACTGGCCTCCACCTCCATCGTCGCCACCCTCGTCGCTGGCATCGCCTGAGGAGTCCTGGGCCGGATCATCGCCGCGATCTGTTCCGGCGGCGCTTCGCCCGGCAACGCCGCCTTCGGGCTCAACCCCAACTGCTGCCGATCGGTCGCGGGCCTCAACACCGCATCGCACGACGGACAGTTCACATCCTCCGCCGCGATCGGCGTATGACACGAATGGCAGAACCCCAGCACCGCCGCCACACCCGGCGTATCCCGCGCGTACGACCAGAACTGGCGCGTCGTCGGTCCCCGCACGATCGTCGTCGGATCGATCTTCCCACGCTCCGCCAACTTCACGATCGTCTCGTACGAACATGGCGGCCGAAACGGGTGGGCCTCATCCCGCACCTGCCACGGCCCCATCGCGTTCTGCGTCGCCTGACGCGACAGCGGCTCGAACCGCCCCTTGCACGCCACACACTGCAACGGCCGGGGCTTGCCCGGTCCAAGCTCATGCCCATGACCGCAGTAAGGACAAAGAGCCGGCAGACGCGGAGACTGATCTGGAGCAGAGTGAGATTCAGGCGTAGTCATGAATGTCAACAGGGTACGAGTGGGTCTAAGTATCTGCACAACAATGAGATGAAGTGGCAGAAATTATTTTTTGAAACTGGCGCGACCTGAATCGGCGATATCCCCGTATAGATCAACGATCGCGTCACGGAGGGTGGCGCCAGCAAAGAATATCTGACTCTGAAGGACCACGATATGCCCCTGGACCGATCCGACGACTCCCGTCTCGCTCGTCTGCCCATCGCCCTGACGCGTACCGGTGCAATCCTGCTGTGCGCCGGCAGCTTGCTCACGGCTTCACCGTCAATCGTGAACGGCGCAAAACTTCCGGACGCATCACAGATCACAGACGACGCGAAGAGCGTGTTCTACGACGGCACGCACGACGAAGCACTCGCAGAAGTCAAGAACACCGATCGGGTGGTGGTGCTGTACTTCACCGCCTCATGGTGCGGCCCGTGCCAGCGTATGCAACGAACCACCTGGGTCGACGAACGCGTGGTCGAGAAACTCACGACCGATGCCCTCGTCGTGAAGATCGATGTGGACGAACAAGAGGAACTCGCTCAGAGATACCGCATCCAGGCAATGCCGACGATGCTCGCTCTACGCGGCGACAAGGAAGTCAATCGCGTCGTCGGCCTGCACACCCCCGAGCAATTACTCGGGTGGATAGACAAAGTCGAAAGGCTGGAGCCCGGCGAGATCGTCCAGCCCGAGCCGGTCGCAGAGAACGATGCCGATGCACGCTACGAGCGTGCAAAGCTGTTCCTGGTGAACGGCCGCTTCGAGGCTGCGCTGGAAGATTATGAATGGCTATGGGACAACATCCCCTCAGCCGCACCAAACATGATCGGTGTGCGAGGGTCATTCATGGCAGGCGACATCGGAAAACTTTGCACCCAGCACGCACCGGCCCACGCCGCGTTCACCCGCAGACGGGATGAATCGTTCGCAAAGCTCGGGCAACCCGAATGGCGCCCCTTGGATGTGAGCGATTTCGTCACGCTCAACGAAGCGCTCAACGAGCAAGACGAGACCATGAAGTGGTACGAGATGCTCAAGGATGATCCTGCCAACGAGCGAATGCTCGGCTTCGCATCCAGCACCCTCGTCCCCATGCTCATCGAACATGCGCGATACGCCGAGGCCGGCCGGTTGATCAAAAAACCGATACGGTCAGCAGAAATGGTGTTCACCCGTTCGGTTTCGTCAATCAAAAGCCTTCAAGACCGCCACGGCTTGGAGCCAGAACTTATGGAGAGTCTGCTCCGCGACACAGCCACCCGGAAATCCCAGGAGGTCGCGGCCCTCTTTGCAGCAAGTCGCGATGACGAGGCGACCCGCGTCGCCGCCATCATCGTGAAAGAACTCGGCACGCTCGGCAGAGAAGTCCTCGCCAGGACCGCGCTGAACGCCGGTGTCGTCCGCCCACTGCACCTGACCCTGCTCCGGGCAATCGAAGAAGCAGATCGCCCCGTGGGCTACGATGAACTGGTCAGGAAGGTGAGCGAGGCCATCTCGAACCAAAATGGCTGAGGGCGGCGTTGGTCGCGAACAACATGAGAGCAGTTGACACGCTTCGAAGAGCACCTCAGACGCGACCCACCATCTACAGCAAACACTCACGCGCGGTCTGGCTGTACCTCGGCAGTATTCTCCTATGGATCGTTCTGCTGCTGCTCGTACTCCGGCTCAGCTTTCCGATGCCGTCCGGGTCTCGACCGACCGCGTTCACCCCGGGGCCTCTGTTCTGGTCGCTGGTCGCCGTTGGGTTGGCGCTCATTGTCGGCGGCAGCCTCATGCTGCTTGCTCTTCGGACACGACTAGATGCAGCAAGAAAAGCCGAACACCGCCTCGCCTGTCCGTGGTGCGGGTTTGATCTGTCGCGGTCTGCGCCCTCAGGTCTATGCCCGGAGTGCGCCGCGGCGTATGAGCACGATGCGGTCAGGAGGTACTGGGAGGGCATCGGAGACATGTTCACACCGCAGCGATTGAACAGGCATAAATCCGGGAGCCGAAGCAACGCAGCGAACGCGACCGGGCCGATCCGCTTCGATCGGCAGGAGGATTCGTTGCTGGTGTGCTAGCGTACCCGCATGAAGTACCGCCGCACGACGCCCATCCTCTCCCTCCTCGTCCTCATCACCGCTTCCGGCTGCTCCAGCACCACATCCCAACGCGATGTCCGCGTCACCAGCGGCCTCGAAGCCAGCGAACGCTACATCATCGACCGCCAATCCACAGGGCAAGCCAACACACCCTCCAACACCCAACACAGCGACCGCTTCGCCACCATCGCCGGAACCGACATCCCCTGGTCCGAAGCCCAGCCGCTCCTCGCCGAGGCCGCCGGCGGCATCATCCTCGAAGAACTCGCACTCGAAAAACTCCTCCAGCGCGAGATGCGCCAGCAGGGCCTCACCCTCACCCCCTCCATGATCGAACGCGAGGAACTCCTCCTCCGAGACTCCCTCGCCACCGACACCGCACCAAACCCCGATCAGGCCCAGCGCCTCCTCGACGAGATCCGCCGACAACGCGGCCTCGGCCCCCAACGCTACCAGTCCCTCCTCCGACGCACCGCCATGCTCCGCGCCCTCGTCCAGGATCGCGTCACCGTCGACGAAACCAGCATCGAACGCGCCTACCGCATCCGCTACGAACCCGCCTGCCGCGTCCGCATCATCACCACCGACACCATGGAGTTGGCCGAACGCGCCCGCACCCGCATCGACACCGGCGAAGAGTTCTCACGCGTCGCCGCGGAACTCAGCACCGATCCCAGCGCGGTCCGCGGCGGCATCGTCGAACCCATCAACCCAGCCGACCCCACCTACCCCGACGCCCTCCGACGCGTCCTCCCCACCCTGTCCCCCGGTCAGATCAGCGACCCCATCCTGCTCGATGTCGATGGCCCACCCCAGTTCGCCATCATCATCCTCGACGAACTCGTCCCCCCCGCGCGACAGGCCACCCGCGAGCAGGCCCGCCCCGAACTCGAACGCCTCGTCCGCCTCCGCGAGGAACGCCTGCTCATGGACGCCCTCTCCCGACGCCTGCTCAGCCAGGCCCGGGTCGCCCCCATCGACCCCTCCGCAAACTGGAGTTGGGAGTCCCGCCAGACCCGCTAAACCGCGTCGACACCGAGTTATCAGACGGTTTTCCTCCCCCATCGTCACCACCGCTCCACCTCGCCCCATTCCCTGCCGATGTCCGGATAGGAATCAGAACGAACCGTCTTCCCGGACTGTTCGTATCAATGAGTGCGCCACCACCCCACCCCGGCCCGTGTCCCGGCCCGAGTTTCCCTTGCCGAGCGCACGATCGGATCGCATCCTTTGGCGGAGGAAGTCGCAGACGTTGGCAGATCACCAGCACAAGCTGTTCCCGACCATCGCGCTCGTCAGCGAAGACGCGACGCTCGCCGCTGCGCTGCGCATCGCGCTGGAACACTGCTTCGGAAACTCCTCTCTCCGTAAACCGGCCTCCAGGGAAGCCACACTGACCACCACCGACCTCGTCCGTGTCGATCTCGTCATGATCGACGCCGCAGGCCTCTCCGCGCCCCAGATCGAGAACCGCGTCCTCGATGCCCGCGCCGCACTCGACCGACTCTCCAGCGAAGCGCCCGTCGTCGTCCTCGGCGATCCCGCCAACGCCGAATGGGTCGCCACCGCCATCGAGTCCGGCGCAACCGACGCCATCGATCGCTCCAGCATCACCCCCGACCGACTCGGCCTCATCGTCGAACGAGCCATGGCCTGCGCCGAGGTCGATGTCCGGCGCGTCATGCTCATCCGCGAACTCAAGGCCACCAACAGCCAACTGAAATCCCACTGCGCCGCCCTCGAGCAGCGCATCGCCAAACTCGAAGCCGAGGCCTGGACCGACCCCCTCACCGGCCTCGCCAACCGATGGCAACTCGAAAACCGACTCGGCCAGATGTTCGCCGAAGCCGTCCGCTATGGAACCGACCTCGCCTGCGTCATGATCGACCTCGACGGCTTCAAGGAAGTCAACGACTCCGCCGGACACGCCGCGGGCGACGAAATCCTGCGCCTCGTCGGCCATGTCATCAGCGACTGCATCCGCCAGTCCGACTTCGCAGCGCGCTACGGCGGCGACGAGTTCGTCATCATCATGCCCCAGACCTCCAGCGAGGTCGCCATGGCCGTCGCCCAACGCCTGCAAGCCAAATTCCGCGCCCAGGCCGAGGCGTGGGGCATCGAGTGCAAACACGACTGCGCCCACCACGACTGCGGCATGTCCCTCGGCGTCGCCAGCCTCCGCCAGAGCAAACCCATCGACGCCGACCAACTCCTCATCAACGCCGACCGCGCCCTTTACGCCGCCAAAAAAGCCGGTCGAGGCCAGGCCCGCGTCTTCGAACCCCGCCCCATCGACGAAAACGAATCCGCCCGCCACACGGATTGATCGACTGGCTCCTTCTCCCCTCGCGGGAATAGGTGGTCCTGTGCGGACTCAGCACAAGACCGGATGAGGGGGCGGTCCGAATCTTCCGAATCGTTCGATCCGTCGAAGATGAGAGCCCTACGGCCCAACCCGTGGGTTTCAAATTACGGCGAAGGCATGTGTGTCACACAGTGAGGGGCTGTGCATGACTGCGGAAAGGGTCTCCGGGAGCACGTTAGACTCGGATGCTTGCAACCCACGGCGCG
>JBICHT010000130.1:0-17442 GCA_043101125.1 Phycisphaerales bacterium JB050 | reverse complement strand
GAGCTGATCGCTCAGTCCGTCGAACACAGCCGAGCCGCCGAATCCAGGGAGAAAACCGCTGCGGAACTGGAACTGACGGTGGACAGCCTCAAGCAGGCCATCGCGCAAGTCGATCAAATCATCGAGAACCAGCAGGCGATCCGTGCGATTCATACCCAGGGCCTTGAGCGCATCTCGATGGTTGACTCTGAACTCAACCAGCGTCGCGCCGAACGCAATGCGGTGACTTCGCAAACCCTGAAGACCTATCGGAGTCAGTTGGAGACCATTCTCGAGCAGTTCCGTACCGAATTCGCACCGGTCGCGTTGTCCGCGGCAGAAGGGTACGCCAGTGCTGCGAGCACCGCGCGACAGGCCCGATCGATGGGGACCCTCGCGACGACCGCAGCCGGTGAACACGCTGCGGACGCCGCACGAGCCCACGAACTGCGTGCACAGACCGCTCGTCGCATCGTGTCGAGCGCGTCGTACATGATCGGTATCAACGCCGATGATCGCTCGTTCTACCAGAATGTGCGGAGCGAGTTCGAAAGCATCGCCACCGAGGCGGAAACGCTGGCCGCTGAGAGTTTCGATGAAGCCGCGGCTGCTCTCTCCTCGATCGACGAGAACCTCAGCGAGAACTACGCATCGCGAGCCCGTGCGCTCCGTGGCGAGCCGGCCACTCCCGCCGACCAGCCCGATCCGATGGGCGCTGACGATGCCTCCGCCGGTGATCCGACGCAAGGCGGCGAATGATGCCCGCCCTGTGGCGATATCGCCCGCTGAGGTCTGAGCGAGAGCGAGAATTTTCGCGACAATTCGCGACAGTATGAGTCACCACGAAAAACGCCGGCCCCTTCGGGTCGGCGTTGTTGTGTTCTCGTCGTTGGCTCGGTTATTACTTGCCGTGGATCGCGCGGAGATTTTCGGCGGTGATGTTTTCCATGACCTTGCCGTCGCTCATCTCGCGCCGAATCAGGTTTCCCTCAAGGTCCAGAGTTTCGCGAAACTCAGGGTCGTCAGGACCCTGTTTGATCAGGTGCTCCCAGCCCGCGACCAGATCGACATTTGAGAACTTGTCGCGGCGGAGGAGAACATCCGTTCGATTGATGTGAAAATGGTAGAACCCAAAGTCGAATTCTGCCTGTGAATTCTCAGGGGTCTTCAACGCGACCAGGCGCGGAAGCAGCACGAGCTCCACGAGTGAGATGTAGCCATCCTGGAGTGCCCAGTCGAGGGTCTGGACCTCCTTGCCGGTTTGGTTGAATGTGCAAGTCATCATTTTGTTTCGCCGAATCACCGTGGTCTCGGACTTCGACAGGACTCGTCCGTCTTTGCGGATCGTGTTGTGGATGGAAATCGCCTCATTGAGGCGTTCTCGATCGAGGAAATACACCGCCTGAATCTCGAATTCCATGCCTTGATTGAAGATTTGGCCATCGGTTTTGACCAGATACCCAAATTCACGATCGGCGGAAGTCCATTGGTTCTTGGGCTTGCTCGGGTCGAGTTCACCTCGCTGACCGATCCGGATCTGCATCTGTTGCCATCCGAGTTCCTCGGCGTCTGAGGGCAAACCCGTGGGGGCAGGCTTGTAGAGTCGCTGGTACACGGGTTCGTCAAGAAGCACGGCTTCGATGTCTTCGTTGCTTATCGAAGCGAGGAATGCCTTTCCGGACAGGATCGCCGTTGCCCGCTCCACTCTGGCAGCTTCGCTGTTCTCAAAGGTTGCGCTCGCGACGATGGTTTCGTAGACCTGCTTCGCGTTGGGGAAGGCGTCGCTGACACAGTCGAGTTGGAAAATGATAAAGGTGCCGGCACTCTGCTTGAACACGGTGTACCCGGACACGATGTTCGGTCTGATGAGCGGGGTCTCGCAGTAGAACCGACCCGCGCCCTGTTCTCCGATCGTCAATTGTTCCGGATCCATCCGTCCCGCGACCACGAGCGGGCTTCGCCCCCGAGCATCGTCGGTGTAGAGGTTAGGGGCCGCACCGTCGAAAATTTTGGGATTCGCGTCGACATAGGCTTTGAGCGCATCGCGTCGCTGCTGTTCGAAATTATCGAGAATCTCGGGGATCGTCAGGTTGGGGTTTGCCGAGACCGCGTTGAAGATCTGGATGACCCAGGTGTTGTCTGGGTCGCGAAGAATAGACTTGGCTCGCCCGCCAGCGATGAATTGGGATTCTGCATTCGTGCCCTCTGGCAGTAGAACGGTCACCCCCAGTTCAGGAACCGTGTACGGGTCTGCCACCTGCGCTCGGGCGGTGGGTGTCGCAAGTGCTTGCAAAGTGACAAGCAGGACGAAGACCAGGGCTCGATTGCCTTTAGAAATATAGGGCATGGGATTGTTTCATGGAAAGAGGGACGGAAGGTGGAATGCAGGCTTAGACACTCCGCGACTACTGTGGTTCAGTCGTTCGGTGCTTCGGCATGATACAACAGGCAGTGGGCCGATAACCGGAAACGGACGAAATGACGGCTCATGTGAAGTCGTACACCCGGATCGGTGGTGGTGTGCAAAACATGGCCTTAAAGGCCCGAGATGACCACTCCACCTCAGGTCGAGTTGACAAGCGGCCAGAAGTTTCTATCTTTGCCCTTCCGCCTCAAGCGACGGCCTGTCGTTCCGGGGCGGTCTGTGGTGTTTTTCCTCTCATGAACAGTCGTTCGGAGCGGGAATCCGAGGCTCAAAAGGCGTTGGAGGGTGTTGGACCCGCTTCGCCGATGGCCCCCGGGAACACTTTGTCAGCAACGCCGCGCTCACAAGCTCGGCCTGAACTCGTAGATCGGACGCGGTAATCGTATGACCGGCGGCAAGATTCGAATTCGGATGGAAGCGTACGACCACCAGGCCCTGGATGCGTCGGCGCGCGAGATCGTTGAGCACGCCAAGCGCACCAGCGCGAAGGTGGCCGGACCGGTTCCGCTTCCCACGCGCATTGAACGCTACACCGTTCTGCGCGGTCCCTTCATCGACAAGAAATCGCGCGAGCAGTTCGAGATCCGGACGCACAAGCGCATCATCGATATCACCGAACCCAATGCCCGCACCGTCGAAGCGCTCAACCGCCTCGTCGTTCCCGCTGGTGTGTTCGTGAAAATCAAGGCCTGATCGGCCACCTGCCGCCCTTTCCGGGGCGGTTTTTTCGTGCCCGCGCTAGAGCGGGTTGATTCGTTCAAGGTTCCTCTGCCCGTTCCGAGGTACGAACCGCCACACGGCAAACCCCGCGACTCAATGAGTCAACGGCAAGGATTGGAAGAGCAATGGCACTCAAGCTTCTCGGCCAAAAACTCGGCATGACCCGCGTCTTCAACGACGACGGCGTCTCGGTTCCGGTGACGGTCATCTCCGTCGGCCCGTGTGTCGTCACACAGGTCAAGACCGAAGAGACCGACGGGTACAACGCGGTCCAGATCGGCTACGGCGAACTCAAGCCACGCAACTCCACCATGCCGATCATTGGCCACGACGCCAAGGCCAAGACCGCTCCGAAGCGCCTGCATCGCGAGTTCCGCACCGACGATGTCGACTCCTACGAACTCGGCCAGCAACTCGGCGTCGATCTGCTCGACCAGTACGCGTTTGTTGATGTTCGCGGCGTGTCGAAGGGCAAGGGCTTTGCCGGTGTCATGAAGCGTCACAACTTCGCCGGTCAGGAAGCCTCCCACGGCGTCGAGCGCAAGCACCGCTCCGCTGGCTCCATCGGTGGTCACGCGACCAACCGTGGTACTGGTCCCAAGCCCAAGAAGGGCAAGAAAATGGCTGGCCAGATGGGCAACGAAAAGGTCACCGTTCGTTCGCTTGAGGTTGTGAAGGTTGATGCAGAGCAGGGCCTGCTCCTGGTCAAGGGGCCGGTCCCCGGTGCCAACAAGGGGTACCTTGAGATCTCGTCACCCAACCGCCTTTACATTGGTAAGGCCGCGAAGCAAAAGGCGAAGACCGGTTGAACCCGGCGCCCTGATGCAGGAACATCGTTGAAGTACACGCCGGATTCATGATCCGGTTTCACAAAGGAAACACGGGTGGCAGAGCGATCTCCGCCACTCGGCCCCGAAGGCCCCGAGCGATGAGCGACGGGAACCACGAGGCAAGAACAAGTCAGATCTAGTGTTGCCGAGTCAATGCTGGTGCTCCTCGCGAAAGCGGGATTCACCGGCCAAGGCGAAGCCCGGAAGGGCAAGGCGGCAGGAAGGTTTTCTCCGAGTTATGGAAATCCCCGTTCTGAACAAATCGGGCGAGCAGGTCTCTACCCTCGCCATCGACGAGCAGACGCTTGGCGGTGAGATCAATGCCGATCTCATCAAGCAGGCGTTCGTCATGTACCACGCCAACCAGCGCCAGGGTTCTGCCCGCACCAAGAGCCGCGGCATGGTCGAGGGTTCGACCCGCAAACTCTACAAGCAGAAGGGCACCGGCAACGCCCGTGTGGGCAACGCCCGCACCGTGGTCCGCAAGGGCGGCGGCGTCGCGTTCGCCAAGACCAAGACCCGCGAGGACTACCGTCTCTCGATGCCGGTCAAGATGCGTCGCAAGGCGAACCGGAACGCGCTGCTGTCCAAACTCATCGACAATGAGGTTCGCGTCGTCGAGGATCTGAACTTCGATGCCCCGAAGACCAAGGACTTCGCCGATCTGCTGGGCAAGCTCAACATCGACCGTTCCTGCGTGGTCGCGGTGTCCCCCCAGAACACTAACGCCCGCCTCGCGGCCCGCAACCTCGAGGTGGACCTCTGCAACTCTGAGCAGCTCACCTGCTGGGAACTGCTGAACCACCGCTACCTGGTCATCGCCAAGTCCGACCTTGAGGCATGGCTGGCCGGTCCCTCATCAAAGACCGACAAGAGCGCGAGCCGGGTGAAGAAGGCCAAGGCCGCGAACGGGGAGGCGAACTGATCATGGAAGCCCACCACATCATCAAGAAGCCATTGCTGACCGAGAAGACCACCTTCGCGTCTGGCGAGCACAACCGCCACGCGTTCATCGTCTCTCGCACCGCGACCAAGACCGACATCAAGAAGGCCGTTGAGGACCTCTACAGCGTCCGTGTGCTCGGTGTGAACACCGTCACCACCAAGGAAAGCAACCGCCGCTACCGCTACGGCATGATCAGCGGCAAGTCCATCAAGAAGGCCATCGTCAAGGTTCACCCCGAAGACACCATCGAGATTCTCTGATCCAGTACTGACCCGCAAAGCCCGCTTCGGCAGGCATGAATGGGTCGAGAGTGAGCAAGCCAATGCCGATTCGCGTATACAGACCAACCAGTGCCGGACGACGCAACGCCTCCGTCAACATGCATGTTGAGGTGACCAAGACCCGTCCGGAGAAGTCCCTGACCGAGCCGCTGAACAAAACCGGCGGTCGCAACAACCAGGGCAAGATCACCGTTCGCGGCCGGGGCGGCGGCCACAAGCGGATGTACCGCAAAATCGACTTCCGTCGTGCCGACCGCAACGACATCCCCGGAACCGTCGTCGGGATCGAGTACGATCCGAACCGCACCTGCCACATCGCGCTGGTGCAGTACGAGGACGGCGCGAAGCGCTACATCCTCGCACCCAGGGGTGTGAAGGACGGGCACACAATTCTGACCTCGAACGATTCGATCGAACCCGATGTTGGCAACTGCCTGAAGATCAAGTACATCCCGACCGGCTTCGACCTGCACTGCATCGAACTCACGCCTGGGAAGGGTGGCCAGATGTGTCGCTCGGCTGGCATGAGCGCCCGTCTGACCAACAAGGAAGACAACTACGCAACCCTCGTTCTTCCCTCGGGTGAAATCCGTCGCGTCAGCATCGAGTGCAAGGCTGTGGTCGGCAGCGTCGGCAACGCCGACCACGCTCTTCGCCGCCTCGGCAAGGCCGGCAAGAGCCGCCACCTCGGGCGTCGTCCCAAGACCCGCGGTATGGCCATGAGCCACAACGCTCACCCGATGGGTGGCGGCGAAGGTCGTTCCAAGGGTGGTCGCGCTCCCGTCAACCGCGCTGGCACCCCAGCCAAGGGCGGCAGCACCCGCGACCGCAAGCAGTTCTCCGAGAAGCTCATCATCCGTCGTCGCAAGACCAAGCGTTACGGTCAGCTCCGCTGATCAAAGGCGACCGCAAGGCACACCCACCAGGCCGCGGCCTGATCTGAAAGTCACCGGCACCAGCCGATGCAGTTTGAAAGGAACGAGCCATGGCTCGATCACTCAAGAAGGGCCCGTTCGTCGACGAGCGGATCTACAACAAGGTCATGAAGGCCAAAGAGTCTGGAAGCCGCGAGGCGATCAAGACCTGGTCCCGTGCCTGCACCATCGTTCCCGAGTTCGTCGGGCACACCTTCAAGGTGCACAACGGGCGAGTCTTCACCGAAGTCTTCGTCACCGAAGATATGGTGGGCCACAAACTCGGAGAGTTCAGCCTGACCCGGACCTTCCGCGGTCACACGAACAAGAAGGAAGGCATCAAGTCCGGTCGCTAAGACCATCGCTTGAGCCAGCGTGTTTGAGACAGATTCCCGGCGGCAGAAGCCGTCGATAGCACAGCGCGGAGCAATCCGCCGATTGGATTGGGGCGACGATCGTGAAGATCAACGCTGATAAGTTCAAAAAAGCCATCAAGGACTCGGGCATCGATGTGGAAACCCTCGCTGCCGCGCTCCCGCGCGACAACGACGGTCCGAAGCAGCAGAGGCTCGCTCTCAAGAAGGTTCGCAACTGGATAGCCGGTAAGGACCACCCGGCGGCCAAGGCCTCCGAGGTCGACGCGCTCGCGCGTGCCCTCGGCGTCCCGCCCATGTCCTTCGCCCGCTTTACCAGCACTTTCCGTTTCGCTCGCTCCAGCCAGCGCAAGTCCATGCTGGTCGTCGAGATGATCCGGGGTCGCAGCTTCGCCGAGGCGGACGCGCTGCTCCAGTTCAGCCCGAAGCGTGCGGCGGTGATGGTCCGCAAGACGCTCAACGCCGCCGTCGCCGATGCCGAGGCCGCCAACGCGGATGTCTCCCGCCTGGTCGTCTCCGAAGCCAAGGCCGACGGGGCCGTCATCATCAAGCGGTTCCAGCCCAAGGACCGAGGCCGAGCTCACCCGATCCAAAAGCGCACCAGCCACATCACCATCAGCGTCGAGGAGGCCAACTGATATGGGCCAGAAAGTTCATCCATTCGGTTTCCGTGTTGGCATCACCGAAGCGCACCGCTCGCGCTGGTACGCTCCGAAAGCCCTCTATGGCGAACTGCTTGTTGAGGACTACCGCATCCGCCAGTTCGTCGACAAGCGTCTGAACCGCACCCCTCCCTTCGCCGCCGTTTCCGATATCCACATCGAACGCACGCGCGAAGAACTCAAGGTCATCGTCAAGACCGCCCGCCCGGGCCTGGTTATCGGCCCCAAGGGTGCCGAAGTCGATCGCCTGACCGAAGAACTGCAGTACATGACCGGTCGTAAGGTCTCCATCTCGATCATCGAGATCAAGAACCCCGACCTCGAGGCCCAGCTCATCGCCGAAGGCATCGCCGAGCAGCTCAAGAAGCGTGCCTCCTTCCGACGCATCGTGAAGATGCGTGCCGAAGCCGCGATGCAGTCCGGTGCCAAGGGAGCCCGCATCCTGCTGGCCGGTCGCCTCGGTGGGGCTGAGATGAGCCGTCGCCTGGATACCCGCCTGGGTTCCATGCCGCTCAGCTCGCTTCAGGCCAACATCGACTACGGCTTCGCCGAATCGTTCACGACCTACGGCGCCATTGGCGTGAAGGTCTGGATCTACAAGGGCATGTACTCGGAAGAGTCTGCCGAGGAAACCCAGTCCAACGCCGCTGGCGCTCGCCCGCGGGCCCGCGGACGCCGCTGATTCAGCCGTCCGAACGCTTGCACCACACGGATTATCAAAGTCCTGATTGAGAAGGTTTAACCCATGCCCCGCATGCCAAAGCGAATCAAGTTCCGGAAGGAGTTCCGGCGGGCCAGCCGCGTCAGCCAACGCAAGGCGACGAAGGGCAACTATGTTGCCTACGGCGAGTTCGGACTGCAGTCTCTGGAGAGCTGCTGGCTGACCGCCCGTCAGATCGAAGCCGGTCGTATCGCCGCCCAGCACTTCCTGAAGCGCCAGGGCAAGGTGTACATCCGCGTCTTCCCCGATAAGCCCGTCTCCAAGAAGCCGCTCGAGCAGCGCATGGGTAAGGGTAAGGCGGACACGGATTACTGGGCTGCCCGAGTGAAAGCCGGCACCATGCTCTTCGAGATCGCCGGTGTTCCCGAGGAAGTGGCCCGCGGCACCCTCGTCCGCATCGCCCGCAAGATGCCTGTCCGCTGCCGCTTCGTCGGTCGCCGCCTCGCCGTCTGATCTACGAACGCACAAGGAACCATGACCATGGACGCTAACGAAGTACGCAAACTCACAGACGAAGAGATCGATGTCGAAATCGACCGCATGCAGCGGAAACTCTTCGACCTCCGTTCGCAGGCGGTGACCGAGAAGATCGAGAACCCGAGCCTGTTCAAGAAAACCCGCCGAGGCGTCGCCCGGCTCAAGACTGAAAAGCACATGCGAGCTATGAAGAAGCAGGGGGCCGCCTCATGAGCGACTCGGAAAAGATCAAGGGCACGAAGATCGGTCTCGTCGAGTCCGATGCGCGTGATAAAACCCGGCGCGTCGTGGTGCAGTTCCTCGCCAAGCACCCCAAGTACGGCAAGTATGTCCGCAAGCGGACCGTCCTGCATGTCCACGACGAGGAAAACCAGTCGCATCGCGGCGACCGCGTCGAAGTCAAGCAGTGCCGTCCGATCTCCAAGACCAAGTCGTGGGAACTCGTCCGGATCGTTGAAAAGGCCCCGGGCAACTGAGCCTCGGTCCTGTGAGTCCCCAACCCGAGACCGCCTCTGAAGAGGTGTCTCGGAGTGTTCGTCAGATATCCGCGGCAACCGCCGCAACATCAGCGGGAAGAACCCGCTGCGAGTGAAGTTCGAGGTTAACGATGCTTCAGCAAGAATCACGGTGCGAAGTCGCCGACAACTCGGGTGCCAAAATCGCCTATGTCATCCGGGTTCTGGGTGGCTCGACGGCTCGCGGCAAGTTCACCCGTCGCCAGGCGGGTGTGGGCGATCGCGTCGTCTGCTCCGTCAAGAAAGCCCTCCCCGGCGCGGATGTGAAGTCCGGCGACATCGTCAAGGCGGTCGTCGTCCGTACTTCCTACCCCACACGCCGTGCAGACGGCTCCTATGTCCGTTTCGACAACAACGCCGTCGTGCTCATCGGCAACGACGGCAACCCCAAGGGCACCCGCATCTTCGGTGCGGTCGCCCGTGAACTCCGCGATCGCGGATACATGAAAATCGTTTCTCTCGCTTCGGAGGTCGTCTGAGTCATGCCGAGCCATATTCGTAAAGGCGACGAGGTCGTTATCACTGCTGGGCGATTCCGCGGCCAGACCGGCAAGGTCGTCCGTATGATCAACAAGCACGAACGCGTGGTGGTCCAGGGCCCCGGCATCGAGGGCATCACCCGCAACATGAAGCCGACGCGCATCAACCCGCAGGGTGGCCAGGTCGAAGTCGACCGCTCGTTCCACATCTCCAATGTTTCCCCGGCCGTCGATGGCAAACCAACCAGGGTTCGCTTCGAGACCAAGCCCGACGGTTCCAAGATCCGCGTCGCCGTTAAGGGTGGCAAGCAGATCGGTGAACCGCTCCGCAAGGCCAGCAAGAAGAAGTAATCCCCGTCGGACCGGTCCCATCCCGAACCCGGTACCGCAGAATGAAGGACTCCCGGCCCACCCGGGAGAGCAAAGGACACCGAGCAATGGCCAAGTCCGCAACAGTTGATCCCAAAGACAACGGTCCCGCAGTCGCCCCGCGCCTTCGTGACCAGTTCATGAACGAGGTCGCACCCAAGCTCAAGGACCAGTTCGGCATCACCAACCCGAACGCCTGGCCCAAGCTGGAAAAGATCGTTCTCAATGTGAACATGGGACGCCACATCGAGGGCACCAAGGTTCCCGCCAACATCAAGGACCAGATCCTCGACACCCTGACCAAAATCACCGGTCAGAAGCCCGTCGTGATCAAGGCTCGTAAGTCGGTGTCGAACTTCAAGGTCCGCGAGGGCTACGATACCGCGGCGATGGTCACCATCCGTCGCGAGCGGATGTGGTACTTCCTCGATCGCCTGATCAACCTGGCGACCCCCCGCATCAAGGACTTCCGAGGACTCCCCGATTCCGCCTTCGATAAGGCCGGGAACTACTCGATGGGTCTGACCGAGCAGGGTGTGTTCCCCGAGATCGACATGGCCCGCGCGACCTTCACGCACGGCATGAACATCAACTTCGTTTTCAGCAACTCGAACCCCGAAGTCAGCCGGTTCGTCCTCAGCGAACTTGGTTTCCCCTTCGCCAAGGCCGAAGACAACTAACCCGAAAGCATCACAGACATGGCTACCAAAGCTCAGATCGCCAAAAGCAATCGGACGCCCAAGTTCAGCTCCCGCACGGTCCGCCGCTGCGAGATCACCGGTCGCGCCCGGGGCGTGTACCGCAAGTTCCGCGTCAGCCGCATCATGCTCCGCAAGCTCGCGCTTGAGGGCAAGGTCCCCGGCATGCGTAAGGCGAGCTGGTAATACCGACGAACGCTGGCCACAGCCGTGGCCATTGACGGCGACGGGTATCGGGCAAGGCATCTGCCGAGCCGACTGACCCCCGCCACTTCAGACACCACCGAGTGGGCGATTCGTGCCCCCTCGACGAAAGCATCGGAAGAACAAGAACCATGGCGATGAACGACCCGATCGCGGACATGCTCACCCGCATCCGCAACGCCACCCGGAACCACGCGAAGGACTGCCTTGTGCTCAACAGCAAGGTCTGCCGCGGTATCGCCTCGATCCTCGAGAGCGAGGGATACATCAACGGATTCGATGTCATCGACGACGGCCGCCAGGGCCAGATCCGGATCCGACTGAAGTACGGCTCCCGTGGCGAGACGATCATCAACCGCATCGAGCGCGTCTCGAAAGTCGGTTGCCGCGTCTACAAGAAGGTCGACGAACTTCAGCGTCCCCTCCAAGGCCTGGGCATCTCCATCGTTTCCACATCCTCCGGCGTTCTCAGCGATCGCCAGTGTCGGGAGCAGAAGGTTGGCGGCGAAGTTCTCGCCTATGTCCACTGATCCCACTCTTCGTGCCAGTCTTATTGAAAGTTTCCAAACCGGGCGGCAGCCCGGACAACCCGTGATTCTCAGCGAACCGGCTGATCGCCAGAACGCGAGTAGCACCCCCGCCCGAATCGGCGGATGAAAAGGACCGACACCATGTCCCGCCTCGGTAAAAAACCAGTTGAACTCGGCAAAGCGAGCGCGGAGATCTCCGGTCGCACGATCAAGATCTCCTCAGGCAATGCTTCACTCGAGTTCGAGCATCATCCCAGCGTCACCGTCAATCACAACAAGGACGACAAAACCCTTGTCGTGACCATCGACGAGAAAGACGCGACCAACAAGCAGGTCCTCGCGCTCTGGGGCACCACCCGCGCGATCCTGCAGAACATGGTCGTCGGCGTGACTCAGGGATACGAGAAGAAGCTCGAGGTCGTCGGTGTCGGTTACACCGCCACCATGGCCGGGCAGAACCTCAACCTCAAGGTCGGTTATGCCAACACCATCGCGGTGCCGATCCCCCAGGGCGTTGAGGTCACCGTCGAGAAGCAATTGATTACCGTCAAGGGCCCGGACAAGCAGAAGGTCGGCCAGTTCGCCGCCGTGGTCCGGGCAACCCGTAAGCCCGAGCCCTACAACGGCAAAGGCATCAAGTACTCCGACGAAGTCGTCGTCCGCAAGCAGGGCAAGGCGTTCGGCAGCTGATCAGGCTGGCCGGCACAGAATCACTCCAGAGATCACGATACACCGGGCTCGAAGGCATCCCGGATCGAATCAAGAGGTCACTCAGATGGACAGGCAGAAAAGAAAAGCCGTTCGCCGCAGCCGCCGCCGTGTCGGAATCCGGCGCAAGATCAGCGGGACGCCCGCGCGTCCGCGCCTGGCGGTGTACCGCTCGCTCAACCACATTTATGTGCAGGTGATCGACGACATCAACGGACGCACGATCGCATCAGCATCGACCCGCGACAAGGACATTTCCTCGTCCAACAGCGGCAACACCGAAGCCGCCGCACTGGTCGGCAAGCAAATCGCCGAAAAGGCCAAGGCCGCCGGCATCACCGCCGTCGCCATGGACCGGTCGGGCTTCAAGTACCACGGACGCATCAAGGCCCTCGCCGATGCCGCTCGCGAAGGCGGGCTCCAGTTCTGATCGGTCCTGTTCGGACCCGTACAGTATTCATCCCGGGGTTTCACCCTCTCACTGATAGCAGGTAAGCAGCCATGGTCGAATTTCTCGACGAGACAAACCAACTCGAAAGCAACACGATCGGCGTGTTCCGTTCTGCCGCGACGATGGCCGGCGGCCGCCGCTTCAGCTTCGGATCCCTCGTTGCCGTCGGCGACAAAAACGGACGCATCGGGCTCGGCTATGGCAAAGCCAATGAGGTCCCGCCCGCGATCGAAAAGGCTCAGAAGGACGCCAAGAAAAACCTGAAGAAGGTCGTTCTTCAGGGCGGCACGATCCCGCACGAAGTGCTCGGTCGTTACGGCGCCTCCGAGGTCAAACTCATTCCTGCCTCCCCGGGAACCGGTGTCGTGGCCGGGGCTACGGTCCGTGCCGTGCTCGAACTCGCCGGCATCACCGACTGCATGACCAAGTCCTCCGGGTCCAACAACTCGAAGAACCTGGCCAAGGCGGTCCTCGACGGTCTGACCCAACTCCGATCCAAGGAAACCTTCGCGACCCTGCGTGGCGTCGATATCGAATCCACCGAAGTCGATGAACGCATCGAACGCGGCTCCGCCTTCATGCCCACCTCGACGGGTGATGCTGAAAAAATGAAGGGGCCCGTCAACCGCGTCGGCGAAGACACCCGTGGTGGACGCGGCGGTCGTGGTGGTCGCGGTGGGGGAGGTCGCGGTGGTCGCTCAGGCGGCGGTCGTTCCCAGGCCCCAGCGCCATCCGAGTTGTCCGGTTCGTCCGAGTCACCCGCCTCGAACGATTCCTGATCGAATCGATTCGTCTCCACACAGTTCACTGATCCTCAGCACAATCCGGCCGCGTAACACGGCCTAAGGCGACGGGAGATACCCGCCATGATGATTCACGAAATCACCGCACTCGCAGGCAAGTACAAGCAACGCAAGCGCGTCGGTCGCGGCCGCGGTTCCGGTGTTGGCAAGACTTCCGGTCGCGGCCACAAGGGTGCCGGTTCTCGCGCCGGCTACTCGGCTCGTCACCAGTTCGAAGGCGGCCAGATGCCGTTCTTCCGGCGCATGTCCAAGCGAGGCTTCACCAATGTGAACTTCACGGTCCCCTTCTGGACCGTGAACCTTCGCGACCTGCTCGATCACCCCGAATTCGCCAAGGGTGGCGAGGTCACGAAGGAACGCCTGGTTTCGACCGGCCTGATCCGCGGCGACGATCGCGCCGTCAAGATCCTCGGTGACCTCGGTAACCACGAGAAGGTCGGGGTCAAGTACACCGTCAAGGTCGAACGCGTCACCGATTCCGCCCGTAAGCACATCACCGATGCTGGCGGATCCGTCGAAGAACTCGGCACCCGGCGCGACATCGTTCGTGGCATCGACCGCAACTCCGACGACCGCTCTCCCAAGAACCTGAGCAAGAAACTCAAGCGGTCCCGTCCCGCTACCAAGAAGTGATTTCCCCCTGGGGCGTGGGCGGTTCTCCGTACCCACCGCTCGCATCCCAGTCGGAGCAGTGATACTGTGAAGGGCGGACCGTGGATTGTCGGATGACTCATCCACCGTTCGCCCGATTTTTTTGAGATGCCACCGGGCATCATCCAGCACTCCAACCCGCTCGGTGAACGCTCTAGACCAGAGCCAATCACCGGGCTGAGGCCAGGCCGAACAAGATGCTGAACGCCTTGATGAATTGCTTCAAGATTCCGGATCTTCGAAACAAGATCCTGTTCACCATCGCCATGCTGATGGTCTACCGCATCGGGTACTGGGTGCCCGTGCCTGGCGTTGACCAGACCGCGCTGACCGAACTCTTCCAGCAGGAAACGGGCGAAGGTTCTGCGTTCGGACGCATCGCCCAGTTCGTCTCCATCTTCTCCGGCGGCACCCTCGGGCAGTCCACGATCTTCGGCATGGGCATCATGCCGTACATCTCCGCCGCAATTATCTTCCAGCTCCTCGGATCAGCACTTCCAGCTCTGAAGAAGATGCAGGAAGAGGGTCCTTCAGGTCGTCAGAAGATCCAGGAGTGGACCCGTTACGCCACCATCGGCCTGTGCATCGTGCAGGCCTTCGGCTGGCTGACCTTCATCACCTCCCAGAACCTGGTCTACGAAGCCTACGCCCATAACCCCATGTGGTGGGCCATGTCCATCAGTGCCATGACCGCGGGCACCATCTTCCTGATGTGGCTCGGTGAGCAGATCGACAAGTACGGCATCGGCAACGGTGTCTCGCTCATCATCACCGCGGGCATCCTCGCCCAGATGCCCGGCGCGTTCTTCTGGCTCATCGAGAACTCGCCGGTTGGCCAGATCAGTTTCGTGAATTGGCTGTTCGGGTTGCCTCAGATCGATCCCAAACTCTCATGGATGCAGCTCATCCTGCTCCTCGGCGCGTTCGTCGGTGTCGTGGCGGGGGCCGTGCTCATCACCGTGGCTCAACGCCGCATCCCGGTCCAGCAGGCCAAGCACACCCGTGGACGCCGCGTCTTCGGCGGGCAGCGTTCGTACTTGCCCCTCCGCGTGAACCACGGCGGCGTGATGCCCATCATCTTCGCCAGTTCCATCATGATCTTCCCGTCGGTGCTGTTCGGTGCTCTCGCTCAGCAGACCGACAACTCCTCCGGCTGGTACGCCAATCTGATGAAGTTCCTCGGCGACAACTTCATCATGGGCCAGTATCCCTACATCCTGTTCTATGTGGGCATGGTCTACTTCTTCAGTTACTTCTGGACCACCGTTCAGTTCAACCCTGAGGACATGTCCAAGCAGCTTCGTGACTCCGGCTCGTTCATCCCGGGCCTCCGCCCCGGACCCCGCACGGCGGAATACCTCGAAACCGTCATGGAGCGCATCACCTATGTCGGTGCCGGCTTCCTCGCCATCATCGCGGTGATCCCGATGGTGGTGCAGACGCAGTTCGGGGTGGACTTCATGGTGGCCTCGTTCCTCGGTGGGACCGGTTTGCTCATCGTCGTCTCCGTCGGCCTCGACCTGATCCAACGCGTGGAAGCCAACCTGCTGATGCGCAACTACGCCGGATTCCTCGGTGGCAACGATCAGGGCAAGGGCCCACGCATCCGCGGCACACGAGGCTGATCGATCCTCGGTCTATACGATTTCACACGGGCTCGGCAATCTGCCGGGCCCCTTTTGTTGGCGGTTACACTGGGGGGCGCATGCTCAACCCGCACTGGTCAGGCCCGCCCATCCTGCTCAAATCCTCCGAAGAGGTTGAACGCTGTCGCGCCGCCGGAGCGATCGTCATCGAAGCGCTCCACGCGGCCAGAACGCTCTGCGTTGCTGGCATGACCACGCGTGAGATCGACCGCGTTATTTCCAATGTACTTGCGAAGCACGGCGCAACGGGCCTGTTCCGTGGCTACCGCCAGACCGATACACCGCCGTTCCCCGCCGAGGCCTGCATCTCCGTGAACGACGAGGTCGTGCATGGCATTCCCGGCGAGCGTGTGCTCCAGCCCTGTGACCTGGTCTCCGTCGATGTCGGTGTCCGCTTTGAGGGCTACTGCGGCGACTCCGCCGTTTCCTTCCTCGTCCCGCCGCCGAAGGATGCGACCGAAGAACAGCGGGGGATCTACCTCGAGCGAGCCGCCCTGATCGCCGATACCCGCGAGCTCCTCGACCGAGCCATCGCCATGATCCAGCCCGGGAGACGATGGTCTGAGATCGGATCCTGGATGCAGCAGACCACGATGGACCTCGAGCGCGACCTGGTTACCGAGTTCGTCGGGCACGGCATCGGGAGGTCGCTCCACGAGCCTCCCAAAGTTCCGTGCTACTGGGACGGGTTCGTGGGCCAGGACTTTGTGCTGGAGCCGGGCATGATCCTCGCGATCGAGCCCATGCTGGTGATCCGAGATCCTTCCGGCTGGCCTCCGGCTCCGGTGGTCACCGGGTCGGGTCTTCCCCACCCACGAGCCGGAGTGCACACCGCACCGGATGGCTGGACGATCCGGACCGACAGCGGGGCGGTCGCTTGCCACGAGGAATACATGGTTTTGATTGGGGAATCCGGTCCGGAGGTTCTCACGCTTGGGACCCCTCGGACGGACTACCTGGCTCTGGCTGGCGGAGGCTCTTCGGGAGCCTCAGAGTGTGGATCTCATGAAATTTTCTCTTCGCCTACCCCGGGGGATGCAGCACGCGATCAGCGTTTTTGATACCCTGCCCGACCCGCTCGGGTTGTGGGACCCGTGCGCGGTCGCATCGCAGCCATTCCGGTTGCGTCGTGAACCCTGATTTTTCCTACGGATCAGCGTGTCCGGGTCATTCTCCCGGCGCGGTTCCGGTCGATTGTGAAGGCGGTCAGCCATGAAGGTTCGTTCGAGCGTGAAGCGGATTTGCAGCGGTTGCAAGATCGTGCGCCGTAAGGGCGTCGTGCGCGTCATCTGCTCATCTGACCCGAAGCACAAGCAGGTTCAGGGCTGATTCACAGTCTGAACTGCTCATTCTCCTGACGCATACTCTCGGAGTTCTCAAGCATGCCCCGTATCGTTGGCGTTGACATTCCTGATAAAAAGGCGATTCGCTACGCGTTTCGCTACATCCACGGTATTGGCCCGAAGTTTGCCGATGAGATCATCGAGAAACTCGGCCTCGATCCGACCACCAAAGCGATGGATCTCACCGAGTCTGAGGTCGCTCAGATCTCGCAGTTGATTGACTCCGAGTACCTCGTTGAGGGCGGCTTGCGCCGTCAGGTGCAGCAAAACATCCAGCGCCTCCGCGACATCAAGGCCTACCGTGGCGATCGCCACCGTCGTGGCCTTCCTGTTCGTGGACAGCGCACCAAGTGCAACGCTCGCACCCGTAAGGGTCGCAAGAAGACTGTTGCCGGCAAGAAGGGTGTGAAGGGTTGATCGTCTGGCGCTTCTCCCGAAGCGTCCCGTTCAGCTTTCTCACCAGCATCCTCCGCGCTCGGCTTCCGCTGGGCGCATGACAATGAACCTTTTATTCCCGGTCGAGCACCTCTTCGGTGGGGACAACTCGGTCGGCAGATAGTGAGACGCAACCAAGATGGCGAAGAAGCAGCGCAAAGTCCGCAAGAATGTCGTGAAGGGAATCGCCCACATCAAGGCGACCTTCAACAACACCACCGTCACCATCACCGACGTCAAGGGCGACGCGTTGTGCTGGGCATCGGCCGGCACCTGTGGCT
>JBICHT010000129.1:0-40650 GCA_043101125.1 Phycisphaerales bacterium JB050 | reverse complement strand
GTCGGCATCGAGGGCGGCGAGCACCAGTCCTTCCAGACCCCACCCTTCTACGACCCGAAAGCCATCGGGAACGAGCGTGTCATCCTCGCGGCGTACTCCACCGCCGACGAACTGCCCAGCGGCACCACACGCATCGCGCGTGTTCATTACGAGATTTCCGGCGAGGGCGAACTGCCCGACCTCGTCCAACTGCTCTCGATCCACGAAACCGTCACCACCGACCGTGCCGGGATCGCCCTGGACACACAGCCGACCCTGACCCCGAGCAAAGGAGCCCGCCAGTGAAACCGACATCGAACGAACACACCTCAGATCGCGGCAAACGCCGACGCAACATCATCCTGACCTCGGTATTGGTCTCGGCGGTCGCCGTCGCGGGCTTCATCGCGGCGTGCAGCACGCAGTCGGCAACGGTTCAGAGGCAACCGGCATACGGGCTGAGCGACGGACAGTTGCGAGACGAGTTGGCTAAGGGTTGGACACCACCGAACGCCCCCAGTGATTCAAGTGTAACGCTGCACTACATAGATCCAAGCCTCGGTGCGGAGATCGGATCAGTTCCTGATCCAACATCGGGCCTGTCTATCGACCACTCCTTGCCTTCGCTTCGCGAAGGGCTACGCCGTTATGACTACTCATCCGGCTCCGAAGGCGAAGGCCAGACAGCCACTCCGTCCTTCGTCGACGCCCCCGGCGAAGAACTCTGGATCATCTCGCGCACGCCGCGTGATCCTCAGGTCGCTCAAACGCGCCCACGCACCCTCTCCCCAGACGACCCCGGCTCCGGCTGCCTCGTCGCGATCGTCCCCGGTCAGACGCAGCATGTGCCGGTCCCGCTCGAACACACCGAGGTCGGCGCGGACATTCGCGGCTACATCGGCGCGGTCGGCGTGCAGCAGCGCTTCCACAACCCCTTCGACACCAAGATCGAAGCGGTCTATGTCTTCCCGCTGCCCCAGAACAGCGCGATCAATGAGTTTCTCATGACCGTGGGCGACCGCACGATCCGCGGCATCATCCGCGAGAAGGAAGAGGCCGAACAGATCTACAACCAGGCCCGCGCCCAAGGCCATGTCGCCTCGCTCATGACGCAGCAGCGCCCGAACATCTTCACGCAGAAGGTGGCCAACATCGAGCCCGGCAAGACCATCGATATCGACATCACCTACTTCCAGACGCTCCGCTACGACAACGACGCGTGGGAGTTCACCTTCCCGATGGTCGTCGGCCCCCGCTTCAACCCCGCCGGATCGACCGACGGCATCGGTGCCGCCCCGGTGGGCGCACAGCCCGGCGCGACCGGCCAGACCACCCAGATCTCCTACCTCGCCCCCGAGCAGCGCAGCGGCCACGACATCGGCCTGACCGTGAACATCGACGCCGGGATGCCCGTCGGGCGCATCTCTTCCCGCTCGCATGTGATCGAGGTGGACCGCCACGATTCGACCCGAGCCACCGTGCGTCTGGCCTCGACCGACACGATCCCCAATAAGGATTTCGTGCTCCGCTACGAGGTGGCCTCCAGCGACATCCGCAGCGGCCTGATCACCCACGACAACGGCGACGGCACCGGCTACTTCTCGCTGATGCTCGTCCCACCCGCCGATGCCACGACACTCGAACGAAAGCCGGTCGAGTTAGTCTTCGTGCTGGATTGCTCGGGCTCCATGAGAGGGAAGCCCATGGAGCAGTCCAAGGCCGCGATGCGCCGTGCCCTGCGCTCGATGCAGCCCGAGGACACCTTCCAGATCGTGCGCTTCAGTTCGAACGCCTCGCAACTCGGCACCCGCCCGCTCGAAGCGACGAACAAGAACATCGAGCGCGGCCTCGAGTACATCGACGGCCTCTCCGGCGGCGGCGGCACGATGATGATCGAGGGCATCAAGGCCGCCCTCGACTTCCCGCAGGACCCCAAACGGCTTCGCTATGTCGTCTTCCTGACCGACGGCTACATCGGCAACGAATCCGAGATCCTCGGCGCGGTGCACGACAAACTCGGCAACGCCCGCGTGTTCTCCTTCGGCGTCGGCAGTTCTCCGAACCGCTTCCTGATGGAGCGTATGGCGAAGATCGGCAACGGCTGCGTCGCGTTCCTCGGCCTGAACGACCCGGCGGTGGATGTCATGGACGACTTCTTCGAACGCGTCAGCCACCCCGCGATGACCGACCTGGCCATCGACTTCGGCAACGCCGAGGTCGAGAGCGTCTACCCGCGTCGCCCGGCAGACCTGTACGCCGGTCGCCCGGTCATCATCACCGGTCGCTACAACGGCTCGCTCCCGGACACCATCGCGGTGCGCGGCAGACTCGGCGGCGAGACCCGCGATCTGCTCGTGCCGGTTCGCGATGCCGCGGCCAGCGGCGAACGCTTCGATGCCCTCGCCGCCCTCTGGGCCCGCACGAAGATCGCCGACCTCGCCGAGCAGATGACCTGGACCCGCGATCAGGACACGCAGTTCGGCCTCGCCGGTGAGATCGAGCGCGTCGCCCTCGCCCACAACCTGATGAGCGCGTACACCGCGTTCGTCGCCGTGGACTCACTGACCATTACCGAAGGCTCGCACGGCGTGACCGTTCCGGTCGCGGTGCCCGTGCCCGACGGCGTGCTCTACGAAACCACCGTGCCCGGCAGGCCCTCGACGAACTGATCGGGTTCGCTCAGCGTGCTTCGACCGGCTGATCCGTGAGACCAAGTTCCGCCTTGGTCCACGGATTGGTCACGAAGCAGGCCCGACCGGTCTTGACGATGAAGTCCTGGTGGTAGTCCTCGGCGGGGTAGAACTCCTTCGCCTCCTGCACCTGCGTGACAATCGGGCGTGAAAAGCGACCCGAGGCCTCGAGTTCGCGGATCTTTGCCTCCGCCGCCTGACGCTGGGCATCGCTGGTGTACCAGATGCCCGAGCGGTACTGCTCGCCGACATCGGGACCCTGGCGGTTGAGTTGCGTCGGGTCGTGCATCGCGAAGAACGCATCGAGCAGGCGGTCGTAAGAGATCCGTTTCGGATCGAAGACCACCTTCACGCTCTCGGCGTGCCCGGTTCGCTTGCTGAGCACCTGCTCGTAGGTCGGGTTCTCGGTGTCACCCTGCTGGTAGCCGCTCACGGCATCCAGCACGCCCGGCCCCTTCTGGAAGTAGTGCTCGACTCCCCAGAAGCAACCCGCGGCGAAGTACGCCGTCTCGGTCTCGACCGGTCGGCTCGCCGGGGGGATCTCAGCACCGTTCTCAACAAAGACCAGCGAGGCCGAGTTCAGGCAGTGGCGCTGGCCGGTCGGGGGTGGGCCGTCGTTGAAGACATGCCCCAGGTGGGAACCGCAGCGGGCGCAGTTGATCTCGGTGCGATTCATGCCGTGGCTGTTGTCCTCGCGCTCGGTCACATGCTCCGGATCGAACGGCTGGAAGAAACTGGGCCAGCCGGAGCCGGAATCGAACTTGTGATCGCTGGAGAACAGCGGCAGCCCGCAGACCACGCAGGCGTAGAATCCCTGCTTCTTGTTGTCGAGCAGCGTGCCGCAGAACGCGGCTTCGGTGCCGGCCTTCTGGGTGATCCGGTAGGTCTCTTCATCCAGTTTCTCGACAAGCGGCTTGAGTTGCTCTTCGGTCAGAGGAGTGATGTCGTAACCCGATTGGCTGTACTGCGGAAGATTGGCGGACACGCCCTTGCCCTTTCCGGCCCCGTCGTCAGACTGCGGAGCCATCGCAGCCGCGGCGAACACCACGGCGAGAAATCCTACTGCAAACAATACGATCCGAACGATCATCCGGGTCTCCTTCCATCAGCGTAGCCAGACCGGAGCGGCTGGTCGCAAACGAGTTCGCAGCCCGATGGATCAAGATTCTCAGAGCCGAGAGTATTTCGAGAGTTCGTTGGGATTTCCTTACCCGATGGGCAGTGCGATGGCTGGCCAGCACCCTGTCGTCGGTTCAAGGCGATGCTTTGGACCATAGAGCGAGCGGCTACACTGCGCATTGTTTCCCCTCGCGGTCCTAGGACTCCAGCATTCTGGACAGTGTTCATGCTTACACTCGCTGCAGAAACAACCTTCGTCACCGCGATCTGGTCGATTGCCGGCGCGATCATGGCGTTGGCGATTTTCTTTAAGTCAATGAGATGGCTGGAATACGCTCTCAACAAGGGCAAGGGCCCCGCGAAATTTTCGCTGAAGGGCGTTCTTGACCGGACGACTTTCGTCACCGTCCATGTGTCGGGCGGCGAGAAGTACGAGGATGTCCGCATCCTTGGATACACGGATTCGAGTGCGGGAAAGGGAATTGTGCCCTGGGAATTGACCGGGATGGTTGTGCTCGAACACCGTGACGGCGGGAAGACCGTGATATCCGCCAAACGGATTCGCAGCATCGAGATCCCCGCCACGGATCGGGCAACCGATTAGCCGCTGATCTGGCTTCCTCCCACTCACCGTCAAAAAACAAACAAGGCCCGATCCACTGGACCGGGCCTCGAAAGCGGGTGATCGGATTCGAACCGACGACATTCACGTTGGCAACGTGACGCTCTACCACTGTGATACACCCGCGGGTGTTCCGGCCGCCGAGCAACGGTTGGGCCGGGCCGGAAAACATATTGTCAGGCGAGGGGCGTGTCAACCGGTTTGGTCCATCTGACCAATCTGTGGACAAGCCGAATCGGCTTATCCGGCCCCCAAAGCGAGATTCACACGGTTACCGGGCGGCGACTGGACCGTCGCCGGAGCCCTCCCCGCCCGCCTCATCGAGCAGGCGCTGCAGTTCATCTTTCGTGAAGCTGTCCACGGTTTGCGGGGCTTCAAGGTCTGGCCCGTAGATCACCCACGCGGGAATCCCGGTCTTGCCCACCTGCTCCTTCAGGAACCGCTTGACCTCCGGGCGGTCGAAGTCCGCCTCCAGGATCACCACATCGTCCTGACGGAGACGGGAGTACACAGGCTCGGGCTCGAGCACGCTCTTCTTGAAGGCCCGGCAGGTGACGCACCAATCCGCGGTGAAGTCCACAAAGACGGCCTTGCCCTGACTGAGGGCATCGTTCAGACGGGCCTCGGAGAACTCCAGCCAGATGCCGGAGACTGCGCCGGCTTCCCCGGACGGGGCCTCGGCGAGAATCCGCTCGCGTTCCTCGTACTCATGGCGTGCCGTGCCGGCGAAATCGTTGATCCCCCAGACGGCGAGCGCGATGATGCCGAGGCCGATCAGGGCGACAACCCCTTTCCCGGGTACCGACTTCGCGGCCTTGCGGGCCCCGACGAGCACGATCACCCCGGCCGCGACGATGAGCAGCAGTGCGACCAGCCACTCGATGTCCGAGGCGAGGTAGGGCTTGTTCTTGAGGAGGGTCTTCACGCCGGTCGTGGCGAAGAACGCGCCCGCCGCGAGCATGAGGAAGCCCATTGACTTCTTGACCAGTTCCCCCGCCGGGCCGGTCTGGGGCACCTTCTTCACGAGCGCGGGGTTGGCCGAGAGGATCAGGTAGGGCGCGGCCATGCCGACCCCGAGGCCGACGAAGACGATCATCACGGTCGATGCAGGAAGCGCGGTGCCGCCGGCGAGCAGCCCGCCGACAATCGGGCCGAAGCAGGGAAGGCCGAGCACGGCGGTCATGATGCCGAAGAGGAACGAGCCGGAAGGTGAATCCGCCTTGGGGTTGATCATGTAGGTCGACTTGGGCAGCGAGAGGGTGAACATGCCCATGATGCCGAAGGCCATGAGGATGATGACCACGCCCATGCCAAGCGTGACCGGCCAGTAACTGAAGACGGTTGAGGGATCGATGCTGTTGGCGGTCGCCGCCACGGGGATGCCGACACCGATCCAGAACGCGGCGACCCCGAGTGCCATCCAGAGCCCGAGCATGAAGGTCCGCTTGCGATCGGACTGCGCGTGCTGGGACAGGGTCATGATCTTGATGGGGATGACGGGAAGCACGCACGGCATGAGGTTCAGGAGTGCGCCGCCGATGAAACTGGCCAGGAACAAGGGCAGCAGCCCCGAGCCGATATCGAAGCCGAACAGCGAGCGATCCGTTGCCGGGGTCACGCCATCATCCGTGTCGGTGGGAACCTCAGCGGGCGATTCGGGTACATCGAAATGGAAATCGCCCATCCCATCAAATGTGGACCCGATGCCGCTGGCCTCAACGGGGGCTTGACCCGCTTCTGCCACGGTGAAGGTGATGTCGAATTCCGGGAACTCCGGAGCCAAACACGACATGTCGTCGCAGGCCTGATACGCGAGCGCGACCGTCAGCGTCTGCTCCCCGAGCGGGGCGTCCTCTGCAATCGAGATCGGCAGGTAGAAGACGGCAGTCTCATGATAGGTCGGACGCTTCACGGTGGCCTGCGCGCCGGTCGGGTCCGCGACCGTGGCGTCGTAGAGCTCCGGGAGTTGGAGTTTTTCCTGAACCGCGGCCCACTCGGGGCTGCCCGTCGCCAACTTCATCTCGGTTCGGATCGCGAAACTGAAATCCGGGCCCAAATCAGCATGGCCTTCGACCGGCCAAGTATGGAACCCATCGCGATGCGTCAGCGTGACGGCGACCGGTAAAACAGACCCACGCGGAATAGATGAATACCGCACCTGAACCGCAGCCTCGACCTTGGGCTGCTCACCCGTGAAATCCAACCCACCCGGTGCCCCGAACTGAGCCTGAACTGGGGCGGCCAGCCCCATCGCGATTAACAACGCCAAGAGGAGAGTCTGCAAACGGCTCGATGTGGCCGCGGTCAACAATGAACTTGCCCGCATGCGGGTCCTCCGAGTGAAAATCTGGGTTTCGATGTCGGGACGGAAGTGTAAACCCCGGCGTGTCCGATTTGTTCCGCCCCGATCCGCCGAATAAAGCGGAAGAGCACAAGCAGAAGGAAGCACCCAGGGCCTCAAGTCCACTCGGCCCGGTGGTCGATAGTCCGGATAAGGCGGATTCCGGCCTGTGGAGCGATGCTGCGCATGAGCGATGTGCTCGACCAAGCTGATATTGATGCCCTGCTCTCGGCGGTGGACGACACGGAGACCCCGGAAGAGAAACCGACCGCGCAGATTTTCTCTCGACACCGCAAGGACTTCGAAGGGGTCGAGGTCCGCGACTACGACTTCAAGCGTCCCGAGCGCGTTTCGAAGGACCAGATGATGGCCCTCCAGACGCTGCACGAGGCGTTCGCCCGATCCTACGGGGCGTCACTCTCCGGGTTTCTGCGGACGATCGTGGAGGTCAAGGTCGCCTCCTGCGAACAGATGACCTATTCGGAGTTCATCTCCGGCCTGCCGAACCCCACCAGTTTCAACCTGCTCGAGGCTGAACCGCTCGAAGGCCAGATCTGCCTCGAGATCAGCCCGCTGATCATCTATCCGATCATCGACCGCCTTCTGGGAGGCACCAATACCGAACTCTTCATTCCCCAGCGCCCGCTGACCATGATCGAGAGCCGCCTGATCCACAAGATCCTGGACCGGGCGGTCGATGGCCTGCGCGAAGCCTGGGAATCCATCCGGCAACTCTCATTCAGCGTGACGGGCGGCGAATCCAATCCGCAACTTGTTCAGATTGTCCCCCCGAACGAGGTAGTCATCGTCATCGGGTTCGAGATCAAGATGGCCAATCGGGCCGGCACGATGAATCTGTGTATCCCGTACGCGGTCATCGAACCGCTGATGGAGGACCTCGCGGCCCAGAGCTGGTTCAGTTCGGCCCGGATGAAGGGCAGCGCGGAGTTCAGCAACCGCCTGGAATCCAAACTCCGTGGAGCCTCTCTTGAGGTCGCCGGGACACTTGCTCGCACGAGCATTACCTTGGAAGACCTGCTGAATATCGAAGTCGGCGACCTGATCGCCACGGACACCCCGGCTGCGGACCCGGTGACCATCGAGATCGAGAACGAGCCAAAACTCTTTGCCCACATAGGGCAATTCAAGGGCAAACGAGCCCTCCGAGTCATCGGCCCGATCGACTCGGCTCGGATGCGATCGCTCCGTCCTTGAACTGCCTCACCGTCTAACCGGGCACGAGTCAGCGCATGATGTTTGACCCGTGGGGGTCTGTTCGGGTACACTGGTATGCGTGATAACTCTCACAGGCGGCGGTTCTGTCGCCTTTGGAAGGTATGCATTGATGATGCAAGTGGTTCGCGGACATGACTGGTGAGCTGGCAACAGCTTGTCGCTGCGGGAGACGCGGGATGACCTGAGGTTCAGGCACAACCCGCGGGGGCGTAGAGCCCCTCCCGAAGGACCCTGCGGAGGGTCCAACGGTCCGACGCGGACCACGGGTGTCTTCAGACACGCGTGGCCTGTTTCGTTTTTGGCCTTGGTCTCCATCGTTTTCTCTGCGACCCACTGGCCGCGACATCCTGACAACTCAACCACAACCCGATTGCCGGAGCGGCCCCGAGGCGGGCAAGACAAACAACCATGAACAGCCAAGAAATGATGCGTCTGATCGAATCCATCGCCCGCGATCGTGGCGTGGAGCGGGAAGTTCTGATCAACGACCTCGAACAGGCGATGATCACCGCCGCTCGCAAGTTCTACAACTCGATCGACACTGAAGAATTCAACTGCACGATCGACCGCATCACTGGTGAGATGGCCCTGACCCGTCACGGCGAACCGCTGGACATGTCCCCCGAAGCGTTCGGTCGCATCGCGGCCTCCACCTTCAAGCAGGTGATGATCCAGAAGTTCCGCGAAGACGAACGCCAGTCGATCTATGACCAGTTCATCAAGCGGGTCGGCGAACTCGCCACCGGTGTCGTGCAACGCTATGAGGGTGGCTCGCTGGTCATCACCATTGATCGTGCCGAGGGCTTCATGCCCCGTTCGGAGCAGATCCCAGGCGAGCAGTTCCATCCCGGCGACCGTGTCCGCGTCCTGATCCTCGATGTCCGAGCCGTTGGCAATCAGGTGAAGATCGTGCTCTCTCGCGGCGCTCCGGAGTTCATCAAGAAACTCTTCGAGGTCGAAGTGCCCGAGGTTTCCGAGCGCGTCATCGAGATCAAGGCGATGGCCCGCGAGGCTGGCTACCGCACCAAACTCGCGGTCAGCTCCATCGACTCCAAGGTCGATGCGGTCGGCGCCTGCGTTGGCGTTCGCGGTTCACGCATCAAGAACATCGTCGACGAACTCAACGGCGAGAAGATCGACATCGTCCGTTGGAACGAATCCAGCCAGATTCTCATCCAGAACGCCCTGAAGCCTGCCGAGGTCGTCGAGGTTTCCCTCTGCTTCGAGCTTGGCCGGGCCACCGTCGTCGTCAACGACGACCAGCTCTCGCTGGCGATCGGCAAACGCGGACAGAATGTCCGCCTCGCTGCTCGCCTGACGGGTTGGGATGTCGACATCCTGACGCCGGACGAGTTCAACAAGGGTCTGGACGCGATGGCCGAAACGCTCCGGAGCGTCGAGGGTATCACCGAGGAACAGCTTGACCGCCTCGCCGCCCTGGGCATGATCAGCGTGTTTGACATCGAGGAAGTCGGTGTCGAAGTCCTGGTTGCCGAGATCGAAATGGATGAAGCGACCGCGACCGCCGCGGTGGAAGCGGCCTCTGCTCGCGCCAAAATCATCGCCGAGGAACAGGAACGCGAGAAGGCAGAAGCCGAGAAGCGCAAAGCCGAAGAGGCCGAAGCCGCTCGTCGCTTGCTCGATGGCGACCTGGACTCCGCAGGCGATGCCGACCTGGCCGCCGCCGCGATCCTCGGCCTGGGTTCGGTCAGCAGCTCGGACTCCTCATCCGCGGATACTTCGGACACCCCGGAAGCATCCGAAGACGACGACGCCCGTGCCGAAGCGATCCTTTCCGGTGATACCGAGCCGGAGAAGAAAGACGACTGATCCCGTTTCCCGTCCCCCCTCACACTCGGCCCTGACGCCTTTCCGCCCCGTACCTAGCCGCAGTTCGAACGCTGGAGAACACTTTGGCCAAAGCCAAACGAGTACATGAGATTGCCAAGGACCTTGGAGTTAAATCCAAGGCCATCGTCGACAAGTGTGAAGCCGAGGGTATCCCAGGCATCACCAACCACATGTCGAGCGTCTCGGCGGGTCTCGAAGCAACGATCCGCGAGTGGTTCGCTGGTGGTGAGTCACAGGCCGATGCCGGTGGCACCGCGGTTGAGACCGCGGCAAAGGTCGACTTGACCAAGGCCCGAGTGAAACGCAAAGCGAGCGCCAAGAAAAAGGCCACCTCGTCTGGCGGTGATTCGGACACCGACACCGCAGTCGCCGTCGAGGAACCACCTTCGGCGACCAAGGCTCCCGCTGCCACGAAGAAGGTGCAACCCGCATCCCCGGGCGACGCCGACAAGGAACCAGAATCGAGCCCCGAGCCGGTCACCAAGCCCGTCGAAGCCGTCGAGGCCCCCAAGCCGGTTCCGGCGAAGCCCGACATCGAGGTGCAGCAGACCACGGCCTCGAAAACCGAGCCGAAGGCCGAGAAACCCGCTGAGAAGGCGGCATCGTCTCCGACCGAACCCGTGAAGGCCGAGCAGCAGCCCGTCGCGAGTGAACCGGCAGATGCTGAGCAGCCCACGCCGCCCAAGGCTGAGGCTCCGGCTGCGGAACCGGTCATGAATGTTCCCAGCCGTCCCAAGGTCATCACGCCTGCGGGCCCGACCATCAAGGACATCGAAAAGAACAAGCCGAAGCTCAGCGGACCAAAAGTCATCCGCGTCGAGACACCCGATGTCATCGAAGCGCCGCGTCAGCGCCGCAGTCATGACGGCCCCTCCATCCCGATGTCGCGCGGTCCGCGCGGCGGCGGCGGTGCCGGTGGCCCGATGCTGCCCCCGTCCGATGAAGCCGGAGCGCGACGGAACCGTCGTCGTGGCGGAGGCGGTGTCCCTGAAACCGCAGCACCGGGACGCAAGGGCAAAGGCCCGGGCACGGGTGGCGGCGGTCGCAACTGGCGCCATCAGGACCTTGTCGAACGCGAGGAACGACTCAGCCGAGCCGATGGCTTCCTGCGCCAGCGCCGGCGTGACCAGAAGGCTCGCGACGGATCGGGCGGTACGCAGAAGGCGCAATCCGCAGCCGAAACCGGCGGAACCGTCAAGATCGCTGCCCCGTTCACGATTAAGGACCTCTCCGCCGCGACCGGTGTGAAGGGGGCGGACATTGTCAAGAAACTCTTCATGCAGGGCGTGATGGCCAGCATCAACTCCGCGATCGATCCGGAGAAGGCCCAGGAGTTGATGATCGACTGGGACATCGAACTTGAGGTCACCGAACAAGCCACCGGGGCCGCAGCGGTCCTCGAAGAATTCGAACAACGCGAGATGACCGACGAACGCCCCCGCTTCCCGGTCGTCACCATCCTCGGCCATGTCGACCACGGCAAGACTTCTCTGCTGGACTACATCCGCAAAGCCAATGTCGCCAAGGGCGAGGCTGGCGGGATCACCCAGGCGACCTCGGCGTTCCTCGTCGATGTCAACGCCGGTCAGGGGGCCGAGAAGGTCTGCTTCCTCGATACTCCCGGTCACGAAGCGTTCACGGAGATGCGTTCTCGCGGTGCGAGCATGACGGACATCGTTGTCCTCGTGATCGCCGCGGACGACGGCGTGATGCCTCAGACCGTGGAATCGATCAACCACGCGAAGGCCGCCGGAGTCCCCCTGCTGGTCGCGCTCAACAAGATCGACCTCCCCGGTGCCAACAACACCGAGAACATCCAGAGGATCTACGGCCAACTCGCCGAACACGGCCTGAACCCGACCGAATGGGGCGGCGATACCGAAGTCATCAAGGTCTCCGCTCACACCGGTGAGGGCATCGACACCTTGCTCGAAACCCTCGCACTGACCGCCGAGATCCAGGAGTTCAAAGCGGACTTCGCGGGCGCAGCAACCGGATCGGTTATCGAGTCCAAGATGGAAGAGGGTCGCGGTGCGACCGCGAATATCCTCGTCCAGCAGGGCGAACTCAAGGTCGGCGACTTCATCGTGGCCGGACGCGCCTTCGGTCGTGTCCGCGACATTACCAGTGATCGCGGCGAGAAACTCAAAACCGCTGGCCCATCGACCCCGGTTCAGATCTCCGGTATCGACGAATTGCCCGACCCCGGCGATAAGTTCTACATCGTTAAGACGCTCAAGCGTGCCGAACAGGCCGCCGAGCAGCGTCGCGAAGAGGACCGTCAGCGCCAACTCGCGCAGCCGAAGCTCACGCTCGACTCGATGTTCGCCTCGATGGACGAACAGGCGACCACGAAGGAACTTCTGGTTGTGCTCAAGGCGGATGTGCAGGGTTCGATCGACGCCATCAAGAAGTCGATCGAGGATGTCTCGACCGACGAGATCAAAATCCGCGTGCTCCACGCTGCTGTGGGTGGTATCACCGAATCCGATGTCACGCTCGCCGCCGCGTCCGGCGCGATCGTGTTCGGCTTCAATGTCATCCCCTCGGCCAAGGCCCGTCGTCAGGCCGAGGACAAGGGTGTTGAGCTGCGTTCGTACCGCGTCATCTACGACATCGTTGACGATGTACGCAAGGCCGCGTCCGGTCTGCTCAGCCCGGAAGTCCGGGAAGAGATCCTCGGCCACGCCGAGGTCCGGCAGGTCTTCCGCATCACCAAGGTGGGCTCGATCGCGGGCTGCTATGTCACCGACGGCGTCATCGAACGCAACGCGCTCATCCGCGTCACGCGTAACGACATCGTCATCGAGCAGGACCGTGTTCTCGAACAGCTCAAACGGTTCAAGGACGATGCCAAGGAAGTCAAGTCCGGCCAGGAATGCGGCATGAAGATCGTTGGCTACGACGACATCAAGGAAGGCGACATCCTCGAGTGCTTCCGCAAGACGGAAGTGGCTCGTCAGCTCTAACCATCAGTAATGCACCTCGGAGCACTCCAGATCGAACTCATCATCCGTGCCAGCGAATCCCTCAAGGACAAACGACGCGTCGTGAAGTCTGTCAAGGATCGCCTGCACCGCGAGCACCTGATCTCCGTGGCGGAGGTCGGGACACAGGATCACCTGCAGGTGGCGACCCTCGGTGTGGCCGTGGCATCGGAAGGTGCCCAACGCTGCGCCGCCGTGCTCGACACCGTGATCAGCAAACTCAGCGATCGGGCCGCCCGTCCCGGTGCTGGCGAACTCTCGTACGAGATCGGATCACTCACTCGGCGGGTCCTCGCTCTCGATGAACTCCCGGCCACCGACCCGGAAGCGGGCCACGCCGAGGTTGATGCCGAAATGCTCCGTTACGCCCAGTCCAAGGATCTCATGCGATGAACAGGCGGATTGAGCAGATGTCATCGGTCATCCACCGTGCAGCACAGTCTGTGTTGAATGCCGGGTTCGGCGACCCGCGTCTGGACGGGTTGATGCTGACGATCACCTCGGTCAAGGTCACCGCCGACATGCGGACGGCTGTGCTGAATGTCAGCGTTCTTCCCGCGAACAAAGAACGCCGGGCGCTTGCCGGTCTGAAGGCGGCATCCAAGCATGTCCGCAGACAGGTCGGAGACCTCGTCTCGATCCATCAATTGCCGGAGTTTGTCTTCAAGGTCGACAAGGCCGCGAAGCGTCAAGCCGAAGTTCTTGATGCACTCGCCAAGGTTCGTGCCGAGGAAGAATCCCGAGGGATCAACCACAACGACGATTCAGACATCGATCCCGTCAACGACAACGACAACGACAACGACAACGACATCCAAGCCGAAGACCAAGCCGAAGACCAAGCGGAACACACCAGGGAGCAGAACCAGTGAGTGCATCCGACCACGCCGCAGCGTTCCAGAGCGTCATCGATTATCTCAAGAAGACCTACGAACCGGCACCGGCGATGACCGACCTCGAGCCGATCCGCCAACTCGTGTACTCGTTCCTGCTCTGGGATTGCTACACGAACCGTGCGGACAACGCGTTCAAGCGGATCGAAGAAACCTATGTCGACATGAACGATCTCCGCGTCTCGCGAGCCGAGGAGATCATGGGCGTGTTGGGTAAGACCTACCCCAACGCCGAGGAGCGGGTGGCGCGAATCAAGGCAACGCTCCGCGAAATCTACCTGCGCGAGCACGCGGTCTCGCTGACGAGCGTCCGCGAAGGCGGCAAACGCGAAGCCCGGAAATATGTCGACTCCCTTGAGGGCATGCACCCGTTCGTTTCCGCACGGACCTGTCTGCTCAGCATGGATTGCCATGCGGTCCCCATCGAGGAACGCCTGTACGCCAAACTGATCAACGCCGGTGTCTTCGATGAAGACACACCGCTCGACAAGGCACAGGGCACCATCGAACGCCATGTGAAAGCGAGCGATGGGCTCGAAACCTACCTCCTGCTCCAGGCCTATAGCGAAGACACCGAAGCGGACGGCTCCGAACTCGCCACCAAGTCCTCCAAGGGTAAGAAATCAACCGGACGCAAGACTTCTACTTCTTCCGCAGCCGATAAACCAACGAGCCGTAAAAAGAAGACCGCAAAGTCCTGATCCGACCCCAACTCTCCCGAAGGAGCAGAGCCATGCCCCGTTACGCCCGTGGACATCGATTCCTCGGTGCGATCCTGACGGTTGGGTGGCTCTCTGCTGGTGCCGCCGGTGCCTGGCAGCAAGCCGATGATCCGCTGGCTCCCAGGGTCGCTGTCGAGAGCCAAGCCCCCTTCCGCGCGATTCCCAACGGTCCGCCGAAACCGGCGTTGCTCAGGGATTGGGGCACGGAACCGCTCAGCCAAGAAACTTCGCGCGCAAGCTCGGAAGATATCCTGCGAGCACTCACACCCACCCTGCCGACCGAATCACGCCATACGCGACCAGATCAGTCCGCGATCGAACAGGCAGCCAAACTCGCCAAGCAGGCCGCAGCCGACCGGGACAACGGCAATTTCGCCGAAGCGTCTCGGCTGTATCGCGCCGCACTGCGAATGAATCCCGCCGAGGCGAAGTACTGGTCAGAACTCGCTTCCGTTATGGAGCAGCAGTCCAATCCGATCGGTGCGAAGAGCGCGTACGCCGAAGCCATCGCCCTTGGGGACAACACATTCGAAACACTCTTGCACTATGGGCTGCTCGCCGCAGACTTCCGTGAAGACCGTAACGCGATCGCTGCCCTGCTCAGTGCTGAAGCACTCCAGGAAGACCACGCGGACGCGGCAGCATTCGTACTCTCCGATGCCCTCGCCGACACGCTGGCCCGCAATGGATACATTCACGCAGCCGTCGAACACTACACCAGGCTCGCTGACCTGCCAGCCTCCTACACCGATCCCACCCCCTACCGCGCTCGGTTGAACGAGGTGTACCGCAACCGTCGCAAGTCGATGTGGCGCGCCGTCGAGCTCAGCCATTCCATCGGCGACTGGGACCATCTGGACAGGTTCCTCGCGATTGCCGAGGCACTCCCCGGCCCGAAGCACCCTCAGGAAACGGCGATTCGTTGCTACACGCTCGTGCGGACCGGCCGACCCGCCACGGCTGCTGCGATGCTGATCTCCACGCTCGGGCGTGAACCCGATGCTCCGGAAACGGTCGATCTCCTCGGGTACATCGCCGAACATACTGATCTCGGCGAGGACATCGATGCGTCGCTCTCTCGCCACGCCGAATCCATGCCTTTGGAACAGCGTCAGTTGATCCGACAGAGCCTCGTTCTCGCGTGTGCTGCGGTGGCCGATCGCCAAGACGGCCCGGTGCCAATCCTGCTCGATCACCTGCGGGAACACCCGACCGACCGCGCGGTCTGGCTTGAACTCCTGCGAAACGACCCGGCCTCTGCGACGACTTCCTTGCTCGAAATTCACCCGTGCCTTGAACCCGAATTTACAGCGGTGGCGCTCGAACTCCACGGCCCGATCGAAACCGACCCTGCCAGCGCACTGGGCCTGCGCTCCGCACTGCGCCGTGGGGATTTTTCTGGAGCGACGACGACCTACCTCAACGCACAGGCCATACCGACCGACGCATCGCCTCGGCCTGAGATCCGTTACACACTCCTCACCATCGGTGTTGAGTTGCTGGTCGATCATTACCGCGGAGCAGAAGCCGACCGCCTTCTTGATGTCGCGATCCACGACGCGTCTTCCGTATCGGAACGCCTGGCGGTTGCAAGAGCCCTGATGTTTCGGAACCGGCACCGGGACGCGTTATCCGTACTCGAGCACGAGACAATTACAACCAGCGCCCCTCCCGGGCTCGTCCGCTGCCTCATCGCCCGAGCCAAACTCGGCCTGGGCGATGGGTCGGGGGCACTCGCTCTTGTCCGAGAGGCACTCGAAGAAGACCCCGCGGAGTATGACGCCGCGGTGCTGCTGATCGAATTGGGCGAATTCCATGATGCGGCCCAAGTACTCCGAACAGTCCCCGCAGCAGAACCGCATCTCCTGCTTGTCCGAGCCATCAACGCGATTCAGCGTGAGCAATTCGACCTCGCTGACCGATTGCTCCGCGAAGCATGGGAACACCCACTCTGTCACGACGACGCCGCGAGCCTCCTTGTATCCCTACTTAAGAACAACGGAGCGATCGACGCGGCGGACGCATGGCTGCAACAGCAAATCAAGCACTATCCCGATCGCTTGAGCCTGATGGTGCTGCGTTCTTCTTTGCTGCGATCGGATCGCAGGCCCGAGGAGGCACTCCAACTCGTGCTCGATGCCCGCAACATCAGGCAGGGTTCTCCTGCGATCTCACGCGAACTGGAATCACTGTTCCGCGAGGATTTCGAGTCCGAGGAGCGCTGGCTCAGTCAGGCACGATGGCGCCTGATGAACGCTCCGAATACATTCGCAACTTTCATGGAACGGGCCGATGTGGAATTGGCTGCGAACAAGATCGAGCAGTCGATCTCGTTCGCCGAACTCGCCGCGGACCTTGCCCCTTCACCCACCCCCGCCGAGCAGCACGCCTTGAACGCGTTGCTGGATGGCATCTCCAAATCGATCATCAGCCAGCCCCGCGTCCAACAGACCGCGATCGAGGGCTTCGTTCGCATCTTCGAGCGTCTGGAGGCTCCGAGTGAAGACGCGTGGAAGGGGCGCATCAGTATCGCCTCGATCGACCGGAACTCCGACGAAGACGGCTTGATCCGCCTCGCGACTCAGGCCTCCGATGCGCTGCCCGAATTCGGAGAAGATGCGTTTATCCATGCCGCCCAAGCCGTCATGGTCGCCATACGGACCGGCCAGAGCCTTCTGGACGAAGAGGGTGCCAAGCAAGCCGCGAGCACGATCTTAACCGCGGCGACCCGCCGTCTGGATCCGTACCCCTCGCGAGTGCTCGCGGCCTGGATCGAATTATCCCAGCAGAGGCAGGATCCGTTCCTGCTCGGAGAGGCGATCCGTTCGCTCGGCGAAATCGAGGGGCCGCAGGACCATCGGCTCCGTGACGCGTTGAACTACCATGTGCAGGGGGTCTCCCTGACTTCGAAGCCAGACCTAAATAAAGAACGAGTGGCCGAAACCGCGTTCTACCTCGCTTCACAACTCGCGATCAACGACCAGTTCGAGACCGCCCAACCGCTCTACGAAGAGGCGCTGCGGATTATGCCGGAGCACGCCGAACTCAACAACGACTACGGGTTTCGCTTGCTGGATCGTCGCGAGCAGACCGACCGCGCCATCCGCATGATCGAACTCGCCTACGCGCAGAACCCGAATTCCTCGCACATCGTGGATTCGATGGGCTGGGCTCGCTACAAGCAGGGCCAACTCACCGATGAGGCAGAACCGGGACCGGGTGGCCTCCGCCTCGGCGCGGTGTCGCTGCTCCGCCGGGCGAAAACCCTGTCACTCCAGGAAGACCCGACCGGCCTGAACGCGTGCTTTACGGCGAACCATCTGGGGGATGCCCTTTGGGCCAACGGAAACCACGACGAAGCGGTCCGGCAGTGGGCCGAATCCGCGGAACTCGCCGAGCAGGCCAAGAAAGGCATCCGGGGCCTTCCGCTCCCGCTCCCGGTCGAGGTGGAACTGGAGGAACTGATCGAGCACACCGCGGAGAAGGTCCGGGCGGCCGCCGAAGACCGAATCCCCGCGATCGCTCCTATGCTGGACTGACCCCTCCCACTGCCCCCGCGATCGGCTGTACGATACCCCCCCAGTATTCACCGGCGGCCTGAGCCGCCCAGACTTCAGATGGAGAGACTGACCGTGGCAGGCCACAGCAAGTGGGCGAACATCAAGCACAAGAAGGCCCGCATGGACGCCAAGCGGGGCAAAGCCTGGAGTAAGTGTTCCAAGGCTCTCATGGTTGCCGCCAAACAGGCCGGCCCCGACCCAGACGCGAACCTGGCCCTCCGCTACGCCATCGAAGAGGCGAAAGCGGCGAACATGCCCAAGGACACCATCAAGCGTGCCATCGAAAAGGGTGCGGGCCTGTCCGGGCAGGGTGCCGACTACGAAAACATCCGCTACGAAGGCTACGGCGCTGCTGGTGTCGCGGTGATCGTGGACTGCCTGACCGACAACCGCCAGCGCACCGCTCCGGACATCCGCTCCATCTTTGCCAAGGCTGGCGGCAACCTGGGCACGAGCGGCTCCGTGGCGTTCAACTTCGAGAGCAAGGGTGTGATCAACATCGACGCCGAGAAGATCGATGAGGAGCGCCTGATGGAGATCGCCCTCGAAGCCGGTGCCGAAAACATCGAAAACGAAGAAGGCCTCTTCACCGTCACGACCGCGCCCGAAGACTTTCTCAATGTGAAGGCCGCGATCGAGACCGCCGAGATCGATATGGAATCCGCCGAAGTCACCATGCTCCCGACCGTGACCGTCGAGGTATCTGGCAACGATGTCGGCAAGATTCTGCGATTGGTAGAGAACCTCGAGGACAACGACGATGTCCAGAAGGTCTACACCAATATGGAAGCCTCCGAAGCCGACATCGAAGCGGCATCGGCCTGATCCGACTCCCGGTTAGCCATAGCCCAATTCTTCCAGATCATCCTCGTCCAGTCCGAAGTGGTGCCCCACCTCGTGCAGGATCGTGATCCGGATCTGCTCGGATATCGCGGCATCAACACGATCGGGTGGCCCCTCCCATCCGCCAGCGATCCCGACGATGCCTTCCCGGAAAATGTGGATGTCTTCCGGGAGATCCGCATGATCGTCGACAGACCGCTCCGTCAGCATGCGTCCCGAATGCAGACCGCAGAGTTCTTGGGCAAACGCCTCCAATTCCTCAGGCTCATCCGGGATATCAAACTCGACCGACAATTGGCGGAGCAAGAGGTCATCCGGGCGATCATCGACGATCAGCGGCACCTCTTCGAACAGGATGTGAATCCGCAGAGGCAACTGCTCAATCACGGCTTCCAGGAGGCTATCGAAACGGGCTCGCTGGTCAGGGTGCATCGGTTCAGCGTAGCGTTCCCAAAGCCCTGCTGCCGCCGTTCGGTGCTGCAGAACCAGCCCGTGCCGCCTATCCTTCACCCCCCAACGGAATCCCCCAGCGGAGATGCGATAGCGATGGATCTACAGGACCGAATCGCCCAGTTCGAACAGCTCGTCAAGGAAGACCCGACGAGCGATATCACCTACTTCTCGCTCGGCAACGCCTACGCCGAAGCTGGGCGCCATCAGGACGCGGCGACGAGTTACGAGCGCTGCATCGCTCTGAACATGAACATGTCGCGGGCCTACCAACTCGCCGCGGAGCAATACATCGCCCTAGGCGAAAACGAAAAGGCTCTGCGCCAACTCAACGACGGCTTCGAGATCGCCCGACGCAACGGCGACATGAAGGTCAAGGAAGCCATGGAGCAGCTCTTCGCCCAACTCGGTGCAGAGGCACCGAAGGAAGAGACCATCGATCCCGCCGCCCTGCCCGACGGCTCGTTTATCTGCGCCCGCAGCAAGCGACCCGGCCACAAGATGCACCGGCCACCGTTCAAGGGACCGGTTGGTCACTGGATCGGCGAGAACATCAGCAAGGAAACCTGGGACGAGTGGATCAAGCAAGGCACGAAGGTCATCAACGAACTCCGCCTCGACCTCTCGAAGGATGAGGACAGCGATACCTACGATCGGTACATGCGCGAGTATCTCGGCATTACCGACGAACTGCTCGCGGAACTCTCCGCCAAATCCTGACCAGTCTTGCTCAGCCCAGGAGCCCGCGGCGCCGGAAGGTGTCGAGGATCAGCGGCTCGATGTCCTGATCGGTCGTCACGAGCATGTGGTTCATCGCACGGGCGGCACAATAGCGGCTGAGTCCGTCGCAATACTCCTGCACGCGCTCCCGATACCGTTTCATGAGTTCCTTGGTGATCGTCACCTCGGTCGCGCCGCCGGTCTCGATGTCGGTCAGGCGCAAGTCGCCGAGCAGTGTTCCGCCGGTTGTGCCGAGTTGCTTTGACGGGTCGATCTCTTCCGGCGTGAGCAGTTGCAGACAGTAGGTGTCGTAGCCACCAGCCGCGGCCAACGACTTCAGCCCCTGCTCGTAACCGCCGGGGATCAGGAAGTCGGAGATCACAACCATCACCCCTTTGCCGATCCGCTGGCGGGCGATACTGGTCAGGGCCGCGTTGAACCCCGCCTTCTCGTCCTCTTGCAACGCCGCTCCGGTGTCCACGCGGGACTCCGGATACATGTGGTCGACCACGAACTGACTCATCCGGCGCACCTGATGCCGGCCTCGTATGTCTGGAAGCCTTGTGAGCCCGCCGGCTTCGGTTGTTCGTCCGAAGACCGTGATGCCGACGCGGTTCTGTTTCACCAGCCCGACATACCCGAGAGCCATCGCCAGGCGAGCAGCGTATACCAGCTTGCACTGCTCTCCCTGCCCGGCCCGCATGCTCCCCGAGGCATCGACGGCGATGTGCAGGGCCATATCCTCCTCTTCGAGGAACAGTTTGAGCACCAGCCGATCCATGCGAGCGTAGACATTCCAGTCGATGAATCGAGGGTCGTCGCCACGCACATATTGCCGAAAATCGTCGAACTCGACGGACTGCCCCCGCTTCTTGGAGCGTCGCTCACCTTGGAGTTTTCCCGGGAACATCTTGCGGCTGCGAATATCCAGCCGATCGAGCCGTCGCATCAGACTCGGCGGCAGGAGTTCCTCCGGTCGCTCGGGGCGGGTTGGCATTCCGACGATCTGCACGGGCTGATTCTCCCTTGATTTGGGCTGAGGAGCCGATGAGGACAATAGACTCTCTTCGGGCCCGACGCACGCTGAACCCGCCGTGGGTTCGTGCGTCCGTATACTGACCTGTGTCCAGAGCCGTCTGTATCGGGGCCAGAGCTTCAGCCAACCCCCCTCACGGAGGTGGTCCATGAGATCCATCCGAATCCCTCTCGCCCTGCTGGTCCTTTGCTTGGTGGCGTTATTCAGCCCGGGCACTATGGCCCAGGACTCACCCCGATCCATCAGCGAACTCCGGCGCGAGAACGAGCAACTCCGCCTGCGTATCGATGAGCTCGAGGCCCAACTCACGCGGTCCCAAGAAGCGATCGAGAAGCTGCTGGAACAGGTCAGCCAGTTGAACGAACGCGTGGCTCAGTTGCAACGAGAACTCGAGCGTCGGCCAGCTGGCACCGGTCAGGACTCCGGTCCCGCGGACAGCCCGCCCCCCCCGGTCTTGGCAAAATTGCCTGAAGGTGAGGTTTTCGCGGCTCCGGAGGCTTTGCTGCGATTTATTCGTGAATCCTATGAAGCATCCTTCGGTGACATCCAACTCCCCTTCGCGTCTCCCGATGCTCGCAATCGCTACCTCCGAGACGCGGAATCCTGGCTGAAGGGATTAAAGCGCACGCAGCGTGATCAGATTGACTGGACGATCGAGATCATTCGGGTCCATGAAGACCAGCAGCCGCTCACTGTGGACTACCGGGTCGTGGATCCGCAATCCCGTACACCGTACAGCGGACGCATCTACACACTGCAGGTTCCCAGCCGTTTCGAACGGCGGTTCCGTGATGCCGGAATGAGCGGATTCTGGCAGTTGCGAGGTGTGGTAGGCCTGGCACCAAACATCAACCGGGAACGGGAAGATGAAGGTTTCTTCGATGTGCGCCCCTTCATCGGGCCGTACATTGAGTTCGGCATCGACCTGAGCGTCAATTCTCTCTTGCGAGCAACCGAACCAGAACAGCCGGAAGAAAACCAGGAGGCACCAGTGGCGGATGCCGACTCCTGATCAGTCCTCGACATATTCCCAAACGGTCACCGGGAGCCGCTTCACGCCCCACTGCAGTGCTTCCTCATGGGTCGGGTAGAGCAGGTCGAGTCGCATGCCCTTGATAGCGCCGCCACGGTCTTCCACGGGCACGATCTGATCGCCAGCGTATCCTTCGATGGTGAGCAGCGAGCCGAACGGCAGCACGCGGGTGTCCGCCGCCACAAGTTGCATCGCGTTCGTCCACACGCTCTTGTTGCTGGCCGTGATGCCATCGGCCCACGCACCGCAGGACCGCTCGTCGGGGCTGTATCCGGTGACGGTCATCCAGAGCGTCTTCGCGGGACGAACCGCGCGCCCATTGAAATAACGGATTTCGTTACTGATTGGCTCGGTGACTTCTACCGTTGTGAACTCCGAACCAGAACCCTCGTGTTGCTCTGCGATGCCTACGACGGGGTTCATCGGTTCAGCGATCTCACGACGATTCGTATCGGGAGCGGGTGCTGTCGATACGCGGATGGTCTCAACCGCAGCGAGTGCCGGAACGCCAGATGAGCGTTTGGCGCTCCACGCCGACCAGGAAACCAGGGACGCGGCAGCGAGATAAGCCCCTGCCATCAACATCCGCTGTGCAAAAACACCACCGCGCGCATCGTTGCCACTCTTCGTGCTGTTCATATCTTGAGTACCACCACTGCTGGGTCTGCGGGTGGAAGGTGCTCATCACTCGAGCCGCCGGATCAGTGCCCACCACAGACGCTGACCCAACCCTAATCCGATCCCGCGGGTGCCCAAACACGAATGCTCAGAATCAACCTGCGAAAAGTTAGGATAGCCTTTACAACCGGATCATGCATCACAGACCGACCATCAGACCACCCATACAGGTGTGTTCGATGCCCGGTTTCTCAGGCCCGATAACCATTCGGAACGCGCTATTTAGGCGTTCGTGCCCAGTCGAGATTCGACCACCGATGTCTCGAAAAAGGCATTGATATCGTCGAGACTGATCTGCCCGGCCTCACGACTGACGGCGTTAGCGGTGCCCGCCGCGACTCCCATCCGCATCGCCTCACTCCAGGGGAAACCCCGAACGACGCTGCTCAGCACACCGGCCAGCAGGCTGTCGCCACAGCCGACAGTGCTCATGATCAGACCAGGGTGCACGAAGGTGCGCGCCACGAGTTCTGTCTCTGGCCCGACCAGGATGGCACCGTGCTCACCGCGGGTCGCGATGACCCACTCCACGCCGCCGCCCTGCGCACGCGTTAATGACCGAGCGGCCCGGATCGCCTGCTCTTCGGTATCTGTGGGGAGATCGGTCATCGCCGCGAGTTCTTCGGCGTTGGCCTTGAGCATCCAGAAGCGCTCGTTCGCGATCGCTCGGAGAACCTTCTGATTGGTATCGATGACGGCACGAGCCCCGGCATCCGCGCAGCGGTGCAGCATGGAACGCAGATCACCCACGCACACGCCCGGAGGAAGCGAGCCGCTGAAACACAGGATCGAGTCCGGACGCGCGAGCATGCCCACCTTGCTGGAGACGCGCACCACATCGTCACGGGTCACGCTAAACCCCTCGTCGCGCAGGTGGGTTTCGGTGTCATCAATCGGATCAACAATGGTGATGTTGTCGCGGGTACGACCGCGAACCACGAGCAACTGTGTGGTGATCCGTCCCTTCCCGATGTGTTCGAGGTACTCCTCGAACATCCCGAGTTCTTTCTGCCCCACGAACCCGGTGGCGACCGACTTCACCCCCAGCACCGCGAGCACGCGCGAGACATTCACGCCCTTGCCAGCGGGGTAGTGGCCGGTGCGTTTGGCGGTGCAGTGCTGACCGACGCGGAACCGCTCGACCCGCATCACGCGATCGACGGCGGGATTGAGCGTGATGGTGACGATCCGGCTTTCGATCTGAGACGCTCCGATCTTCCCTCCGGGCACGCCCGGTCTGCTAGCATCCCGCCGATGTTCTCGATCGAGTCCACCGACATCATCCCTCTCCTGCTCACCGGGCTGACCGCCGGGGTACTGGGCGGACTGCTCGGCATCGGGGGGTCGATCATCATGATACCGGCGATGGCGGTCATCTTCGATAAGCGTCCCTGGTCCGGCCAGCACCTCATCCAGGCCGCGGCGATGCTCGTGAATGTCGCGGTCGCTCTGCCTGCGGCCCGGAAGCACTACAAGATGGGCGCGTTCCGGGCGGACCTGTTCAAGGCCATGCTCCCGGCGACGATCGTTTTTATCGTGATCGGTGTGCTGGTGTCGGACCAACTCCCCTCTGGCTGGCTCCGTCGGCTCTTCGCGGTCTTCCTGATCTATGTCTCGGTCACCAGCATCCTGAAGGCCACCCGCAAACGCCACCCACTCGAGGCAGAGGATGCCCGGGTCACAAAGCTCCGGGGAGGCATTGTCGGCTCAGTGATGGGCTTTCTCTCGGGGCTACTGGGCATCGGCGGCGGAGGAATCGCGGTTCCGCTCGCACATGTGGTCTGCCGACTCAAACTCAAGAGCTGCATCGCGGTCAGTTCGATGGTGATGTGCATTACGGCTGGCATCGGGGCGTCCCTCAAGGTCTCGCTGCTCCCCGGTCACGGCCACGCGATGGTGGAGCCCTTCGTGCTCTTCCTCTGCCTCGCCCCCACCGGCATCCTTGGCTCGGTCCTCGGCGCTTCGCTCACCCACCGCATCCCCGCCCGGGGCCTTCGACTGGTGTTCGGCGTCATCATGCTGATCGTCGCCGGTCGCATGTGGCTAGCCGCGGGTGCGAATGATTCGGTTGCCTCCAGCGAGAAGCCGGTCCCTCACACCACCGACCAAGCCCCCCGAATAACCAAACGCGGTCGTTGCCCCCAGGCAACACAGCCCCACCTTGATCGGGTGAGCGTTGCGGTTTCGCAACATCCGACTCCATCGAGCCCCCGAGAGGGTCGATGAAGCCCGGGTATGCACCAGCCCCCCAGCGAAGACCCGAAAAAGACTCGCAAGCCTGCGATCCACCCTCGCCAGCACCTGCCCGGTGGTCCGGCCGGATCACCCCAGCATGCGCTCACCCGCCTCGATGAAGCGGAGCGTCTTGAGCGGGCGCTGCTGCATGAACTCTCCGGCCTGCTGGACGGCTCAACTCGCTTCTTGCGGCTGGCCATGCGCGAATTGCGCGAGAGCCCGAACAGCACGGTTGCCGCGGCCGCCGCGATCAACCACCTCGCCGGCGCTGAATCGGCCCTCAACACGATGGCCAGCATGGTCGAACGAACCCGTGATGTCGCCAACGACCGCCCGCACCCGCGGTACATCGTCGCGCCGCAACCCGTACACCAGGCCATCGATGCCGCCGTGGCACACACGCAACAGCTTGCCGCGGAACGAGGCATTCGGATCCAGACTCGTATCGAGGTTTCGGCTCTTTCGGTGCCGCCACTGCCGATTTACCCGGTCATCGCGAACGCGATACGCAACGCGATCGATGCACACCCCGTTCCCCTTCCGACCAATGCTACGCCGGAGATCACGGCCGCCGCTTGGTGTGAACACACCTCGTTGTATATCGAGATCCGTGACACGGGTGTTGGGCCTTCCGAAGAACTCCTGAGGGATCCGAAACTCGCCTTCTCGCTCGGGTACACCGAGCGACCTGGCGGGTCGGGCATCGGGCTGGCCCTGAGTGCAGACATCATCGCCTCGCTCGGAGGCACCATCTCGCTCGCACCGGCCTCTCCAGAAGGCGCCGTCCTGAAGATCGTGATCCCGGTGTCTGGGCAGAGTTCGACTGAGCCGGAGGCCCGCTCCAATGCCTGATCCGAGCACAAAGAAAACAAACGGTTCGAGTCAGACCAAGGGGCGCATCCTGATCGTGGACGATGACCCGATCGTGGCCGAGTCCCTCAGCGAGTTCCTCGCTTCAGAAGGCTATGAAACCGCGGTCTGCTTCAACGGCCCCGAGGCGTTGGAACTGCTGCGCGAGGCGGACGCTCCCGAAGACAGCGCAACGCGTCGGCCTGAGCCGTTTAATATCGTGCTGACCGATGTGTCGATGCCGGGCATGTCCGGGCTCGAACTGATCAAGCAGATCAGCAAGGATTTTCCGAGCATCGTGCCTGTGGTACTGACGGGATACGGCACCATTGAGTCAGCAGTCAAGGCGATCCGTGACGGCGCGTTCGACTACATGTCGAAGCCGGTTGTGGACGACGAACTGCGCATGACGCTCGAGCGGGCGATTCGCCAGCAAACGCTGCTCGCCGAGAACACGAACCTCAAGAAGCAACTCGATACGAAGTTCGGGCTGGGCTCGGTCATCGGGCGTGACTACCGCATGGCCAAAGCCTTCGAGATGATCGAAGCGGTTGCACCATCCAAAGCCACGGTCCTCATCACCGGAGAGTCCGGCACGGGTAAATCACTGCTCGCGCGTTCGATTCATCGCGGGTCCGCTCGCGGGTCCGGTCCGTTTGTGGAGATCCACTGCGGCTCGATCCCAGAAACCCTGCTCGAATCGGAACTCTTCGGTCATGTGAAAGGAGCCTTCACGGGCGCGCATGCTGACAAGCAAGGCAAGTTCCTTGCGGCGGACGGTGGAACGATCTTCATCGATGAAATCAATTCCGCCAGCGCCGCCATGCAACTCAAACTGCTCCGCGTGCTGCAAGAGCGTAAGTTCGAACCGGTCGGTTCGACGCAGACCATCGAGGTTGATGTGCGGGTCGTGCTCGCCACAAACCAGTCGCTCGAGAAACTTGTCCAAAGCGGTGGTTTCCGCGAAGACCTGTATTACCGCATCAATGTCGTCAAAATTGATCTTCCTCCGCTGCGGGATCGCATGTCGGACATCCCCTCGCTGGTCGAACATTTCATGGCCAAGCATTCTGCGGAACACGGCAAATCGGTCGTGGCAATCAGCGAGGACGCCATGGAATCGTTGCGTCGATACAACTTTCCGGGCAATGTCCGTGAACTCGAGAACATCATTGAGCGTGCAGTTGTGCTCTCTTCTCGTCCGACGATCACACAAGACGATCTGCCACAACATGTGCTCGAGGGGAAGGCACCGATGGCCTCTGCGACGGCATCTGAAACCGCGGCCGACCTCAACGACGGCCCCTGGGAACCGATCCCGCTGAGCGAAGCGCTCGAGGAACCCGAAAAGCGAATCCTGCTGAAAGCGCTCGAAGCGAACGAATGGAATCGCCAGAAGACGGCCGACGACCTGTGCATCAACCGCACGACGCTGTACAAGAAGATCAAGGCTTACGGCCTCGACAAACTCGCCGGTTGATCGATCGCTATCCGAGTTGCTGGGCGATCGTCATACCGATGAAGACGAGTTGACTGATGGCCAGACACGCGATCGCCACAGCCCCCGCACCGAGCCGGGAGGCCATAAGCGGAGTTCGCTCATCAGGACTCAACGCCCTTCTGTAGAGAAACAGAGCGAGCAGAGCGACGATTGCGCAGACCAGCCCGAACGCCGTGAGCATGGGCTTGAGGCTGGGCTCGGCCACCATGCTCATCCCGGGTGAAAAGATGGCGGAGAGCAGGCCGTAGCCAGCGGCTTTCGCGCCCATTGCTCGGCGCAAGCGTGGGGACAGGTTTGGTCTCGGGCGATCACTCATCAGCGCTCGATGGTATCCGCCTCGGCGACCCTCGGCGCGATCTGCGGGGGGATCCCGAGGTATTGCAGCGCCCGCTCGGCGACCCGAGTCGCGACCGGACCCGCGCATTGCGATCCGTAGTGCCGGCGTTGGCGACGCATGTCCGGTCCGGGATCGTCGATGACGACGAGCACCACGACACGAGGCTGTACGACCGGCGCGCCGAGGATGAAGCTGGAGTTATACTGGCCCTCGAAATAACCTCGGCCATCCGGGCGCGGGATCTCGGCCGTCCCGGACTTGCCGAACATCGCGTACGCGGGTTCGGGTTCATCGGGAAAATTCCGCTTCTTATGCTTGATCATGTTCTCCCAGACATCCACCATTGTCTCTCGGGCGAGTTGGGCGATCCAACCGTCGACCACTTGGTGACGCAGGGAGAGTGTCGGTGAGGTCTCATCGGGTGCTCGGAGCGTGAGCGTGGGAAGCGTTCCAGCGAGTTCACCGTTGCGCGCGAACACCGAGAACGCGCGCACCATCTGCACGGGTGTCACGGCGATTTCGTGGCCCATCGCAACAGAGGTCTGCGTGTAATCCGACCAGTTCTTCTGACTCGTCACGATGCCGGCCGACTCGCCGGACAACCCGATCTCCGTCTTCTGCCCGAATCCGAACCGCAGAACCGCGTCCCGCATCTGCTTGTAACTGAGCCGAGCGGTGCCTTGCGCCATGCCGATGTTCGAGGAGTTGATCAGCACTTCGAGCCAGGTCATCTGCGCACGCTTGGTCACATCGTTGAGGGTCCGCCGGCCGTAAGGCAGCTTGTACAGACCGTTGTGCGTGTTGAAGACTTCATCTGGCCTGACCTTCTCACGCTGAAGCACCTCGGCCCACATAAAACTCTTGAAAGTCGAGCCGGGTTCGTACACATCCTCCACGCAGCGGTTTCGTGAGAGCGCGGGGTGAACCTCCTTGCCCGGATCTTCTGGCAGCGTGACAAAGCGCACCAGGTCATGCTCACCCCGAGCGACCTGCGCCGCGAGTTTGGAGTCGAACGGCACGAGTCCGCGCACCTCGCGAGTGAGGTCGGCCATCGCCAGCACTTCGCCGGTCATCGGGTCCGCCACGACCACACGCCCGCCGGCGGCATCCGCGTCTTCCATGCCTCGTTCGAGTTCCTCGATCGCGATCTGCTGGATCGCGAGGTCGATGGAAAGCCGGACATCCGTCCCTCGCTGAGGCATGGCGTAGCCACCAGCCTCGACCCACATCGCGCGTCCTCTGGCATCGCGGATGTAATCCATGTAGCCCGCCCCGGGCTCGAGTTCCTCATCAAAGCGGAGTTCGGCACCGAGCAGGCCATCGTGGTCCACACCCACATCCCCGATCAGTTTGGCGACGAGTTCGCCCGCCGGGGACTCGCGCACGCTGCGTCGTTCGAGTGCGACGCCGCGGATCTCCAGATCACGGGCCGCGGCGAGTTGAGCATCATCCAAAATCGAACCGACAGAGACATAGCGGATCGGACGCCTGCCCTCGAGCAGACGATGCCTGTTCTCCGCCACACGCTCCATGACGCGATCAGAGACTTCGCCGGGGGTTAGCCCGGTCAGGCGAGAAAGTTCGCTCACCATCGTGGCGAACCGTTCCTGCAATTCTTGTGGCTCGGCGCGCTTGGCTTCTTCCTTGTCGAGATCTGCAAGGGCGTAGGGATCGACAAAGATGCGATACCCCGGCCGAGTCGCCGCGAGAACTCGGCCCCGTCGATCGAGAAGGTCACCCCGGGGCGCGGAATAGAGGGCGCGGCTCTGGCGCTGCTGGATGAACTGAGCAAGTTCTTCGCTCGGCGCGACCTGCAACTGGATCACGCGCACGAACACCGCCGCGAATACAAGCAAGATGGCGAGTACGACGACAATCGCGACCCGATCGGTACGCCGACGCTGCGCATTCTGGAGTAAGCCAAGGACATTGCTCATTGAGCACGCTCCAGATCATCGAAGGCTGGCCCGAGCGTGGTGCGTCCTTCATCGGGAAGATCGGGCCTTCCGTCGCCGAGCCCTGTTGGATCGTCTCGATCCACGAGGATCGGTGTTGACCCGACATCCTCTTCAGGCGAACGGTTCGAGGCGGTCAGCACCGCCAGGATCGGATCGCTCCACTCAGCGGGGATCGGGCGCATCGGCCCCATAGCCGACGCGAGTTGGGTCACCGAATCCGGTGTGACCCGGCGTGCGATGTCGATCCGGACCTCCTGCAACTGCCGATCAAGGGCCGCGGCCGACTCAAGAGAACGACGCATATCATAGACGGCATCTAGCCTCTGCTGGCGCACCGTGAGCAGCGAAGCGGCAGTCAGCGTTACGGTCAGGATCACGATGCAAAGTTTCGCACGCATACCTCGAACCATCCTCCTCGCCGAGGCTCAGGTTGCGGGAAGTTTGAGTTCGAGTCCAACCCAGATCTCGTCAGGCGAATCGATCTTGTCCCGATTCAGTCGCAGGATCTCATCCATCCGCTTGACCGTGCCGAGTTCACGCTGAGCGATGGTGCTCAGGACATCGTTCTTCTTGACGACATAGACGCGGGCTGGAACCTGTGGCTGGCGATCGGGCTCTTTCCGCGCGAGATCTTGGCTCGATACCGGGGCCGTCCCGGAGGCGACCACGCCATCCAACTCAGCGCGAGACGGAATCGCGAGGAGGATCCCGGGACGGATCGTTCCCCGAGCCCCGACCTTGTCCTCGTTCCATTCGGCGAGGCGGAACGACACCTTGCCGTCACCGTAGTACCGCTCCGCGATTGACCAGAGGGTTTCCCCCTTCGCAACCCTGTGCATCCGTTGGGTTGCGTTGTCTTCTCGCCCACCACCGACGCGGCTGCGCGCGTTGACCTCAGGGTCCATGATGAAGGAGCCGGGCCTGCTGGCGACTTCCTGCTCTCGATCCTGCCCTGAACGATCGACCTGGCTCGCTGAGGGTGGAGGATCCTGAGTCAGCCGGTCGAGCCCGTTGTGAATCTTGTCCACCACTCCGCCGAGGCCGTTCGCAACAGAGTCTGCCACGACGATCGGCTCGGCTTCCTGGGGGTCATCCAGACCGGGCAGCGTGCGGTCACGCGAAGTATGGGACACGAGCCCGAGGCCCGGGCCATATTCCGACTCAATCGCACGGACCGGGTCGTCCATTGACTGTGCGGTGGCCACACTGCGCTGGGAGCCGGAGATGTGGTCCGAGACCAAAACCCCAACAACGAGCACAAGTGCGAAACCAAGAATCAATGCCAGTTTGTGTTCGCGAGTCATGTCGAGAGCGTCCCTGCCCTTCGAGAAAAACCAAAGTACCACGCCACGATCTGCCGTCGCCGGAATCCATCCCGTCTTCAGCAAGTTCTCACACCGGTCTTTCAACCGATTGAGAAAGGCGATCTTGATGCTCAGGACATCATACGGATCGCTCTCAACTTCGCAGACCGCGAACGCGGGTTCCGCGCGATCTCCGCCTCATCCGCCGAAATCGGTCTGTTCGTCAGCACCGATCCGAGCGCACGGTCTTGCAGCCCCGCGAACGCTCGCTTGACTCGCCGGTCTTCCAGCGAGTGGAACGAAATCACCGCGATCCGAGCACCGGGACGGATCCACCGAGCCGCGCCCCCGCGTTCGATCCGCATGGCCGAGGCTGCCCGTTGCACCGCTTCCAGCAGCGCATCGAGATTGCCCAGTTCGTCGTTCACCGCGATCCGAAGCGCCTGAAAAGTCTTCGTCGCGGGGTGAATCGGCTTCTTGGATCCGCCCCCGGGGTTCGGGCGGCTCCCAACGACCGAGCGAACGATCTCCGCAAGCTCGGCTGTCGTTTGTATCGGCGAGGCCTCCCGAACCGCCACAACTTTCCGTGCAATGGCCCGGTGCTGACGCTCTTCTCCGAAGTCCCTCAGGATCTCAGACAACTCCTGCTCAGAAACCGAGTTCACAAGATCCGCGGCGCTCACCGGGCTCGTGGGGTCCAGACGCATATCCAGCGGCCCCTCGCCCTGAAAACTCAGCCCACGAGAGCGGTCGTCCATCTGGTTGGAGGAAAACCCCAGATCCGCCAGTACCCCGTCCGCCGACAACCCCAACTCCAGCATACGCCTCGGAGCCGACGCGAAATTCCCGTGAATCGCCTCGATTTGGACGCTCTCGCCCCCGGCTTCCCGCACGCGAGCCACGGCGAAATCGAGGTTCCCCCGGTCAAGATCGCACAGAACCACGGTTCCGCCGCCCAAGGCCCTGAGGCGCTCGGCGACCGCCGCGGCATGCCCCCCTCGACCGGCGGTACAGTCCAGCACCACATCCCCGGCTTGAAGAGCGAGCACTTCAAGCACCTGATCCAGCAAAACGGGAGCGTGTCCAGAGTCATCCACGCACCCAACCTATCCACGACGAGCCGGTTCTGCACGCGGCCTGTCCCCGCACCCGCCCATACACTCAGGTCATGCACACCCGCCCCACCACCTACCGTCCACGCATTCTGGTCCTGGCCTTCGCCAGCCTGTCCCTGCTCATGCTGACCGGCTGCCTTCCAAGTCGCGTCGCCATTGATCTGGACCCCGGGGATGGCAAGATCCAGTCCACCCCAGTCTTCGCGGATCATGCGACAGGGCCGTTCGTCACACTCCCGAAAGTCGCTCTGATCGACATCTCCGGAGTACTCAGCCATACCCCCCCCGCGGGTCTGGTGACCCCGGCCACCAACATTGTGGATCGGGTGGTCGCGCGACTCCGGGAAGCGGAACACGATCCCCAGATCGACGCGGTCGTTCTGCGAATCAATTCACCCGGCGGGACCGTCGGTGCATCAGAAACCTTGTACGAGGAAATCCGCCGGTTCCGCGAGCGAAGCGGCAAGCCCGTCGTGGTGTCCATGTCCGACCTCGCCGCGTCTGGCGGGTACTACATCTCGCTCGCCGCGGATCACATCGTGGCCCAGCCCAGCACCGTGACAGGCTCTATCGGCGTCATCTTCCAGACCTTCAACATCGCCGACGGCCTCGCGATGATCGGAGTGCAGGGCAGAGCGATCACATCGGGTCCGAACAAAGCGATGGCCTCCCCCTTCGAGCCGGCACGCCCCGAGCACTTCGAGATCATGCAGGCGATCGTGGACGATTTCTACAGCGATTTTCGAAGCCGCGTCATTGAGCACAGGCCCTCGCTGAACGCCGCTGATGTCGCGACGGCTACCGACGGGCGTGTCTTCACGGGGCGACAAGCCCTCGAACTCGGCCTCGTGGACGAACTCGGCACGCTCTACGACGCGTTCGAAGTCGCGAAGCAGCTCGCGGGACTCCATTCAGCCCAACTCGTGAAGTACCACGCCGAAGGCACCCGGCTGAATTCCCCTTACGCCCAAGCCCCGGATACGAGACCGAACGCCGCGGAACGACGCACCGACATCTCGCTGTTCAAAATCGAACAGGACCGCTTCGCGACCGGTTTCTACTACATCTGGCGCCCGTGATCCGACTCAATCCGGCGAAGGCCAGCCCTCGAACAGGAACCGCCCGTCGCGGAAAAACTCCTCGCCATCGGCGGTGATCGAGCCACCTCCGGCCTCCGTGCGGAGATCGCAGACCATGTCCCAGTGCAGCCCGCTCTCATTGGTGTTGCCGCTCTCGGGGTAGCCCGCGCCGACTGCCGCGTGGAAGGTCCCGCCGATTTTTTCGTCGAACAGCGTGTTCTTGGTGTACTGCTTGATCGAGTAGTTCGTGCCGATCGCGATCTCGCCAAGGTTCCGGGCCCCCTCGTCTTGATCGAGCATCGCGATCAGGAACTCCTCGTTCCGACGCGCGGACGCATCAACGACCCGCCCCCCCTTGAACGCCAGACGGATCCCCTCGACCTCACGCCCGTTGTACACGGCCGGGAAGGTGTAGTTCACATGCCCCTCCACGCCCTGCGGCCCAGCGAAGACCTCGCCGTCGGGGAAGTTATCGCCGCCGCAACAGTTGATCCAAGTCGCCCCGTCCACACTCACGCGTAAGTCGGTTCCGTCATGGCCGTTCCCAGCCGGTGCCTGAAAGTGAATCTGTTTTTTGGTGTTCAACCAGTCGACCGCCCGCTGCTGACCTTCGGACAGTTTCTGCCACGCCGCGGCGGGGTCGTCGAGGTGCAGGAGTCCGGCCCTGAATACGAAGTCTTCGTACTGACGGAGCGACATCTCCGCGTCCTGCGCACTGGCCTGGGTGGGAAACAGCGTGCCGCACCAGCGGAGCTCGCCGGCGGCCACCCGCTCCAGGAACCGTTTCATGTATGGTTTGCGAGCAGCCGACTGGATGCGCTGTTTCCCGGGATTGATCTGGCTCATGGCCTTGGTATTCGTCTCGGCCCAGAACACAAGACGCACATCCATCGTCTCGATCGACTGCATCTGGAGCGGATTGAGGCAGGCGAGCTGCTTCTCGTCCGCGTGCTCCAGGTAAATCTCATTGAGACAGTCGGCCGTTGCTTCCCAGAACGGGTAAGCACCGACTTTCAGGCACTTCTCGTACACCGCCTCGATCAGTGGCATCGCCACCGGGTCTGAACGGATGCCGACCAGATCACCGGCCTTCACCTTCGTTGAATAGGTCACGATCACATCGGCCAGCCGGTCTAAACGCGGGTCTCGCATTCAGTCTCCTCTCAGAAAGCATCGATCGGGGAGGCTATCCTAACGATCTGGGAACGCCCCCACCTGACTCCAGCCATCACGAGGCCTTCATGAAACGCTTTGATCGCATCCTGTTCTGCCTGCTGACCGTAGGCGTGTGCTCCATCGCCGCCCAGCAACTCCTGCGCGCCAACACCGCAGTCGCGACCGAATACCTCCAGGACGGAGAGGCGAAAACCTCACACGAGAATCAAATCGCCGTGTGCGCGATAAACCTCGTGATGAAGTCGCTACTCGAATCCGACCGATTCCTGCCCGCTCGGGAAGCGATCAATGTGGACGAGTTGATCCAGGAATATCAGAACCTGGAAGCGCAAATGAACGCGCTCCGCCAGCAATGGGAGCAATTGCAAGGCGGCCAGACCGATCCTAACCAGATCCAGAGCGAGGGGGAACGCCTGCAAGCGGAAGCCGAACGGATCGGCACCCGCATGCAGGAAATCCAAGAACTCGCGAAGCAGCGCGATCAGGAACTCCAGCAACTCACCCTTGAACAACTCAAGGAAGCCTACGAACTGGCTCGGGATGCTGCCGAAGCGGTCTCTGAAGACCTTGGCTACGACTATGTGATCGCCAGCCAGCGCCCGGACGACGAGTTCAACCTGAACTTCAACGCACTGCCCGCGGAGTTCAACGCGCGCCCGATGCTCGTGTTCCCCGAGGATGCGGACATCACGCTGGATGTGATGTCGGAACTCAATCTGGACTGAGCGGTCTGCTTAGCCGCGCGGCCCGAAGTACATCATCCCCTGCTGCAACCCGTGGTCGATGATGGTCTCGTCGGGCTCGAAGCAATCGATCCAGAACTGGATGGGGTGTACTGTCCGGTGCAGGTTGTCGCCGTGGTGATCTTCTGAGCCCGCGGGTCGCAGCGAGACCGACACCAGCGTCGCGCCGCTCGGGCGGCGCACCCGCTTCAGTTCATCCCGCAGGCGGACCACATCGGCTTCGTCGAGGTGCTCAAGCACATCGAAGCAGGTCACCACATCGAACGACTTATCATCGAACGGCAGAACCCCGTCGCTCTCGATCAGGCGCACGCGACGCTCGGAGCCCTCACCGAGTCGCTCCCTCGCCCGCCCCACCGCTTCGCGGCTGATGTCACAGCCGAACGAGTCGAACCCGAAGAGCGGTGTGGACATGAGTTGGACCACGAACCCCACGCCGCATCCGACATCCAGCGATCGCCCTCTGAGTGCCCGCAGTTTCTCGCCGTAGCGAAGCACGGACTTGAAGCCCGGCGACCACTCCGCGGCGTTGTAGCCCGGATGGTGCTCGATGATTCGATCGTAAATTCCGGCGTAGTCGGTGTTCACCGCTGAAAGGTACCGCTCGGGCGATCGGCTGTCGATCCCTCAGTCTTTGCGACGGGCACCGTTGGCCATCTGCTCCTCGAACAGGGCGATCAGTTCTTCGCAGACCGCGCTCGCTGCCCCCTCGAACGACGGGCAGTCTTCACCGAGTTGCTCTCGCAGGCTCGTCACCGGCCTCCCGACCAGGCCGCAGGGCACAATCGTCTGGAAATGGGTCATGTCCGGCGAGACATTCAAGGCGAGCCCGTGCATCGTGACCCATCGCCGAACACGAACACCCATGGCGCAGATCTTGGCCAGATCACCGGAATGAATCCGGGACGACACCCACACCCCCGTTGCGCCCTCCTCGCGGTCTGCCTCGATCCCAAATCGGGCACATGCCCGGATGACCGCCTCCTCCATGAGGCGCATATAAGCGTGCAGGTTCAGACCGACCCGGTTCAGATCCACGATCGGGTAGATCACGACCTGACCGGGCCCGTGGTAGGTGATATCGCCGCCCCGGTCGGTTTCGTGTACTTCGATGCCGAGCTGCGCCAATCGCTCCGTCGATGCCACGATGTTTTCTCGGGCGGTCGCCCGTTTGCTGACGGTCAGGACCGGATCGTGTTCCACCACGAGGATGTTCCCCGCGAGCAATGACTGCTCCTCACGAACAGCCAGGATCCGCTCGTGTTCGCGGCGTTGGATATCCAAGCCTTGCGCATATCCCACGCGTCCGAGGCTCGTCGTCTCAAAGCTCGCTTGTGATGTTCGATCCGACCCCATGCTCACCCCGCCGACGGGATCGCCGCGGCGACCCTGCCGCCAACATCCTCAATGGCCTGCGTGTAGACGCTCAGGCACTTCTCCGCTGCACCGTCCCAAGTCAGGCCGCGGAGTTCCATCCGCCCCTGTTTCTTCAGCGTCTGGCTCAGGGGGGGGTATCGGAGCACGGCGACAATCTTGTTGGCCATCTGGTCCGTGTCCCAGAAGTCCACCTTGAGAGCGTGGGTGACGACCTCTGAAACGCCAGACTGCTTGGAGATGATGACGGGTGTGTCATGGCTCATCGCTTCGAGCGGCGCGATGCCGAACGGCTCGCTGACCGAGGGCATGACATAACAGTCGGCCATATCGAACACCTTCGCGACATCGCGTCCCCGGAGAAACCCGGTGAACAGCACCTTGTGACCGATGCCCAGTTCCGCCGCCTGCTCGATCATTTTCCGGGCCAGGTCGCCGTTACCGGCCACAATGAACTTCACATTCTCGACTTTTTCGAGCACGCGCTTCGCCGCCTTGACGAAGTACTCCGGGCCCTTCTGCATCGTGATCCGTCCGAGGAACAGCACGATCTTGTCCTTCGGCGAAATCTCGCTCTGCGGCGACGGCGCAAAGTTTTCATCCTGCTGCACGCCGTTGTACACCACGCGGATTTTGCTCGGATCTACCCCGTAGCGCCGGACGACGATGTTCTTCGTCAGTGCGCTCACCGCGATGACCCGAGCCGCGGCGTGCATGCCCCTGCGTTCGATTTCATAGACCGGTTGGTTCACATGCTCACCCGAGCGGTCGAACTCCGTCGAGTGGATGTGCGCCACCAGCGGCTTGCCGGTGATGCGCCCGAGGGCCATGCCGGCCGGGTAAGTCATCCAGTCGTGGGCGTGGATCACATCGAACTGCTTATCCCGACAGAGCTTCAGCACAAGGCGGGCGTACTCCCGCGCACTGGCCATGACATCGCCCGCGTAGTCTGCCCCGGCCTCTTTCGCGCTCGCTCCGGACGATGGCATCGCGTGCGAGGAAGAACCGAGGGCCGCGAGGATCTCCGCCATGTCCTCGTCTTCGACGATTTCGTAGGTGCCGGTCAGGCGCTCCCCCGATTTGCGGATTCGCTCCAGTTCGGTCAGGGAAATCACACGCCGCCCGTCGGTGGTCGGTACGCCGGGCATCCCGAATTCCCCGCCGGGATACGGCGAGGTGACCCCGGAGTCTGTCGGGATACCGAGGAACTCCACATTGGTGAAGCCTTTGAGTCGGAACTCGGTTCCTTCCGGTCCATCACCGGCGTCAAATGTGACGACAGACCGCTTGAGCCTCTTCGATGGCCCGGCCAGCCCATCCATCGCGGACTCGAGTTTCGGCGCCTGCTCTGGACTGAGCAGTTCCACATGCGAACTCATCGAGCGATCGACCGCCTTGGGCAGCACAAAGATCACTTCGTGGCCCTGTTTGTCCAACGCCTTGGTCAAGCCATGGCAAGCTGTTCCAAGACCACCCGAGATGAAGGGGGGAAACTCCCAGCCCAGCATCAAGATACGCATCGCGTGCCGCCCGATCTGACTCGATGTTCAACGCCCGCTGGTGCGCCCGTCGCACCGACACAATCCGCAGACACACAAGGATACCCCGTATGGGTACCGCTTTGGCCAGAGCGACCCTTTCGAAGGGCTTTTTTTCGTGTGGAACCTCGTTTAATCCTCGTCCTCATCACCGGCCATATCGCCAAGTTCACGAAACGCGATCTCGTACGCGAGCATCACCCGGGCGAGATCCTCCGCATCGTTCTGAGTTACGGATTGAGCCACGATCGGGGTTGCAGAGACAAAGGTGAACAGCATCTCATCGTTGCGGAAGTGCTTGAGGGGCCTGAGGCGTCCACGGTCCCACCCCAAGTCCACGAGTTCCTCATCGATCAGATCGTCGAGATCGTCCCCGGTCCAGAGGATGTCGGTCTCGATCGACTGGCTCAGGTAACGATCAGGCGAGTACCAACCCACGGCAATCTGATCGCCAGCGAGTTCCAGACGGTAGTACACCGGCTCGGGCGTGTCCTTGGCGGTCGCCACGATCAGCACCTGCTCCGGCTCATCGTCACCGGCCTTGCGAACGCTCTCAAAGACCCCGGCAGATTCGAGTTCGCTCACGACGGCCTCAATGATGGCCTCCAGTTCAGTTCGCATGGTCCCCGTTTCCGCTGGCATCGCTTCAAGTCTCTCTGCTCTGGTCCGCCGCCTCTTCGGCGACTTCGCGTTGGTCAATCAATCGGCCCATGATAGCCGCTGCGAAACGGCTAGACTGCTTCCATGGCAGAGACCACCGCCGACAGCACAACCCGATGGACCACACGAGCCCTGCTCGACTGGATGCAGCGGGCCTTCGAGGCCAAAGGACTCGATGAAACCCGTCGGTCCGCCGAGATCCTGCTTGAGCATGTGCTGAATTGCCGGCGCATGGACCTGTATATCGCCCCTGATCGCCCGGCCAGCCCCGAGGAACTTGCGACGCTGCGAGACCTCGTCAGCCGAGCCCTCAACAACGAGCCCGTGCAGTATCTGATCGGTGAGTGGTCTTTCTTCGGCCTTGATCTAAGGGTCGACCAGCGAGCCCTGATCCCGCGTCCGTGCACGGAATTAATTCCCGAAGAGGTCATTCAGCACGCCAGGCGCACCGGTCGTCTCGGCAAGGTGACCCACGGCCAGATCAAGCCGCTTGGTGCTGATACGCCTCCGCCAGCGGAGCCGGAACAGAGCGCCGCGGCTCCCCAGAGTGGCGATGCCCCTGCCGAGCAAGCGGAATCTCCCCCCCCTACTCCACCCGCTCCACCCGCTCCACCCGCTGACGGATCGGGCATCCTCCTCGCAGACATCGGGACCGGCAGCGGTGTCATCGCGCTTGCCTTGCTCCGCAACATCCCAGGCGCCAAGGCCTTCGCCACCGACATCAGCCCCGACGCCCTCGCCCTCGCCACTGAGAATGCCGAGCGACTTGGGCTCAGCGCGCGTTTCAAGCCTCTCCAAGGCGACCTGCTCCAGCCGCTGCTCGACTACCCCGGTGTGGCCAAAGCCGCGGATTCTGGTCGCGGGGCACTCGACTACCTGGTCTCCAACCCCCCGTACATCCCCGATGCCGAGTGGAACGATCCGGCGATGATGGGCGCGAATGTCAAAGGCCACGAGCCCGAGACCGCACTCCGGGGCGGGGCCGACGGCCTGCGATTTGTCCGCCCACTGCTCGAACACGCCCCGCGCCTGCTCAAACCCGGGGGATTGCTCCTTATTGAGATCGCCAGTTCGACCGCTCCGGTCGTGCTCAAGATCGCCGAACAGCACCCTTTGTTGACCGGCGCCACGATCCTCAATGACCTTGAGGGCAAGCCGCGAACCCTACGGGCCCAACGCCAAGCCTGAGGCTCAGGCCTTCTCAGCCACATCTGGGGGGACCGCGATCGCCTTGCGGCATTCGTCGACCAGAGTCTCCGCCTGGAATGGCTTGAAGAGCACGCACTGCAGGCCTTCCTGGCTTGCTCGGACGATGGAGTGGTGCGGGTCGTATCCGAAACCCGTCATCAGGATCACCGGCACCGACTCATCGACTTTCTTCGCCGCGGCAAAAATTTCGTAGCCGGTCACCTCCCCAAGGTTGATGTCCGAGACCACGAGATCGTATTTCTCTCCATTGGTTGCGGCGCGTTGGAGTTCCTTGATCGCATCTTCGCCGGTTCCGAAACTCTCGACGATCGCCCCGCGATTCCGCAGCACATCGCGCACGGTCTCGACGATCTGCGGCTCGTTGTCGGCCACCAGCACGCGTTTCTCGCCGAGCACAGAATCGTAGCGTCGTGCACGCAGTTCCTCGTCCACGCCCAGCAGGGAGCGAGGCCCCTGGGCCACATCCTTCACTCGGGTCCGGATCGAAGCCACATCGCGCAGGATCCGTTCGATGTGCTCCAGCAGATCCGGGTTCTCCGCGGCTTGTTCCCGGAGGTATTCCGCTTCAAGAGCGAGGTCGTTCAGGGGCGCGCTGAGTTCGCCTTGCATCGTGCCGCTCGTGTCCTCGCGCGTCGTATAGCGTTCCACCAGCAGCAGGTTCAGCGTGTGGAGGCCCATCGCCAGATAACCGGCAAAGATCTCGGCAAACATGCGATCACGATAAGTGTACCCGTTGGGATTCGAGCGCTCGACAGTGAATAAGCCGATCCGCGTGTCGTAAACCTGCACCCGCACCGGCAGCGACGACCCCC
>JBICHT010000128.1:0-8846 GCA_043101125.1 Phycisphaerales bacterium JB050 | reverse complement strand
TTCGGAAGTGATGCACAGCAACGCGGCGGCTGAGAAGCATTCGCCATCGACATAAAACACAATCTGGATGTCTTCGCTGTGCTCGTGGAGGGAGTCGTAGATCTCGCCGAGACTGTAGAGGTAGCCGCCGGGCGATTCGAGATCAAAGATCACCGCCTCGGCACCGGCGTTGATCGATTTTTCCAGGCAACTTTCGAAGAAGTTTTTGGTGAGTTCCACGCCGATGGTGCCGTGAGCGGGAACCAGGACCCAGCCACCCTCGCCCGACTGGGCTTCCCTGCCGTCGTCCTGCTTGCGGTTCGGACGCTCCGGTTGTGAAGGATCGCCGTCTTCGGCTTCAAGCCGCTCGACCGACTGAACTTCGTTCGCCCCGAAGGTCATCTCGACAACGATGCCGGAGATTTCCACTTCGAGGGTAATCTTGTGTTGTGTTTCATCGAGCAGGCGACCTGTGAACTCTCGCCCGTCGCGCAGGTGCACGGTGACATATTGCGCGACTTGAACGATCTGCGGGCGTACCGCGTGGGCGACCGAAGCATCGCACGCGCGCAGACCGACGAGGCCGAGACCTAGCGAGAGACAACTCATCATGACTATGCGGAAGAACACAGGGCCTCCTCGGTTTGGGTTTGGCGGCGGCCCCATCCCTTATGGGCCAGAAGAACAGGCCGCGCACCGCGCCTCTTGATACCCGATTCCGGATCCTAAATCGAGCAAAAATCCATCGAATTCAGGAATTTAGCCGGCGCGAAACGCATCCGGGCGGAGGGCCACAATGTCCGGTAAGTTCCTGTAGAACCCGTCGTAATCCAGCCCGTATCCAACGACGAACTCGTCGGGGATCGAAAACCCGTTGTAGTCACAGCGGATGTCGTGCTGGCGTCGGTCTGGCTTGTCGAGCAGCACACAGCATCGGATGCTGGCCGGAGACTGCTCGGCGACGAGATCGCTCACGAGTTTGAGCGTCGAGCCGGTGTCGAGGATGTCATCGATCAAGACGACATGGCGATCGGCGAGATCAGCCGGCAGGGCGCTCCTCATGGCCGCGCCCTTGGACTCCGTGGACTGGCCCGGATAACTGCTCACGGTGACCAGCCGGAGTGAGAGTTTCATGGGCATGGCCCGGATCAGGTCCGCGGCGAAGACCATCGCGCCGGTGAGGATCGGGACCATGACCACGCGATCGGGGTGGGCGAGCGGGTCGTGACCATCGGTGCGGACCGCCTCCGACAGGTCCTTGGCCAGCTGCTCGCCCATCTCGTGGACGCGCTGGCTGATCCGCTCGCGGTCGATGAGGATGCGATCAATCTCGGGCAGCATGCGTAGCCTTGCGCGGAGGAGGAAAATGGGGAAGAATCAGGCGTGCAGCCCGAGGATGTTGCCGTTCTGGCGCTGCTGAGAATAGCGGCTGAGGGCATCTTCGATGGTCGCGTGGGCGGCCTCGGCGGGCAGGATATCGTCGACCTCGACGCCCTTGCCCTCAAGTTGTTTGTAGTCCTCCAGGAAGCGTTTGAGCATCTTGAAGGTGTGCTTGGGGAAATCGCTGGCCTTCTGGTAATCCGAATACACCGGATCATTCTTCAGGACCGCCACGATTTTATGGTCGGGCTGGCCCTCATCGATCATCGTCATCACCCCGATCGGGCGGGCATCGCAGATGCACAGCGCGGGGATCAGTTCGGTTGAGAAGACGAGCACATCCAGCGGGTCGTCGTCCTCGGCGAGGGTCTGCGGCACAAACCCATAATTTGCAGGGTAATACACCGCAGAGCTGAGCACCCGATCGAGGCGCAGCATGCCGCTCTTCTTGTCGAGTTCGTACTTGTTCGAGGAGCCTTTGGGGATTTCGATGATCGCGCGAAAATGCCCGGGCAGGGGTTTGCCTTCGACCGCGGGGGTCACTTCGTGCCACGGGTGAACCATGCTCGGGTACCTACTTCAAGGAAAGAATTGGGGTGAAACGGAAAGGGTGGTCATGCTACCCAGACCTCTGGCGGCTTGTGAGGCACGGCCCGGAGGTCTCACCGAAAATGCACCTTCTCGCCTCCGGAATCCGCCCCACAGACAGGCGACGAGGGCGTACCCTGATCACCATGCTGACACTTGACTTTGCGAACTGCCTCTCTGATCGCGTTGGCCCCCACGGGCTGGACGCTGGACTGCTCGACACCAAATCGGAGCTCGCGACCCGAGCCCGGACCATCACCAGCAAACTGGAAGAAACCCGGGGCACCGGCTGGGAACGCTGGCGCGGTCTGCCGTTTGACCCGATGAGATCGGCCCATGTCGAGGCGATCAAAGAGGTCGTTGGTCGCTATGAGGGACGGATCGACAACCTGGTCGTGCTGGGTATCGGCGGCTCGGCACTGGGCAACATCGCGCTGCAGTCGGCGTTGAACCCTCCGACCCATAATCTGCTCCCCGCCGAGCATCGCCGAGGCCTGCCGCGTGTGTTCGTCGTGGACAATGTCGACCCGAATTACCTGTTCTCCGTGCTCAGTTTCGTTCTGGAAAACGATCCCACGCTCGACCGGACGCTGTTCAATGTCATCTCCAAGTCCGGCGAGACCGCGGAGACCGCTTCCCAGTTCATGACCATCCGCTCGCTGCTGATCGAGCGCCGCGGCAAGGATCGTCACGCCGAGCAGATCGTCGCCATCACCGATCCGAAGGCTGGCACGATGCGCTCCATCTGCGACGAGAACGGCTACACGACCCTGCCGGTGCCCGAGGGTGTCGGCGGACGATTTAGCGTCCTCTCCCCCGTCGGCCTGTTTTCTGCGGCGATGGCGGGCATCGATATAGACGCTCTGCTCGACGGGGCTGCACGCATGGACGAACGGTGCTCCTCACCCGATCTGCACACCAACCCCGCTGCGATGCTCGCGACGCTGCTGGTGGAGATGGGTGAAGGACGCGGCGTGGCGTCGCCCAAGCCGAACCATGTGCTTATGCCGTACGCAAACCAGTTTTACCTGCTGGCCGACTGGTTCCGGCAACTCTGGGCGGAATCGCTGGGGAAGCGTCACGACATCAACGGCAAAGACGGACGGTTTGCAGGGTTCACGCCGATCAAGGCGTTGGGCACGACCGACCAGCACTCGCAGGTGCAGCTCTATCGCGAAGGCCCAAACGATAAGGTGCTCGGGTTCATGGAAGTCGAACAGTTCGGCGATCCTGCTCACACCAATTGGGGAGGCGATTTCAAAATCCCGACGGGTCTTGGCGTGGACGCCCTGAATTACCTGGAGGGTCAGTCGTTCGCGGAACTGCTCAACGCGGAGAAGCGGGCCACCGAATACGCACTTGTCGAGTCGCAGCGCCCGAACTTCACGATCCGCTTCCAAGGGTCCTCCTCTGGCATCGAGGCCTCAGAAATCGGCGAATTCATCAATCTCTGGCAGATCACTACGGCCTATGCGGGGTCCATGCTTGGGATCGATGCCTACGATCAGCCGGCGGTGGAAACCGGCAAGCTGGCGACCTTCGGCTTGATGGGTCGCGCCGGTTACGAAGAGTGGAAATCCAAGGTCGATCAACGCCTCGCTCCGACCGACCGCACGATCGGTTGAGATTCGATATCCCCTATGCCTGAACACCCTGAAGATTCAGATCGCGATCCCTCCCCGAGTCGGGGGCGTCAGCGCATCACATTCTTGGGGTCGCAGCCACCGGTCGGACCTCCCCGAAACGCGAATGTGGCCTCGGACAAGGCGTTGAAACTCTCCTCGCATCGGAGCGGCCGAGCTGACGGACAGCGCAAAGCCGAGCCGGTGGAACCGGAACCAAACCCGGAAGACCAAAAATTCCCCGCAGCTTTGCTGATCGCGCCGGGGTTCATCGCCTTGCTGTTCGCGGCGAGTGCGGCAAACTTTGTCGGGGACGGGACCGGCACCACAACCGCACTGCTCATCGGCCTCGCGGGGATGATCGGAGCGATCGCCTGCTTCGGTGCCTTGGCGGCATTCAGCAAAGAGAGAACCATGAAAATGTTCTGCGCGGTGATGATCGGGGTAGCGCTGATGGCGTACGCCCAGTCGTTCCTCGCGCTGAACTGATCGAGGGCTGGCTGAGCAAAAAAGAAAAGCGACCCCGAAGGGCCGCTTTTCCGTCGTAGGCCGGCTCCACAGACCGGACTCTCTGAGCCCCCCGTTCGAAAACGGGCGACGAGTTCAATAGCCTTAGCCGAGAAGCTGCAGTGCTGACTGAGGCTGCTGGTTCGCGATACCGAGGATCTGGGTCGCAGAGGTGACGAGGATCTGTGACCTGGTGAGTTCCGCGGTTTCGGACGCGAAGTCCGCGTCGCGGATCACCGATTCTGCGGCGGTGGTGTTTTCGAGCGAGACGCCGACGGAGCGGATCGTGGCCCCGATGACATTCTGCTGGAAGGCACCGAGGCGACCGCGTAACGAGCTGACTTCACGAATCGCGGTATCGACCACCCGCTGGGCGGATGTGACATCGCCGTCGATCACATCGAGGTCGTTACCGCCGACGAGGTCGGCGAGATAGTAGGTGGAGGTACCGCTGCCGTCGGTGATGTCGGTGCGTCCGAGTTCGCGAGCAGCAACATTTGAGACACCGAGCGAAACTTTGCCTGCGATGTTCACCCGGGAGGCGAGTTGGAAGTCTGCTCCCCCGCCGAGGATGCGAAGAGCATCGATCGCTCCGAGTTGTGCCGCGCCGGACCCGCCACTGCTCGTGTCGTAGACGAGATCGAGCGAAACATCGAGGAAGTCGGTATTGATCGAGACCGTCGTGCCCTTGGTCGTGGCGATGATGCCGTTGATCGTCGCCTGAACATCCTGGCCGAAGTCGGTTTTGCCGTTGTTCAGCGAGGCGAATGTGACACGGGAACCCGCGTCAGCGACCTGCGTGTTCGCGGAGTCGAGGTCGTAGACACCGACATTCGCACCGACATCGATACCGCCGTCATCAACGATCTTGAGTGAGACGAACTCTTCCGATCCGAACTCGGTGGATTCGAGACGGATACCGGTGCCGGAGACGACGGCACGAACTCCGGTCACATCGGAGAAGCTGTTGATGGCGTCTCGCATGCTTCCGAGGGTGGTGCCTGAGCTGAACGAGAGTTCGCGTGCCCCTTCGTTGCCAGCGATCTCGATGACGAACTGTGAGTTCGGAGCCAGGGTGCCGGGGCCCGAGGCCTCTCCGAGATCGATTCCGGTTCCATCGAATTCGAGGAACATGCCCGCGATCTGCGCCGAAGCGGTCACCAGAACATCGACATCTCGTGTTTCCTGAAAACCCAGTTTCGCACCGTTGACCTTGAACGCTCCGATCTGATCGGAGATGTTGGTGGTCTGGTAGTCGAGATTGCCATTGAGCAGCTTCTTCCCCTGGAACGCGGTGGCTCCAGCGATGCGATCGATCGTCTGCAGGATGGAATCGATCTGTAACTGGTTGGCTTCCTTTTCCTCGTTGGAGAGACCACCGGTGTTGGCGCTCTGGGTGATCAGCGCCTGCAGTTCGTTGAGAAGGGAACTGATTTCGCCCAGACCGCCTTCGGTAATATTGACCACCTGATCGGCGCGTTCAGCGTTTTGGATCGCCTGGCCCAGGCCCTTCATTTCCGCCCGCAGGTTCTGCGATGCGATCAGTCCAGCGGGATCGTCTTTGCCTCGGTTGATCCTCAGCCCGGTGGACAATCGCTCGAGCGAAGACCCGAGTGCTGTATTGTTCGCCCCCAAGACGCGCTGACCGATCAGCGACATCACATTCGTGTTGATCCGGCTCATGGTGGATGTGCCTCCGTTCCGTGTGAAGAAGTGATTCCTACGACGAAAGGAGGTATCGGTGGAGTGCGCGTCGTTGGGGGACCGAGGCCCGATAAGGCGCGATGTCACGACAAACAAAAACCGCTTTGGCCGGTTCAGCCAAAGCGGCAAGGGTTTTATCGGGCGTCCCCGAAACCTCGGGAACGCGGTTGCTCAGCCGAAACGGCTTATCCCAGCAGTGACAGGGCGGCCTGCGGCTGGAAGTTGGCCTGAGACAGCACGGTCTGGGCCGACTGGCTCAGGATCTGGCTGCGGGTCAGGGCCGCGGTTTCGGAAGCGAAGTCCGTATCGCGGATGACCGATTCGGCGGCGGCGGTGTTCTCGAACGACACGCCCAGCGAGCGAATCGTCGCACCGACGGTGTTCTGCTGGAAGGCGCCGAGGCGACCACGCAGCGAGTTCACATCCTTGATGGCCTGCTCGACCGCGTCCTGCGCGACCGAGAGATCACCGTCGACCACATTCAGCGACTTACCGGAGCCGATGTCGGCCAAGGAGTAATTGGTACCGCTGTCTTCGACCTTACCGATCTCGCGGACGGCCACGTTCCCGATACCCAGGGAGACCTTGCCGGAGATATCCACACGACCGCCCAGCTGGAAGTCACCCCCGCCACCGGTGATGGTGAAGGCGGAAATTGAACCAAGCGTGGTCGACCCCGTCTCGGACAAGTCAACGGACACATCCAGGAAGTCGGTGTTGATCGATGCCTTCGTGCCCTTGGTGGTCGCGGAGATACCGTTGATCGTCGCGGCGACATCCTGACCAAAGTCGGTGATGCCGTTGGTCAGCGCGTTGAACGCGGTGGGCGAACCGGCCAGGGCGTTGGTGTCACCGGCATCGAGGTTATCGACACCGGTACCGGCGGCACCGCCGTCGTCGATGACCTTCAGCGAAACAAACTGGTCGCTGCCATACTCGCTGGAGACCAGCTTGATGTCATTGCCGGAGGCGGTCGCAACCACACCGGTGACATCGGTGAAGCTGTTGATGGTCGAAGCGATGGTGGCGAGGGTGGTGCCTGAGCTGAACGAGAGTTCGCGAGACCCTTCGTTGCCAGCGATCTCAATGGTGTAGGTCGAATCGGCGTCGGTCAGATCCAGGGCGGTGCCAGTGAACCGCATCGCCATGCCGCCGACCTGCGCGGACTGGGTGACCAGAACCTCGACATCGCGGGTTTCGCCGAAGCCCAGCTTGGCACCGTTGACCTTGAAGCCGGAGACTTCAGAGTCGATGCTCGTGGTGGTGTAATCCAGGTTGCCGTTGAGCAGTTTCTTGCCCTGGAACGAGGTGGCCGACGAAACGCGATCGATGGTCTGCAGGATCGAGTCGATCTGCAGCTGGTTCGCTTCCTTTTCCTCGGCGGACAGACCCGCATCGTTCGCCGTGGTGGTCAGGAGGCCCTGGAGTTCGGTCAGCAGACCAGAAACTTCGTTCAGACCGCCTTCGGCGATGTTGACGACCTGATCGGCACGCTCGGCGTTCTTGATCGCAGAGCTCAGCGAAGCCTTCTCGGCACGCAGGTTCTGCGACGCGATCAGACCAGCCGGGTCGTCCTTACCGCGGTTGATGCGGAGACCGGTCGACAAGCGCTCGAGTGAACCGGCCAAGCCCTGGTTGTTCTGCCCCAGCACGCGCTGAGCAATCAGGGAGTTAACATTGGTGTTGATGCGACTCATTGAGGTTCCTCCGTGAAACCGGAAAGCTGGGGACCCACCCCGATACCCTTTTTGTTCACCGCTCGGCACGCTGCCTCCCGGCGATCCCGGTCACGCTCCGCGTGATCGAGGAGTGCTCCGCAAACTCGCGGGGCACCACCTCGAAATTCGGTCGGTGCGCGGGGTGCATGGAGGAACTGTCCCGTTCTACCGGGTTCGAGTAGTGGGTCGTATCACCTGCGCATTTATCAGTCGTGGCAATAAAAAACCCGGAGGCGTAGGCCTCCGGGCGGTTGTCCGAAAAAACGGTGTGTCTGACCCGGTTTCGGGGGAGCTTATAGGGCGGTCGTTATCCCAACAGACTGAGCACGCTTTGGGCCTGCTGGTTCGCGAGAGCCAGGACCGAAGTGCCCGCCTGAGTCAGGACCTGGGCGCGAGTGAGTTCGCTGGTTTCGACGGCGAAATCCGCGTCTCGGATGACCGATTCGGCAGCGGTGATGTTCTCGACACCAGCCTGCAGGGATCGGATGTTGGTGTCGAGCACATTGCGCTCGAAGGCACCCAATCGACCCCGGAGAGTCGAAACCTCATCGATGGCCGTCTCGAGCACGCGTGAGGCGTTCTGCAGGTTCCCGCGCAACGAGTTTTCGCCACCTGATTTCAGGCTTGAGAGGAACTGCAATTCAAAGTTGCCAGACTCACCGAGCTGGTAGGTACCGCCGAGGCGGGTGGCGGCGACGGAACCGATACCGATGTTCACCTGCTGGTTCGAGTTGACCTGCGGGCCGAGCTGGAAAAGCGCGCCCCCGCCGGTGATGTCAAAGGTACTCGCGGTGCCGTCCACGGTTGTGGCGAAGGTGTCAGTCAGTTGCAGGGCAAGATCGAGTTCCGGCCCGCGAATGTCCAATTGGAGCCCTCGACCGGTCGCGACCGCACCGTTGACGAGCGCGATGACATCCTTGCCCGAATCCCGGTCCGCCGTGGTCCACTGCGAACCGGAGCCACCGGCCCAGTCGATCGGACCAGGTTGGTTGTCGATAAGGGTCGCCCAGGTGTAGTCATCCCGGCCAGCCAGCGTTTTCACCGACACAAAGGAATCCGAACCGTACTCCGTCGAGAAGAACCGGATACCCGAGGACACATCCGCGGCGCTCACGGCCTCCGCCTGGATACCCGTGACACCGGAGCGGTCGTTGATCGCTTTGATGATGTTCGCGACGGTCGAGCCCGAAGCGAGGGTGAGTTCGACGACGCCGTCGGGGCCTGCGACTTCGATGGTGATCTCGTTCGGCAGGATGCCATCGGTGGCACCCGCACTGAGCGCGGCGAAGTTGGTGTTCAGGAACACACCGGCTTGCTGAGCCGAACCAACAACCTCGACATCCACATC
>JBICHT010000127.1:0-23014 GCA_043101125.1 Phycisphaerales bacterium JB050 | reverse complement strand
GTCGCCAAGGGCAGGCTGCAGCCGGGCCGTATGTTTTTGGTGAACTTCGAGCAGGGCAGAATCATCGCGGACGATGAGCTTAAGAGCGAAATCGCATCGCGTCGGCCTTATGGCAGGTGGCTTGGCGAGCAGCGCATCGAGTTGTCGGAAGTGCCCGTGCCGCCTCGCGCCAAGCGTGCGGTGGTGGATGCGGATCAGCGGCTGGCGCTGCTGCAGGCGTTTGGTTACACGACCGAGCATTTGACGATGCTCATGCTGCCGATGGTCGACAAGGGCCAGGAGGCGGTCGGTTCGATGGGTAATGATGCGGCGCTGGCGGTGCTCAGTGACAAGCCCCGGCTGTTGTATGACTACTTCAAGCAGCTTTTTGCGCAGGTGACCAATCCGCCGATCGACCCGATCCGCGAAGAGATCATCATGTCACTGCAGAGCAGCATCGGCCCTGAGGGCAACCTGCTCGATAGCACCCCGCAGCAGTGCCACAGGCTCCGCCTGCCTCAGCCGATTCTCAATGATGGGCAGCTGGCGGCGCTCAGAGGCATCACGCATCGCGGGTGGCGGGCCAAGACCATCGACATCTACGCCGAGGAGCGCGTCTGGGAAGCGCTGCATCGCGTCTACAAGCATGTCTTCGACAAGGGCTCGAACATCAACGACTCCTTCGTCGCCGACCTGATCGAGCGGCGCATCGACGACCCCGACGGCGCGAACACCCCAGACCCGCGTTCGGGCCGACTCCCCGCCTCCACCGGCGGAGCCGCGAAGCCCATCGACCTCCACGACATGCGCTTCACCCCTGTCCGCCTGCTCCACGGCCACCTGCCCATCCTCGGCTTTCGCGTCGAGCCAGTCCCCGGCACCGACCTCGCCCGACGCGTCGAGGCCTCGGCCCACAACCCTTTCCCCTTCGCCTGGTGTACCGACACCTCGGCAATCCCCCCAAAGTCATGGGAAGCACTCGGCAACCTCCGGGCCCTCGCGCTCGACGGTCTCCGCCATCGCACCCACTCGACGCACTTCAACCTCGATCGCGCCGTCTCGGCGGCCCAGCAACTCGGGGCCGACCAGACCTGGCTGATCCACATCGCCCATGAGATCCTCCACGAGCGGGACGAGCCGGACCTGCCCGAGGGCATCCGTTTCGGCATCGACGGCCTGGTCCTGGCCTGCGACCAGCCGCCCCGCATCGAAATCGGCCCCAACCAGAGCCGGTCCGTCCCACCCGTGAATAGGAGAAACCCGGACGACCCCCAGCCCGTGCGCGTCGAGCCGGAGGGCGAGCCCTCCTGATCCCTGACTGGGTGGCGTGGGCTACGCCCGACTGCGTCGGGATTCGACCACACCTCCCAGTCGGTCGGATGAGGGGACGGTCCGCACCTTCCGACCAACACGACCACACCGCCGGTGCGACCCCCTCACCCCGGCCCACTCCCGCGAGGGGAGAGGGTGCTAATCCTCCCGTATTCGCTGGAAAATCCCCCTCCCAAGCCCTCCCCCGCTGGCCCCTCTCAGGGCGTTTCGCTACACGCTCCGCCCCAAGGCCAACACACGCGATCTCAAGAAGCGCATCAAGGCGATCAAGTCCATCCGTCGCATCACCAAGACGATGCAGATGATCGCTACGAGCAAATTTGCCCGCTCCCAGCAGCGCGCCACCCAGTCGAAGCCCTACACCGAGGGCATCTTCGACCTGGTGACCGAGCTCGCCGAAAAAGCCGGGAACATCTCCCACCCCCTGATCGACGGCCCGCGCGACGGCTTCAAGTCTTCCGCCAAGCCGCTCGTCTTGGTCATGACTTCCGATCGTGGCCTGTGCGGCCCGTACAACGGCTCCATCCTCCGAGCCGCGATGAAGCACCTGCGCTCGCTCAACGACTACACCCTCGAGGTGGTCGGGCGCAAGGGCCAGAGCGTCCTGAGGTTCAACAAGTTCGCGATCGATGCCGCCCACAACCAGTTTGGCGACAAGCCCACCTTCGAGGAAGTCGAGAAGTTGGCCCGCCAGTACATGGACCGTTTCGCCGCCGGCGAGATTTCCTCGGTGCATGTCGTCTACATGCGGTTCATCTCGACCTCGCGCCAGCGCCCCGAGGTACTGCAACTCCTGCCGTTGAAGCCGCCGGCCGTCGAGCACGCCGAGGGTGAATCCGCCGCTGCCGGCCCGACCATCGAGTACGACTTCACCCCCGAGCCCGCCGAACTGCTCAGTTCGCTGCTGCCCGAGACCGTCAAGGCCACCCTGTTCCAGGCGTTCCTCGACGCGGTGGTCTCCGAGAATGTCGCCCGTATGGTGGCGATGAAGGCCGCGACCGACAACGCCGGCGAGATGGGTCGCCTCATCGGACGCAAGTACAACCGCGCCCGCCAGGCCCAGATCACGACGGAACTCACCGAGATCATCTCGGGTGCCGCGGCCCTGGAGTAGGCCCACCGCTCCAATCCAGCCCCCACCAACCGCCCGCTCGACGGGCGGTTTTTTTCTTTTGAGCAGACCTCCCCGCCGGTACACTGTGGATGAGGAGGAAACGCCGCCATGGTTCGCGCACTGATTTTTGTTTGTACCCTCGGCCTTGGTTTTGCCTCGGGGTGTTCATCGTTCCCAGACGGTTCGCCATCGTTCACGATGCTCGCCGACGATACGATCATCGTCACGGGCGAGCCGGACGACCTGAACCTCGCCATCATGCAGGCATCCTTTGCGATTGGGGACCCGCATGCCCATCCCGCGACCGGGGTGCGACGCCTGCCGTCGTACCACGAACGATCGGAACTCCGCACCGTCGAGCGCGATGGCCGGAGCGTGCATTACGAGCACCGCACCACCCGTTTCGAGACTCCCGAAGGCATCACCATTGAAACCCGGGCCGAATACACCGACGGCAAGACCACGCTGACCATCGACACTTCCCCCCCATCAGAAGCCACGCGGACAACCTACGCGAACGCGATCGCTCGGCTGCTCCGGGACCGGGGCATCAACCAACGCCGCTGAGAACGCAGCCTCTATCCCTGCATCGTGCAAGGGAGCGGCGTTGGGCGTGGGGACACAAAAATAGTTTCAAGATTTGTCGTTCTCGTCGGTACGATGGGGTGATGAAGCGTTCCGCCTTCACCCTCATCGAACTGCTCGTGGTGGTCGCCGTCATCGGTGTCCTCATCGCCATCCTGCTGCCTGCCCTGAACCGTACTCGACTGATCGCCGAAGACACCAAGAGCATGTCGAACATCCGGCAGAATGTGATCGAGTTGCTCACCCTCGCCGAAACGAACTCCGGCACCATGCCCATGGGCGATCCCCATCCCGATGGCTGGTCGTTCGCGGGCATGCCCGGCTTCGCGATCACCACCCCTCTGGGTTTCCAATCGAGCGTTTCATGGTTCGCCCACTCGGATATGTGGCACCTGCTCGTCTGGTCGGCGGGCGGCGAACGCACGAACACCTGGATCAGCCCGTCACGCGGCAACGACGACTGGACATCCCAGCCCAACCTCAACGACTACAAACTCACCGAAACCGCCTACGCCGACCCGCACTACTGGAACGAGGACACCGACCAGTTCTGCGCCGTCGCTCCGAACTTCTCCTGCAAACTCCTCGCGCCGCAACGCCTCTCCACCCTCGCGTCACCCACCGCGAAGGGCATGCTTTACGAGAACCCGCTGATCGCCCACCGCCGACGCCCGAACATCGGCACCACCGTCGCCGAGCGTCAGAAACTCGTCCCCGTCCCCGTCGGCTTCTTCGACGGGCACGCCGACATCCACATCCTCGGCGAAGCCAAGGACCAGGGCGTCGCCAACCAGCCCTACTTCCAGAGCAAGGGCGCGGTGCTGACCACCACCAACGGCTTCCGGGGACGCGATTTCTAACGCGCTCCCCGGACCTCCCCGCCCGCGCACATCGGGCCGAGGCCCTTCAGGCCGTGGCCTCGCACGCGTTGCCGAAGTTCGCCAGCACCAGGTTCAGATCGGCCAGATCGACCACGCCATCATCGTTCACATCGCCGCTCGTTCCGATCTCGACCGAAGTGCCGAAGTTCGCGAGCACCATGTTGAGATCGGCCAGATCGATGTTGCCGTCCTTGTTGGCGTCGCCCGGGAGACAATCGAAGCCGCACGCATCGTCGGTCACCGAGAACGGGATGTAGCCGACATTGCTCGTGATCGCATCGCCGACTCCCGATCCGCCCGGCGCATCGGGGCCAGACGCATCGCCCCACCACGAGCAGCAGACATTCAGTTGCGTTCCGCCCGTGTTCCGCACGGCGAACTCTGTGTTCCCCTCGAAACTGCACGAGCTGGAATGCAGGGTCCCGTTGCTGCGGGTGATGCCAATCGTGTTGTTCAAGAACGAACTGCACGACAACGAGACCGTCCCACCGCCCACCAGCAGGCCCGAAGCGTCGTTCTCCTCGAACACACAGTCTTCGATTCTGGCGCTCCCGCTCGCTTGCCTGAAGCCCGCAGAGGACGTCCCGGCACCCCCGCAGTTGCGGAAGGTCGTCCGAACACACTGCACATCCGCGTTCGAGCCGTAGATCCCGAAATCATCGCCGCCGGAGTTGATGTCCGAGATCACGCAGTCCTCCAGCACCACCGGCTGCGTGCCGCTGGCCGACAGGTTCGACCGCACCCCGAACACATTACCGCCACCGCCGCGACGGATACTCGTCCACTGCAACAGGCCCGACGCGCCGCCACCGTTGAAGGTCACCCCGTCCCAGATCGAACCGCTCGTATCATCGAACGAGGTCATCAGGATCGGGTTCACTTCTGTGCCCAGGCATTCCAAGCGGCCCTGCACATGCAGTTCCGAGTTGTTGGTCAGGCCGTACACCGTCACCCCAGGGCCGATCGTCAGCACCGAGCCGGCCGGAATAAACACATCGCCGTTGTCGATCTCCCAGCCGTCCATACCAGGGATGTGCTCCATCGCTCCGATCGTCGCGGTATTCCCGGAGGCGATCCGGATCCGCCCGATGGCGTTGTTCGTGAACACGCCACCGGTCACATCCTGCAGCGAACCGGGCTGAACCCGAGCGCACTGCCCGAGGTTGTCCTCGAACACGCAGTCCTCGAGCACCGTGCTTCCGGCGCTGCTGACCGCGTAGTAGCCGAAGTCGTTCGCATCAACGCCGCAGTTGCGGAAGGTCGTCCGAATGCATTCCACGATCGCGTTCGAGCCGTAGATCCCGTAATCATTCCCACCGGAGTCGATGTCTGAGATCACGCAGTCCTCCAGCACCACCGGCTGCGTGCCGCTGGCCGACAGGTTCGACCGCACCCCGAACACATTACCGCCACCGCCGCGACGGATGCTCGTCCACTGCAGCAGGCCGGATGCGTTGCTCCCATTGAAACTCAGGCCGTCCCAGATCGAACCGCTCGTATCATCGAACGAGGTCATCAGGATCGGGTCCACTTCCGTGCCCAGGCACTCCAGGCGGCCCTGCGCATGCAGTTCCGAGTTGATGGTCAAACCGTACACCGTCACCCCCGGGCCGATCGTCAGCACCGAGCCGGCCGGAACAAAAACATCGCCGTTGTCGGTCTCCCAGCCGTCCAAGCCAACCATGTCGACGATGGCCCCGACAGAAGCGGTGGAGCCGCTGTTGATCCGCACCCGAGGGATGCTGTTCCCAGTGAACACACAATCCGAGAACGCCTGCACCGATGAGGCCTGCACACGCGCGCACTGGCCGATGTTGTTCTCGAACACGCAACCCTGCACCACACTCTCGCCGCCGCTTCCGATCGCGCCAAACGCGAAGTCACTCGCCTCGTTGCCGCAGGCGAGAAACGAACTGTTCGCGACCTCGACCCACGCGTTGCTGGCGAAGATGCCGTAATCAACACCGCTCGTCGCGATATCCGAGATCCAGCAGTTCTCGAACCGAACAAGGTCGGTCCCGGACGCGGCGACATTCGATTTCACCCCGAACACATTGCCGCCGCCCCCGCGCCGGATACTCGTCCAGGTCAACAGACCGGACGCGCTGCCTCCGTTGAAGGTCACCCCGCCCCAGATCGTCCCGCTCGTGTCGTCGAGCGAGGTCATGATGATCGGATCGGACTCCGTGCCCTGGGCCTGCAGACGCCCCTGGACATGCACTTCTGAGTTCTGGGTGGCCCCGAAGACATGAACACCGGCCTCGATGGTGAACACGGTCCCGGGAGGGACAAACAGATCCCCGGCCTCGAGTTCGTACCCCTCGAATCCGTCGCCCTGCACACTCATCGCATGGCCGTCTTTGGTATTTCCAGCGACCACGCGCACACGGTTCGAGCCGTTGCCGTCGTAGGTGTTTATGCCGACGCCACCGAGGTTCCCGGCGCTCACGCGCGCGGCGTACCCCGCGTTGGACGCGAAGTGGCAGCCGATCACGGCCAGGGCGACAGCCCCCTGCTCGCGCAACGCAACATCACCCGCCTGATCCCCGCAGTTCTCGATCAGGGTGCTCAGTACCGCCGCCGACCCGCCCGAGATGTACACCCCGCTGTTCGCCGATGCCGACCCCGAGCAGTCCCGAATCGTGCACTGGTCGATCGTGGTCATCGACGAACCGTTCGCCGTGATCCCGCTGCCGATGCCCAATGAATTGGACTGCCCCGCGTACCGCACCTCGCAGAACCTCAGATCGGCGGACGCGGACACCCCCGACACGATGATGCCGTCCCACTGACCTGGGCCGCTGTCGAGGTCAGAGGTAAAGAGGATCGACGACGCACCGGAGCCGAGGGCAGAAAGATGGCCATCGGACACCCGCAGGCTGGTGTTGGTGCGACCCAGAACGACCACCCCCGGCTCGATCGTGAGCGTGGCTCCGTTGTTCACCGTGACCGTCGCAGTCATCTCGTACGGGCTGCTTGCCGCGGTCCAGACGGTGTCTGAACTGATCGTCCCGCTGACCAGGGTCTGCCCAGAAGCCGCCGCGCTCAGCGCAAAGCCAAAAACCAGGCCGAACCACAACCGGCGCACATCGAAAAGCGTTGCCATTGAATCTCTCCTCCAGAGGACCGCAGACCGGTACGGACCGATCTCCTCCCCCCCCCAACCTACCCCCAATCAGGAGTTCTCCCAAGCACATTTTCTGGAATGGACCAAGAAGATCGTGTCAAAAGTGCTTGTTTTCCGAACGAAGAATCAAGGTCCCAGAACGACCTCAATCCTGAATTCCGCGGCGAAATCGGCGTTTATCCTCCGCTCCCTCCGTTAGACTGTCCCTATGACCCAAGCTTCTTCGACCCCCGCCGCTGGCGAGGCGCGATCCGTCGCGCCCGTCTTCCACTCCGTCCTCGACATGATCGGCAACACCCCGATCCTTGAACTTACCCACCTCGACGCCGGCCAATGCCGCCTGTTCGGCAAAATGGAACTCATGAACCCCGCCGGATCCATCAAGGACCGCATCGGGCTGAGCATGATCGAAGCCGCCGAACGCGACGGGCGCCTCGACCCCAACGCCGACCCCAAACCCACCATCATCGAGGGAACCGCCGGGAACACCGGCCTCGGCCTCGCCCTCGTTGCCGGGCAACGCGGCTACCGGATGCTCGTCGTCGTCCCCGACAAGATGAGCGAGGGCAAGATCCAACACCTGCGAGCCATGGGGGCCGAGGTCGTCCTCGCCCGCTCGGATGTCCAGAAGGGCCACCCCGAGTACTACCAGGATGTCGCCGCCCGCCTCGCCGAGAAGACACCCAACAGCATCTACATCAACCAGTTCGCCAACGAACACAACACCGCCGCCCACTACGAGCACACCGGCCCGGAGATCCACCGCCAACTCGAATCGTTCGGCGGCGTCGATGTCTTCATCGCCGGGGTCGGCTCCGGCGGCACCATCTCCGGCATCGGGCGCTACCTCAAGGAACAGAACCCCAACTGCAAGATCGTCCTCGCCGACCCCGCAGGCTCGATCCTCGAGCCGCTGATCAACCGGGGAGAGAAGGTCGAAGCCGGTTCGTGGCTCGTCGAGGGCATGGGCGAAGACTTCGTCCCCAGCATCTGCGACCTCGATGTGATCGATGAGGCCATCGCCGTCACCGATGCCGAGTCCTTCCACGCCGCCCGCGAACTGCTCGATCGCGAGGGCATCCTCGCCGGTTCCAGCACCGGCTGCCTGATCGCCGCGGCGAAGAAGTACTGCGCCAAGCAGGACAAGCCCCTCAATGTCGTCACCCTCATCTGCGACCAGGGCGCGAAGTACCTGGGCAAGATGTTCAACGACTACTGGATGATCGACAACGGCTTCATCGATCGCGACAAGACCGGCGACCTGCGCGACCTGATCGCCCGTCGCCACGCCAGTCGCGAGGACTATGTCGCCAAGCCGACCGACCCGCTCAGCCAGGTCATCAAGGTCATGGAACTGCAGAACATCTCGCAGATGGCCGTCGTCGAGACCGTCCACCTCACCTCGACCGGTCGCGATCACGACAAGGTCGTGGGCATCATCGACGAGAGCGACATCCTCATGGCCGTCGTGCAGGGCGACTCGGCGCTGTCGCGCCCGGTGTCCGACTTCATGACCACGCGCATCGAGACCATCTCGCCCCGCGCCAAGGTCGAGGACCTGATCCCGATCTTCCGGGCCGATCGCGTCGCCATCGTCGTGGATGACCACGCTCCCGAGGGCGCGGGCACCGAGTTCCGCGAGTACCTCGGCCTGATCACCAAGATCGACCTGATCAACTACCTCCGTCGCCAACTCAAGTAAGACCGCATCAACCCATCACTGATCCATCCGTCCGGGAGTCCCTGATATGTCCGACCACTCGAACCTTCGCATCGCCAGCCAGGTCATCCACGCAGGCCAGCACGCCGAACCCGTCACCGGCGCGGTGATGCCCCCCATCTTCACCAGCACCACCTACGCCCAGGAATCGCCGGGCGTGCACAAGGGCTTCGAGTACTCCCGCTCGCACAACCCCACCCGCTACGCGCTCGAGCGCATGATCGCCAAACTCGAAGGCTCCACCATCGACGAAGACACCGACGCGTCCTGCGGCGGCTTCGCCTTCTCCTCCGGCCTCGCCGCGATGGCCACCGCCCTCGAACTCCTCGACGCCGGCTCGCACATCATCTCGATGGACGACATCTACGGCGGGTCCAACCGCCTGCTCCAGAAGGTGCGCCAGCGCACGCAGAACCTCGACATCGACTTCGTGGACCTCACCGACCTGAGCAAACTCGAAGCCGCGATGCGACCCGACACCGCCATGCTCTGGGTCGAAACGCCGACCAACCCGACGCTGAAGATCGTGGACATCAAAGCCGTCGCGGACATGGCCCACAAGGTCAACCCCAAGTGCATCGTGGTGGTGGACAACACCTTCTGCTCGCCGGTGAACCAGCGCCCGCTGGCCTTCGGTGCGGACATCGTGATGCACTCCTCGACCAAGTATGTCAACGGCCACTCCGATGTCGTCGGCGGCATCCTCGTCACCGGCAACCCGCAACTCGCCGAGCGCATCCGCTTCCTGCAGAACGCCGTCGGCTCGGTCATGGGCCCCTTCGATTCCTACCTCACGCTCCGCGGCCTCAAGACCCTGGATGTCCGCATCCGGCGCCACAACGCCAGCGCGCTGCGCATCGCCAAGCACCTTGAGAAGAGCGAACTCGTCGATCGCGTCGTCTACCCCGGCCTCGAAAGCCACCCCCAGCACGCCATCTACAAGAAGCAGATGGAAGCCACAGGCGGCGGCACCGGCATGATCACCTTCTTCATCAAGGGCGGCCTTGAACCGGCCAAGGCCTTCCTCGAAACCGTGAGCCTCTTCACGCTCGCCGAATCGCTCGGCGGCATCGAGTCGCTCATCGAGCACCCGGCCATCATGACCCACGCCTCGGTCCCCCCTGAGCAGCGCGCGGTGCTCGGCATCGACGATGCCCTGATCCGCCTCTCGGTCGGCATCGAAGACTGCGACGACCTGATCGCCGATGTCGACGCCGCACTCGAGGCCGCGTCCGCCAAGATGGGCGCACTCGCGAACTGAACCTACGCGGAGAGTCTGCCATGACCAACGAGCGACCAGACCGGTGTGTGTGCCCCCGCTGCCCCAACCCGGTCTGCCGCCAGTGGTCCCTGTGCGTGCTCATCACCGAGGCGCTCTGTGCGCGCCCCTGGGAAGAGGTCGCCCGCGCCGTGCTGGAAGCCGGTGCCGACTGCATCCAATTGCGCGAGAAAGACCTGCCCGGGCGCGACCTGCTCGCGCGCGCCCGGCATTTGCGCGGACTGACCAATCAGCACGGTGCCTCGCTGGTGATCAACGACCGGCCCGACATCGCCGCGCTGGTTGAGGCCGACGGTGTACACCTCGGGCAGACCGACCTGCCCATCGCCGAGGCCCGGCGCATCGTCGGCGACGGCGTGTGCATCGGCGCGAGCGCGACCACCCTCGCGCAGGCCACCGAAGCGCTGCGCGCCGGAGCCGACTCCCTCGGCCTCGGCCCCATGTTCGCCACGACAACAAAACCAAACCCCGGCGGCAGAACCGACGGTTCCCTCGCCGGACCCGCCCTCATCCGCGAAGTCCTCGCGAAGCACCCGGACACGCCCCACCTGGCCATCGGCGGCATCACCGCCGGCAACCTCGCCGAACTGCGCAATGCGGGAGCGAAGGGCATCGCCGTGAGCGGCGCGGTGTGCGGAGCGAAAGACCCCGGCGCGATCACCGAACAACTCCTCCGGCTCCTCAAGGTCTGAGCGAGTAAGAGCCCGGGGCGCGAATTCCGGGTGGCGGATGCAGTCATCGGCCCGCTGTGACCGCCACCCCCTCCCCCGCTACCATCCCCCCATGCCCACCGTCGTCGTCTCCCGTCCGCTCCATGGTTCCTTCGAAGTCCCCGGCGCAGAGGTCCGCACCGGGCCGGTCGGGGGGCAGCGTTCGCGCGCGGAGCTGCTCGACTTCATCGCCGGGGCCGATGCGATCGTGAGCTGGGTGACCGAGCGGGTGGACGCCGAGTTCCTGGATGCCGCGGGCAATCAACTGAAGATCGTCGCGAACCACGCCGTGGGCTACGACAACATCGACCTGGACGCCTGCGCCGAGCGGGGTGTGGCGGCCACGAACACCCCCGACGCCGTGACCGAGGGCACCGCCGACGCCGCGGTCATGCACATCCTCGCCGCCGCCCGTCGGCTCAGCGAGGCCGACCGCTTCGTGCGATCCGGCGAATGGGAGCGCTACGGCTTCCTCGGGCCGAGCGACTGGCTGGGCCAGCCCATCGCCGGGCGGACGCTGCTGATCGTCGGGGCCGGGCGCATCGGTTACGCCACGGCGGTCCGCATGCTCGGCTTCGGCGTGCGCATCCTTTATACGAGCCGCTCGCCCAAGCCGAACTTCGAGCACGCCCCGCTGTGCGGGAAGCGCGTCTCCTTGGAAGAAGGCCTCGCCGAGGCCGATTTCGTGAGCGTCCACACCCCCCTGAACGACTCCACCCGCCACCTCATCAACGCCGAGCGCCTGGCCCTGATGAAGCCCACGAGCGTGATCGTTTCCACCGCGCGGGGCCCGGTCATCGACGAAGCCGCTCTCGCCGAGGCGCTGCACAACGGCACCATCTTCGGCGCGGGGCTTGATGTCTTCGAGCGCGAGCCGGTCATCTCGGAGCGCCTCCTGAGCGCACCGAATGTCGTGATGACCCCCCACTTCGGTAGTGCGAACACCGAGTGCCGCACGAAGATGACCGAACTGTGCGCGGCGAACATCCGCGCGGTGCTCGCCGGCAAGCCCCCGCTGACCCCCATCCGATAGCCCGCGCAGCACCCTTTTTCTCCCACTCGGGAGCAGAAAAGTAAAGCGCTTAAGCCTGCGTTTGCGCGCGCAAAAAATCCTCGGCAACGATGCGCGCATGTGACTTTTTCAAAAAATTTTCTGCCCGTGTTTCCTGCCGATTCTCGTCGCCGAGTGCGCGCATCTCCGGGTCTGCGCGCGCACGCTGGCTTCGGCGGCCCTGAGGGTGAGGGCTGCACACATTTCTCGCGGCCCCCTGATTCATCCACCCGCCTCCCTCAGGACGCCGCCGATGCACACCACACCCGACCACCCCCCCGCCTCCCCCGTCTCCTCCGTCTCCTCCGCCACTCCGTCCGTCGCCGACATCGCCTCGCTCTTCCGCGCCCACGACGAACGCGACCGCCCGCGCTACGAGCGGTTCTGGTCGTACTACCGCAACGAACTCCCCGTGCGCCCGGCCCTCCGCTCGACCTGCGCCACCTCCCCGCGTGCCGCCCACCGCCCGGCGCAGGCCATGGGCCTGCCCGAGCGCTTCACCCGCCCGCTGGATACCACCGGTGAGCCGCGCGAGATCGTGATCGAGAACGACATCGCCTGGCGCATCGACGCCATCACCGACTTCGTGTTCGGCAAGCCCTTCACGCTGCACTCCTCGTCCCCCGACGACGCGCTCGGCGCCTCGATCGAACACGCCCTCACCAGCGCGTGGGACGCCTCGGGCGGGATGGCCATGCTCCAGACCGCCTGCACACTCGGCGCGATCCACGGCCACATCGACCTCTTCGTTCGCACCGAGGCCCTGTTCGACGCCGCCCCGAGCATCCGGCGCGCGCTCCGTCGGGCCACCGACGACACCGAGCGCCGCGCCATCCTCGCCAGCGCGGCACGCCTGATCGCCATCGAACCTATTGCTGCCCCGAGGGGGGTGCCCGTTCTGGATCCGCGCGATTACCGCCTCCTGCGCGCGTACCTGCTCCGCGATGCCTCCCGCGTGAGCACCGATCCCGCGGGCACCCCCTGGGGCTCCGAACACCGGGGCCACGGCCCCATCGCCCGCCTGACCGGCGCGCTCAAGCGCGCCACCGGCACCGACGCCCCCGACGAGCGCTACTCGCTCATCACCGATCGCTCGATCATCGAACGCGACGGCGCAACCACGCTCCGCACCACCGACCACCCCCTGGGCGAGTTGCCGGTCGTCCACATCCAGAACTCGCCACAGCCCTACCGCTACGACGGGCTGAGCGATGTCGAACCGCTGATCGCGCTCCAGGACGAACTGAACACGCGCCTGAGCGACCGCGCCCATCGCGTCACGATGCAGAGTTTCAAGATGTACTTCGCCAAGGGCTTCGACACCCCAGAAGACCTCAGCGTCGCGCCGGGTCAGATCTGGTCCACCCACAACCCCGACGCCGAACTGCACTCCTTCGGCGGCGATGCCCACACGCCTTCCGAAGACGACCACATCACCCAGATCCGCGAAGCACTCGACAAGGCCTCCGGCGTCTCGCCGCTCGTGCTCGGGCTGCTCCGCGCGAAGATCGGGCACCTGTCTTCGGAGAACGCGCTGCGCATCACCATGATGGGTGTGCTCTCCAAGACCACACGCCGTCGCCAGACCTGGACGACCGGCATCGCCGCGGCCTCGCGCCTCGTGCTGCTCGCGCTCGATCGCGCGGACATCCTGCGCACGACCGAACGCGATCGCGAGATCAACCTCCGCTGGCCCGACCCGCTCCCGCCGGATCAGTTGCGCCAACTGCAAGCCGCCAAGATCAAAGCCGAACTCGGCGTGCCGCGCGACCAGATCCTGCGCGAACTGGGCTACGGGCATCTCACGGGTGCGGCGAACGACGCTCCTCCTTCTCCCCTCGCGGGAGAAGGTGGCCGCGAAGCGGACGGATGAGGGGGCGGTCCGAATTTTCCGACGAGTACCAGCCGCGCACGGCAGAAAGCGGCTTCTTCAAACCCTCGCACCTTCGGTGCGAACCCCTCACCCCAACCCTCTCCCGCAAGGGGAGAGGGAGCCATACCCATCCACTTCATTTCAGAAAGGAAACCATGCCCAAAGGAACCACCAAACCCGGCGACGAACACGACACCGGAACCGGCAACGACGCCGGGACCGGCACGGGAACCGACCAGTCCACGCAGGACTCCCCTGTCGAGCCCAACGCCGTGGCCATCCGAGCCGCGACGAGCGGCGATGACGAACCGAGCACGCCGTCCATCCCGGACCTGCTCGATCGCGTTCGGGACATCGAGGCGCAACTCGCTTCGCTGCTGGACGACCTGGCGGTGGCGCTGCCCGACCTCCGCGCCCCCGCGCCGATCAGTTCCCGCTCTGTTTCGCCGTCCGGCGCGTACGCGCCGCAGCCCGCAGAGACCGCGCTCGAAGCACTGCGCGACCGGGCGGCCTCGGGCGACCGAACGGCGCTGATGCGCTACCTCCGCCTTCGTCGTTCTTGATCGCCACTCGCCCCATCCCCACGATCCGTTTCACCCCAAACACGAAAGGACCCTCTCCCCATGGCTTTCACCGGTAAATCCACCTACACCGCCGGCGCCGCACTGCCCGAGATCGCCGAAGATGTTTCGGACCTCATCGGGATTGTGAGCCCACACGAAACCCCGCTCCTCGATCACCTCGGCGACCCGCGCACCGTCGCGCGCAGCACCGTTCACGAGTGGCTCGAAGATGCGTTGCTGCCCAACACCGACACCATCGACCAGGCCACCTTCACACCCGACGGATTCAGCGCCACGCAGTTCGGCGTGGACCACGCCGAACGCTTCCGCGTCGGTGACCAGATCCGCGCGGCGGACTCCACCGAAGTCATGATGGTCACCGCCGTCGGCGCATCGACCATCACCGTCGTCCGTGGCTACGGCGGCACCAACCCCGTGATGCTCAACGACAACCAGCCGCTGCTCATCCTCGGCAACGCCGCGCTCGAAGGTGCCGACAAGCCCGACGCCCGCTTCACCACCCGCGCTCGCAAGCGCAACTACACACAGATCTTCACCGCGCCTGTCGATGTCTCCGGCTCGCAACTCGCCGTGGACACCATCGGCATCGCGGACGAACTGGACTACCAGAAGCAGCAGCGTCTGCGTGAACTGCTGCGCGACCTGGAGAACTGCGTGATCAACGGCATCGCGCCCAGCGCGAACCCCGAAGGCTCCGACACGGTGCGCCGGACGATGAACGGCATCCTGCCGCAGATCGTCACCAACGAGTTCGTCCCCGGCATCGACCCGATCCCCGACGGATCCGGTGATCAGAAAGATGAACTCAACGAAGCGGTGCTCAACGCCGCACTCCGCACCGTGTGGGAACAGTCCTCGGGCACGATCGACACCATCGTGTGCTCGGGCGCGCAGAAGCGACGCATCAACGCCTTCACCACCGCCGTGCGAGGCTATGAGCCCAAGGACACCACCTACCGCGACCTCATCAACACCTACGAGTCCGACTACGGCGTCTGTCGCATCGTACTCTCGCGCTGGGTCCCGTCCGACGCCGTGCTCCTGATCGATTCCTCGCGCATCAGTGTGCTCCCGCTCTCAGGACGCTCGTTCCACTACAAGCCCCTCGCCGCCACCGGCGACAGCGAATCGGGCCTGGTGCTGGGCGAGTACACGCTGCAGCTGATGAACGAAAACGCCCACGCCGTGATCCGCGGGCTGGGGGTGTGAGGGTTTCGAGGTGGCACCGGTCTCCGACCGGTGCATGCACTGGTCAGAGACCAGTGCCACTAAAGAAGCCACCTCCTCCCTCAAGGGCAGAAGGAACTCCAAGCGCCTCCCCCCCGCGCACGCCCAACGGTGTGCCGGGGGCTTCCAAACCCAACACACCACAAGGAACCGCACCCATGTTCGCCACCGACCGAGACCTCTGGATCCTCGAACCCCGCCTCTTCGACGACATCGCCTTCAGCGCGCAAACCCGTCTGCTCGATCAGCCCTGCACCGTGGCCTCGTCCTCGCAGCGCCTCGTCTTCACCGGCATCGACCTCGAAGACCTGGCCATCACCCCAGGCATGGTGGTCGCCCTGTCCGGCTACGGACGCTTCGAGGTGACCCAGGTCGAATCCTCCAGCGCGCTCGGCGTCTCGCGTCTGCGCCACGCCTCGGACGCACCGACCATCCCCATCCCCGCGCCCGACGACACCCAGACCAGCGCGACCATCCTCACCTTCGCCCCGCAACTCGAACTCGCGCATCGCGGCCTGCTCGCGCTGCTCGGCATCGAACCGGGAGAGCAGCCCGATCCGCCGCAACCCGACACACCGTACGCCTCGCAGATCACCAACCCGCACGCGCTCGTCCGCGCCGAAGCCCTGAGCACGCTGCACCTCATCTACGCCGCCGCCAGCGCACTCGCGCCCAGCGGAACCCTGCACAGCGAGCGCGCCGAGATGTACGCCGAGCGTGCCGCGAGCGAACGCCAGCGCCTGAGCGTCCACCTCGACCTCAACCACGACGGCCTCCCCGACACCACCCGCTCGCCATCGACAAAGCGACTGCGCCGAGCGTGACTCTTCCTTCTCCCCTTGTGGGAGAAGGTGGTCGCGCAGCGACCGGATGAGGGGTCAGCGGCGAAGCCGCTGCCGTTCTTCCGTCAACAAGCCGATCACGCCCTCACCCCGACCCTCTCCCTCAAGAGGGACCAAGCCCTCATCTCTCACGAAAGACCCCAATGCTCTTCCTCCACCCCACCACCGTATCCCTCGACAGCGCACCGCTCCCCGCCGTCAGCGCGATCGCGGTCTCGCGCAAGGCCCGATCCGTCATCACCGACTTCACCGACAACGGCCCGCACCCGACCTTCGCCGATGTGCCCGAACGACTGACGACGATCACCATCACCCGCCACCCGACCGAACCCGACGACGCCGCGGCTCACCTTTCGCTCGGCGACCAACTCGACCTGGCCTTCACCGCCAGGCGTACGCCCGATGCCCCGCACGCGATGCGCTGCAGCGCGAGCATCGTCATCACCGGCGTGGAGTCCGCGCTCACCGAGAGCAAAGCCCTCGTGCAGACCATCACCGGCGTGGCGATCTCATCGGACGCCGAGTCCGACCCGCTCACCATCGAACCCGTCTCCACCCTCAGCCAAGGAGCGTGACCATGGCCTCGTTCTGGACCCACAACTTCGACACCCTCGGACCGCACCGCCTGAAACTCGGCGGCCTCGGGCGTGCCTGGGAATGGCCCTACGGCATCAACGGGCTGTCGTTCACCAACGACCTCGGCCCCCGCGAACTGGTCATCACGCAGACCGGTCGGCTCGTCGCCTCCACCGAACCGGCGCTGTGGAGCACCATCAACGCGCTGAAGGCAGACGCCGAACTCCCGCGCAACGCCACCCTCGTCGGACCCGGCGGACAGGCCTGGACCGACATGACGCTCATGCGCTTCACCCCACAAGGACCCATCGATCGCGGGCGGGTCTTCTCACTCGCCTACACGATCACCTACATCCGCATCAACGACTGACCGCTTGCTTTGGTGGGACGGGCATCTTGCCCGTCCTCTTCTTTCTCTCATTTCAACCACCCCGAAAGGACCACCCATGCTCGAACCCGAATCTCTCGTCCAGTTCACCTCGCTCGGCAGCGCGGGCCTCATCGCCGCGATCTGGTTCATGGAGCGCCGCCACAGCGAGTTGCGCGACAAGCAACTGACCGAATCGCACCAGCGCATCCTTGAACAGCGCACTCATGTCGATGCCCTGATGGAGGTCGTCCGCGAGAACACCCGCGCCATCACCGCCCTCGAGTCGGGCCAGCGCGTGATCGTCGAATCCATCGCCCGCCTGCCGCGAGGCGATCACTCCCAGTCCCAACCGCCCTCCGCCGCCTGAGCACAATTTCTCGAAAATCCGATCGCGGACCGGAACTTCATCACCCACCGCGCATCTCACAGGTATTCGGTTGTCCATATCCATCTTTCCCAAGCGATGCCGCCCGGCTGCCTCGGCACCGGGCGGTGTCGTGTGGAGAATCACAACGGCAGCCCGGCCGGCGTCAGGCCATCCCTCGACTCCGGGATGCTGGCCGTCCGTCAGGCGGCGTGGCGCGCTCCCGTGCGTCGACCCCAGCGCACGCACAGTTCGATCAGGCGGTTGCGCGTCACCGGCTTGGTGGTGTAGTCGTCGCATCCCGCGTGCAGGCACTTCTCCCGATCCGTCTGCATCGCGTGCGCGGTGAGCGCGACGATGGGCAGCGTGCAGCCGCGTTTGCGCAGCAGCAAGGTCGCCTGGTAGCCATCCATTTCAGGCATCTGCAAATCCATAAAGACCAGGTCGAAGCCTTCGGAATCCTCCGCGATCAGATCCACCGCCTCACGCCCGTTCCCCACCAGCACCACGCTCGCGCCGGCTCTGGTCAGGTGGTGCGAGAGCAAACGCTGATTATCCAGACCATCCTCGGCGTATAGCACACGCAGGCCGACCAATGGCGCGACCTCGTCCACCACGAGGCTTGCGCAGGAACGGGGGAGCACGCTCGGCGCGACCGTCTCCGCCGCCTCGTACGCACGCAGCGTCGGAATCCGCAAATGAAACACCGACCCCTTTCCGGGCGACGACTGTGCAAACACATTCCCCCCCAGATGCTCGGCCAGACGCGTGCAGATCGCCAAGCCCAGGCCCGTCCCCCCGTAGGTCCGCGTCGTGGAATTGTCGGCCTGCTCAAAGGGATTGAAGACACGATCGAGTTGAGTGTCGCTCATCCCGATACCCGTATCCTCAACACTGATCAGGATAAATCCGTCTTGGCCCTCTTCCGTCAGCACCGGACCCTGGAACCGCACACGGATCGCGATGTGCCCCTCATGGGTGAACTTCGCGGCGTTACCGATCAGGTTGATCAGGATCTGCCGGATCCGATCCGGATCGGTGACCACAAACGAGGGCGCGTCCTCAGGCCAGTCGATATAGAAATCCAGCCCCTTTTCCTCGATACCCGAACGCAGCAACTGGTCCACATCGTCGAGCAGATCGAGCAGGTCAAAGCGCACCGGCCGGAAGGTCTGCCGGCCCGATTCGACGCGCGACAGATCGAGAATGTCATTGATCAGAGCGAGCAGGTGAGCCGCATTACGCCGGACGATCAGCAAACTGTTGCGCGTCTCCTGACCGGTCTCTTGCTCCAACATGGCCTCGGTGAAACCGAGGATCGCGTTCATCGGCGTGCGGATCTCGTGGCTCATGTTCGCGAGAAACTCGCTCTTGGCGCGACAGGCCTCCTCGGCTCGCTTCTTCGCCTCCACCAGATCGTGGTTGATGGTCCGAGCCCGGTCCAGCGCATCCCCTCGCACGCGCATCCCCGCCACGAAACTGACAATCAACAGGTGCGAGAACAACACGATCCCAAGATCCACCCGTTGCGAAGCGGCGATGGCGCTCTGCCATTTCTCAGCGGGGAAATCAACGCCGAGAATCGAATGGACCTTCCCGTCCTCTCCGAACATCGGCGCGTACGCACTCACCCAGGTCCCCCATCGGTCCGTGTACGACTCATCCGTGAAGATCGGCTTTCCCTCCATCGCCGTGTACTCTTCGTACTCCGCCTCCCCGAAAGACTCTCCGATCGTGGTTCGCCCCTCACGGACACCCTCGAACACACCGTTGCGGTTGTAATCGGTTTCGGAATCCACAATCAGGCGACATTTGCCGTCAACCACAGTGAAAGAGTAAATGTCCGCGACCGTCGGATTCGTCCGCAACCAGCGCAATTGGGTCTTGATCAAGTCGAGGTACACAGGGTCATCCGGAGGCGTATCGAGCGAAACCTGGGTCCCGCCCTTGCGTGCAAACTCGTCCGCATAGGTCGGCGCGAATCCGATGATCTGCGCACGCAATTGCTGGCGTGTCGCCGTCGCGCTGCGGTAAGCCAGCACCAGACCCGTAGTGCCGGTCGTCATCGTGATCACGAACAGCAGCAGTCCCGTGACGACGCCCGAGCCACGCTTGCTCATCACGCGCCACGCGATCACGCTGGCCAAACCGGCCAGGATCAGGAACACCGCAATCTGAATCTGCTCCAGCACGACCCTGTCCCCAATTCACCCATGCAGACCACGGGTTACCCGGTATGAATCGACCCGGTATTTTGCACGGTTCAGCCCGGCTGCCAGAATCACTTCTTCTTCACGCCATGAAGCCCATCAGACCTCGATTCCGCCCGAATTCTCGGACTACACCCCCCACCAGACGAGGTACGCTGTGACGATGACCACTCCTCCCACCTACGATTTTTCCGACCTCCGCGACGCCCACCTGCACCTGCTCAACCACGGCAAGGCCCTTGCCGCCGTCCAGTTGGCCGATTGCAGCACCGTGACCGAGGTGCTCGATCGCGTCGGCGAGGCGCACCGCACGCTCCCGGCCCACTCCGCAAAGTCTCCCGTCTGGATCGATGCTCGAGGCCTGCGCACCGAGGGACTCGCCGAGCGCCGCTACCCCACCATCGCCGAACTCGATGCCGTCACCCCCGGACGCCCGGCGGTGCTCAAGAGTTTCGATTACCACGCGCTCATGGGAAACACCCCCGCGCTCCTCGAAGCCGGGATCGAAACCTCGACCATCGACCCGCCCGCCGGGGTCATCGTGCGTGACGAGGCCGGGACGCCCACCGGCGTGCTGCTCGAAGCCGCGTGCAACGCGATGTACGACGCCCAGCCCGTCGACACCAGCGCGCAGCGAGCTGAGCAGCTCGCGCTCGCGGTCGAAGACCTCCGGCGCCGCGGCTTCACCGAAGTCCACGACATGAAGGCCAGCCCCCAACTGGCCGAACTCCTCCTCGAGATGGACGACCGAGGCGAACTCGACGGCTTCGCGATCCAGATGTACGCCGTCCCCGATGAATTCGAGCGTGTGCAGAAGGTCATGCGATTCGGCATGCGCGAGGACACGAACAACCCTGTTCGCTTCGCCGGGCTCAAGCTCTTCATCGACGGCACGCTCAACAGCCGCACCGCCTGGATGCTCCAGCCCTTCGCCGACCCCATCCCCGCGCACCCGACCGGCATCCCGAACTACACGCCCGAGCAGATCGAGATGTACATGCGCCGCGCCCACCATGAGCGCTTCGACATCGCCGCCCACGCCATCGGCGACGGCGCGGTCCGCGCCCTGCTCGACGCCTACGAAGCCGTCGAGAAGCAGTTCGGCGAAGAACCGGGCTTCACCCTGCGCATCGAGCACGCCCAGTTCATCGACGAAGCCGACATCCCGCGCTTCGCCCGTCCGGGCAAGAAGCGACCGGTCATCGCCTCACTCCAGCCCTGCCACCTGCTGACCGACATGGAAGCCATCGAGCGCCTCGTGCCCGGGCGCGCCGGGCGGGCCTTCCCCCTGAAAGACCTCATCGACGCCGCGGCATCCGCCGGTCGCGACCCCGCCGACATGATCTACCTCGGCAGCGACAGCCCGATCGTTCCCGCCAACCCCGCCGACAACCTCCAGGCCGCCATCCATCGGAGGCGGTCCGGCATGGACGCCGATCGAGCGATCGCTCCCGAGCAGGCGATCACGCGCGAGGCGGCCCTGGGCCTGCACCGCAGCCGCATCGGGCGGAGTGGGGCGTGCGAGGTGTGAGCAGCGGACTCAGTTGCCCGAGCAGTCGCTCCCGAAGTTGGCGAGCACCAGGTTCAGATCCGCGAGGTTGACCTCACCGTCACCGTTGGTGTCGCCCGGCCCGCCGGTGTTGCCGAAATTCGCGAGGATCAGGTTGAGGTCGCCGAGATCGACTTGGCCGCTCGCATCAAGGTCTGAAGCGTAGCAGTCGGCACCGCCGTAGACGCCGCCGCTGATGTTCGCGCCGGGGGAATCGATGACGATATCGTCGGGTGAGACGCCTGGTGCGGTCCCGGTGACCGTGAACGGCGTGCTTTGCAGGCGCATGCCGCGCGCGAAGTTGACGGCACCGCCCTCGACTGTTGTCCCGGCATTCTCCACGAACATGGTCATCGTGAACCGCACCGGAGTGTTCGTCGGGACGGTCATGGCCGGCGTGCTGGTGTACAGCCCCGTGATCTCATCGAAACCCGTAAGCAGCCCGATCGCGAATTCAGGCGAGTCGGGATCATTGATCTGGCCGAACTGCCCGGTGAAGAAAGCACCTGGCCCGGTGACCCGCGTGTTGATGACACGGTACAGCGATGCCTCCTGGATGTTGCCCGTGTAATACAGGTTCATCCTCACATCGATCGGATCGTCGGTCGGAGAGGTGAACACCACCTCAAATTCATGGGTTGCCGTCACGCTCAAGATGAGCAGGTTGGGGCCGCACCCGAACGAGGCGCACCCGTTCCAAGCGTTCTCAAGGTCGACTCCTACGATCCCGTAACTCGAGAACGAACTCCCGCTCATGACGCCCTGTCCCCAGAACTGCGAGCACACAAACGGCCCGAAACTGTTCTGCGTCGGTACATTCAGATCAGAGATGATCGGTTCCGGAACCTGCTCGTCGCAGACCGCGCTCGGCTCGATCACGCAGTAGTACCGTGGGTCCTCGGCCTGGCACAGTCCAGCGGCAGACAGGGCGACAGCGATCGCTGGAAGTGTGTTTCGTTTCATGGTTTCTCCTCCTGCACGCACGCGTGAATTGATGCATCGGTGCAGGAACCAGTATGCGGCTGGAGAGACCAGACGCAGTTGAATCCCTGCCTTCAGGCGATTTTCAACAAATTTCAAGCGTGATTGTGCCACCCGATACGGGGGATTCTGTTCCCACGCTACCGTACTCATCATGAGCAGTGCGACGCTTCAATCCCTCGACCGACAACTCCGCCTCCCCGGCGCGATCGTTGTCGGCCTCGGGTCCATCCTCGGCACTGGGGCGTTTGTCTCCATCGGTCTCGGCGCGGGGGTGGCCGGGCCGATGGCTATTCTCGCCTGCGCGCTCGCCGCGGTTGTGGCCTCGTTCAACGGTCTCTCCTCTGCCCAACTCGCCGCGGCGTTCCCGGTCTCGGGGGGCACCTACGAGTACGCCCGGCGCACCTTCCCCGGAACCACCGGCGAGCGGCTCGGCTTCATCGCCGGCTGGCTGTTTCTCATCGCCAAGTCGGCCTCGGCCGCGACCGCCGCGCTGGGCTGCGCGGGCTACCTGCGGACCTTCATCAAGGGACCGCTCGAGTCGTTCCCGCTCTGGGCGCTTGCGCTGATCATCCACGGGTTCATGGCCGCGTTTGTCCTCAACGGGCTTCGGCGCACCCACACCCGCAACACCGCGCTCGTTTCGACCACCATCGTGTT
>JBICHT010000126.1:0-6039 GCA_043101125.1 Phycisphaerales bacterium JB050 | reverse complement strand
GCTGACCCCGCCCCGGCCGGTGGTCTGTTCGACGGTGGCGTTGGCGTCCCGGTCGTTGGGATCAGTGCCCGCACCGAGGTAGGCGACGCCGTCGCGGTGGTGGGCGCGCCCGCCGTCGAGGTGCTCGTCGTCGACCAGCGTGCCGGGGGTCAGCACGCGCGTGACGGCACGCTCGACCACGCCCTTGGCTTCACGCGGGTCCTGGATCTGGTCACACATCGCGACGCGATAGCCCTGCTCGATCATGCGCCGGAGGTAGGACTCCACCGAATGATGGGGGACCCCGGCCATCGGTTGGCCCGGCGAGCGTTCAGTCAGCGTGATGCCGAGGGCCCTGGAGCAGGTTACGGCGTCTTCGCCGAACATCTCGTAGAAATCGCCCATACGAAAAAAGAGGATGCAATCCGGGTAGCGCTGCTTGAACGCTTCGAACTGACGCATCGCAGGGGTGAGTTTCTTGGGCTTTTCGGTGGTCTTCGCGGGCATGGTGATCAGCGAGTGTACCGCCAGAGGCGGTGGGGCTGCGGGTCCAAAAACGACCGGCGGCCCGGCGAAATGCCGAGCCGCGTGGGTCAGTGGAGCGGATGAGGGTCGAACTCACAACCTCCTCGATGCGACCGAGGCGCTCTCCCAATTGAGCTACCGCCCCAGATACCCGGAATTCCGGGATTTGGGCGAGCATTGTAGCAATCACACGGGCGGCGTGGCAATGATCAAGAAAATCGAGTCGATCTATTGAGAACCGGATATCATTTTCGGTGCGGTATGGCTTGGTTCCTGCCACATGGAGATACCCGTGTCCCGATTCGGCTTGCTCATTCTCTTCACGGCTCTGCTGGGGTTCGCACTGGCTGGCAGCGGGTGCAGCGACGATGCCGCGCGGCCGCGCCCAGACGGGCCGACCCGGGTCGTGGTCACCCTGCCGCCTCTTGCCTGGGCGGTCCAGCACCTTGCACCCGAAGGTGCGGAGGTCACCGTCCTGCTCCAGCAGGGGCAGTCCGGGCACGGCGTGAGCCTGACGGCGGCGGACACCGCCCATCTGCGCGAGGCGGATCATGTGTTCCTCGTCGGCTGGGGGCTGGAGAGCAGTGTCGAGCGGGTCATGCAGCGCAAGGCCGCCTGGCAGCATGTCCACCGGTTGTCGCAGGTGATCGAAGCGAGCGGTATGGAGGTCGCGACCACCGAGACACCGTGCGACGACCCCTCGCACCGCCATCACGACCACGCGCACGACGCGACCGACCCGCACGCGTGGCTGGATCCGGTCGCGATGAAAGAGTGGGTTCGAGCGGTCGGACAGGCGCTCGGGGCCAGCGAGGAGCGCATCGCGACGCTGGTCGCCGAGTGCGATGCGATCGATGCGGAATACCGCGCGGCGTTGTCGGGGCTGGAGAACCGGGATGTCGTCACCCACCACAATGCCTACGGATGGCTCGCTCAACGGTACGACCTGCATGTCGCGGCGGTGCTGCGTCCCAACGAACTGCTCGAGACGACCCCGGGGGAACTCAACAGCGCGGTCGAGACGGTCCGGGCATTGGGGCTCAGCGCGGTGTTTATCGAGCCTCAGTTCTCCGGTCGGGCGGCGGAGCGTCTGCGCGAACTCACAGGCGTGCGCCTGCTCACCCTCGATCCGCTCGGCGGCGGGGACTGGCCGGCGATGATGCGATCGAACCTGCGGTCGCTCGTGGACGGGTTGTCCGGCGTTCCCGAGGTACCATCCGGTTCGTGATGTGCGAAAGCGAGACAGATCGAGCCGAGCCAGCCATCGTGTTCAAGGGCATCGGTTTCGCCTACCCCGGCCACAGTCCGGCCCTTGAGAACATCTCGCTCCGAGTCGAGCCAGGTGAACGCCTGGCCATCATCGGTCCGAACGGGGGCGGCAAATCCACGCTGCTCAAATTGCTGATGGGCGAACTGACCCCGCGTTCGGGGCAGATCCGGGTGTTCGGGCTGTCAACGCAGGAGGCACGGTCGCGGCGGCTGATCGGCTATGTGCCCCAACGCAGCGCGGCGGAACGAGGCTTCCCGGTGAGCGTGCGCCAGGCGGTGACCATGGGCGCGACGATCGGGCTATCGCCACTGGCGAGAACCCCGCAGCGGATCAAGGACACGGTCGCGGCCTGCCTCGATCAGGTCGGCCTGACCGATCTGGCAGAACGCCCGGTGGGCGAACTCAGCGGTGGGCAGTTCCAGCGGATGCTGCTGGCCCGTGCACTCGCGGTTGAGCCGAAGATTCTCGTGCTGGATGAGCCAACGGTCGGAGTCGATGCCGCGGGCCAGGAGCAACTCGCGGCGGTGCTCGATCGTCTGCATCGCGAGACCAAACTGACCATGCTGATCGTGAGTCACGATGTGCGGGCCATCGCGGGTTCGCCCAAGAAGGGCGCGGGGGCTCGTCCGTTCTGTGATCGCGTGGCCTGCCTGCGCCGGACCCTTCATTTTCACGATTCGCCGCAGGGCATCACACCCCAGGTGCTCGCGCATGTGTTCGAGCACGATCTGTCGGCGGTGTTCGGCGATGTGCATGTCGAGGCCCACGCCGCGGCGGACTGCGAAGACCCGGCTCATTTGCATACGCACCACCACGATCACCACGGTGCGTGCTCGGACGATCACTCAACACATGGCAGTGGGGAGGGTGATCGGTGAACACGATCGACTACCTCTTCGGCTCCGGGGCCACGATGCGACCTGCGGCGCTCGCGGCGGTGGCGGTGGCCCTGCTTTGCGGGCTTCTCTCACCCCTGGTCGTGCTGAAGCGCATGGCCTTCATCGGGCAGGGCGTGTCGCACGCCGCGTTCGGGGGGATCGGCGTCGCGGCGGTGCTGGGCCTGTTCTCGGCCGGTGCGATGGGCAGCGGGACACCACTGGGGGCGATGGCGGTCATCTCGGCCTTCTGCGTCGCTTCGGCGCTGCTGATTGGATCACTCAGCAAACGGAGCGGTGTCAGCGAGGATACGGCGATCGGGGTGCTGCTCGTGGCCTCGATGGCGCTCGGCTTTCTGCTGCTGCAGGTCCACCGCTCCAGACCTGGTGCGGAGGCGATCAGCGTCGAGAATGTGCTGTTCGGCAATGTCGCCACCACCGGGCCCACACAGGCGTGGCTGGCGTGGATCGTGCTCGGGGTGAGTGTGGCAGTCCTCGTGGCGATGCGTCGCTCGCTGCTGTTCTGGGCCTTCGATGAGCCAATGGCCGAGACGCTCGGCGTGCGTGTGCCTCTGGTCCGATCGGTGCTGATGGTGCTGCTGGCGATCGCCATCGTGGTGACGATGCAGCTCGCGGGGGTGATTCTAGCGACGGCGATGCTGGTGCTCCCCGGGGCGGCTGCTCTGCAATTCTCAAAAAAGCTTGGGGCGGTCCTCGTGCTGTCGGTAATCCTGAGCCTGCTCGGTGTGATCGCGGGGCTAGTGATCAGTTTCGAGACGGACTGGCAGCCGGGTCCGAATATTGCGCTGGTGTATGTCGGCGTGTTCGGGCTGGCGCGGGGCTGGGCCGTCGTGCGAAGATGAGTAGGATGCGGTTCGCATCGCCAATCGAACCGAATGACCGTTTGGTCGATAGTAGAAATCTCGCGTGCGGTGGTGTACGGAGCGTCCGATATGTCTTGGGCCATTTCTTGATTGAGAGCGATCGTGTCTGAACCTTCCGGCCGTAGCACCGCGGGACATCTCTTGGGGATTGTGGCATCCGGGTGGGCCAAGTTGGCCATCACCTTTGTGGTGGGGCTGGTCATCACCGCCATGATGATTCGCGAATTCGGAATGATCCGGTTCGGGATGTTCATCGGTATCGTTTCGCTTACCGATTTGACGGTGTACTCGGTTCTCTCAGCGCTCTCGCGCTCGATGATCCGTGATTTCTCAACCGCGCGGGTTCGTGGAGACGATGCGCGGCTGCGCCAGATGTTTTCCTGCGGTGTCGCCATTTCGCTGACACTGTTCGCGGTCATTGCGCTATCCGGTATCCCGGTGCAAGCGCTTGGTGCTCGCTTTCTCACCTTTGGTCCCGAGTTCGAGCATGACCTCCGCGCCTGCATCATGGCGACCTGTGCACTCGCGGGTCTGTATGTCGCGGTCACACCTTGGCAAGCTTTGATTGTCAGCGCCAAAAAAATTCCACAACTGAACTTTTTTCAATTGTTGCAGCGGGTGTTTGACTTGGTTGCCATCGGTGTTGTGGTGGTGGTAGGGCCAGCCGAAGGCTTCGTCGCCTTCGTGTGGCTCCGCGCGACACTTCGAGCATGTTCACTGCTGCTGATGGCGTGGTACGCCCGGACGACCACTCCTTCAGCCCGTGTCGATTTGCGTTCGGTGAACCGCAAGACTGTGGCGGAGATGTTCCGAACCGGTGGTTGGGCAATGGGTATCCCGGTCTCGCAACTGGCGTTTTATGAGCTGGACCAGTTGCTGCTGAACCTGTTCGTCGGTCCGATTTACAACAGTATCTATGGTGTCAGCAATCAGATCCGTGGTTATGCCCGGATGGCTGGCGCGTCCATCATTCAGGGTACTGATGCGCTTGCTTCGGACCTGCAAGAGAGAGGACGCCTTGAATCGGTCCGGAATGTCCTCGACGCGAGCATCCGTTTCCCGTTGGTGATTACCGGTTGCGGGGCAATTTTGCTCGGTATCTTTGCAGAGCCGGCGATCTCTGTATGGCTTTATGACTCCATTGCAGCGGGAGCATCTGACAGCGGGATGACTCCGGAGGAATTGATCCGCCTCGCGGCCATGTTCGCGGCGGTGATGCTGATCGGGACCGTGATCGCCGAGCCGCACTACACCGCTGCTGGCGTGCTCTACGGCATGGGGCACCTTAAGCGGTACAGCCCGGTCCTCATTGTGTCCGCAATTGCAAAGGTTACACTCGGTGTGCTCGTACTCTCGCAAGGCTTCGATCCGATATCGGTGATCGTCGTGACAGTCGCGCTGCAGTTCCTGGTTTACGGTCTGTATTTTCCGTGGCTGATCGCCGATATCACTGACCGCACGATGTGGCAGATGCTCACGACGGTGTACGCGCGTCCGGTCCTGTCTCTGCTGATCTTCGCGGGCATCGTGTTCGGCGTGCGGTCTCTGGTCGAGATCAGATCATTCCCTGTGCTCGCGGTTGTTCTCGCAGGTACCGGATCGCTCTACATCCCGCTGGGATACTACATCGCGCTTCGCCCGCAGGAGCGACAGCGCATCGTTGGGATAATCAGTGGGCGGCTGCGTCTGCGTCGGGCCGCCAAGGTCGATCAATCATTGCCCGTGTCCGAGGATCCGTTGGTCGAGGGCACAGAGATCTGAACCACGATACCCCGATGATCGCTCCCGGGGATGGGCACCGTCTTCCAATGTTCTACTTGCACTTGTTCTGACACGAACGCGCCGTCGATCGACGACCGTGCATACCACGGTAGATTCGATGGATAAGTGCCGTCCCATACGCCGAGCGGCTTGGCTCGGCGCAAACCGAGGGTTTTATTGACATGCTTCGATCTCGTGTTTGTCGGCGTGCAGTTGAGGTCGCCGATCAGCACGCTCGGGATACCGCTCTTATCCACCGCGCTGCCCACACGCTCGAAGTGGGTGGCCAGTCGGTCGAAAGTCGATAGCCCGTAGCCCCAAGTCGTCTTGGTTCGAGGCGAGGGTGCGTGCACCGCCGCGAACCGGAGCATCGTTCCGTTGATATCGAGGAAGCCCGAGCGGAAGCCCCAGTGATTGGCGAGGTCCTGCAGGGCGTCTTCATTTGGTCGGTCGGAACCGGGGAAGCGGCTGAGCACGACGATCTGGCCGTAGTTCCGGGACTCAAGACCGAAACGGTACGGATACCGATGCGTGATCGTCTCGGAGTCGGACAACGCCTTCATCAGGTACCAGCTCGATTCCACCATGACCACAATGTCCGCATCGGTCGCCGCGATCAATTCGAGGATGGCTTCAGTTGAGCGGTTGCGCGAATGCACATTCATGCTCAGGAAGCGGATCGAAGTGCGTCCCTCGATCGCAGTCGCACCGGTCGCTCGGTCAGCACGCGGCACCCGGATCATCC
>JBICHT010000125.1:0-5374 GCA_043101125.1 Phycisphaerales bacterium JB050 | reverse complement strand
TAGCGTCGTTTGGGAGCCATCCGTGCCCTCCTTGCCGGAGGCGGGGTCCGTCGCCTCCTTGAGCGACAAGGTTCGCACGACGATTCGGGAAGCGCAACCGATCATGCGCCGAACAAGGGAGCCGTCAGACAGGACCTAGTTTGCCAATGAATACACGATGGCATGCGTTGGAGCGTCGGATGAGCCTATGCCTACACCTGCACGCCCCATCGTCAATCCTCGCGATCCCGTATCGATGCGCTTGTGATACGAGCGGTTCCAAGGGAACATCTGGCCTATGACCTCTCTCGCTGATGCTGATCGACGATTACTGGACGCCGCCATCGCCCAAGCCGAGAAATCGCGGGACCAAGGCGGTATTCCGATCGGGGCCGCTCTCGGAGCTCCGGACGGGACCGTCCTCGCCCTCGGACACAACCTCCGAGTCCAAACCGGTGATACCACGGCCCATGCCGAGGTGGTGTGCCTCCGGAACGCGGGGCGTCGCCGAGACTGGGATCAACTGACCCTTGCCACGACCCTCAGCCCCTGCATCATGTGTACCGGAGCGAGCCTGCTGCACCGAATCCCCCGCATCATTATCGGAGAAAACGAGACATTCCTCGGTGGCGAGAACCTCCTCCGTGAGCAGGGTGTGGCCCTGGTGCACGCCCACGATCCGCGCTGTCGCGACCTGATGCACCGATTCATCGAGTCGTTCCCGGAACTCTGGAACGAGGACATCGGGGTCCCGGAGGACGAGGACTCGTGACTCTCGGAAAGCCAGCATCGATCACGGTGTACTGCTCCTCGAGCGCCAGTGTTGATCCGGCGTTTCTGGCCGTGGCCCGTGAAGTCGGCACCATCCTCGGCGAGAGCGGGCGCGAACTCGTCTACGGCGGAGGCTCGCAAGGGCTGATGGGAGAAGTCGCTCGTTCCTGTCGCGAGTCTGGCGGACGCGTCGTCGGCATTATCACCCAACGCCTCCGTGAGGCCGAGATCTTTGACAAAGCCAACGATGAAAATATCGTCGTCAACACGATGCGAGAACGGAAACGCCTGCTTGAGGAACGAGGCGACGCCTTCCTCATCCTCCCCGGCGGACTCGGAACGCTTGAAGAATTCTTTGAAGTCCTGGTTGGTCGCTTGCTCGGCGAACACGATAAGCCCCTTGCGCTCGTGAACCCCAATGACCCGATGGATGCACCACTCGTCCAGTCGAACGATTCTGGAGACGGCAGAGGCGGCTACTGGTCCCCCCTGCTGGCGATGTTTGACCACATGGTTCACAACCGTTTCATGAAGCCCGGCGTGCGGAAACTCTTCGCGGTCCACAATGATCCCCGCGCCGCCATCGATGTGCTCGATCGTATGGCCGTTGCCGGTGGGCACGGCATGAGCGACGCCGACCTGCTTCCCGGGGTGGTTCATCTGGACGAAGAAGGGGGTCGCGATTGAAGTCCGCTCCCCCGGTCATCCTGCCTGACCCGCCCGACCCCCCCACTCCGATGGGCCTCATCGCCGGAGGCGGCCAACTCCCCCTGCTGGTCGCCAGGGGCATGAAGAGCATGGGACACCCCGTTCGATGCCTCGGCCTCGCAGGCCAGTTCGAACCCGAACTCCGGGACCTCTGCGACGAATTCACGGAGGTCGGAGCCCTGCGATTCAATAGTTGGGGCAAGCGTCTCAAGGCCATGGGAGTCGAATACGCCGTGATGGTCGGCCAAGTCGACAAGGCCAGATTGATGCACAGTTGGGCTACCATAATCAAGAATACCCCCGACCTGCGGGCCCTCTGGATGTTCCAGAAACTGCGCCGGGACCGCCGGAGCCATTTGATCCTCGCTTCGATCGCAGACGAACTCGCCAAAGACGGAGTAGATCTCATCGACTCGACCGCACACATCTCTGATCACCTCGCCACCAGCGGGACGATGACACGCAGCAATCCAAGTAGCCGCCAGCGGATCGATATCCAACTCGGCTGGCCACTGCTTCAGGAGATGTTGCGTCTGGACATCGGACAGGCGATCGCGGTCCGAGGGGGCGATGTCGTGGCCGTCGAGGCCGTCGAGGGAACCGACCGCATGATCAAACGCTGCGGCGAGCTCTGCCGCAGCGGAGGCTGGACCCTCCTCAAGGGTGCCCGTGCCGGCCACGACCGACGCTCGGATGTGCCCACGATCGGACCGACCACGATCCAGAACCTCCACGACAACGGCGGACGCTGCATCGCGCTCTCGGCAGGGGATGTCATCATTATCGACAAACCACAGACGCTCGACCTGGCCGACAGACTCGGGGTCTCCGTCGTGGGTATCCCTCAGGGCCCCACAAACGCAGAACCGCGTGTAACCGCGAACGAATGAACGCTGACGCCGAGCCACCTCCCCAAGCGCCCAAGTACGCCAGCCGCGGCGGGCTCAAGATGCATCACGCGCTGCGCGAGTTCTCCGTCGATCCAACCGAACTCTGGTGCGCTGACCTCGGATGCTCCACCGGTGGCTTCACGGATTGCCTCCTCCAGCACGGCGCGTCACGCGTCTACTCGGTTGATACCGGGTACGGGGTCCTCGACTACCGTCTGCGGATGGATGAGCGAGTACGCGTCCACGAACGCTCGAACGCCCTGCACTTCGAGCCACCGACCGAAATCATCGATCGCGGCGGTGTCGACCTGGTCACCATCGACATGAGCTGGACGGTTCAGGAGAAGTGCCTTCCCGCAGCGGAACGATGGCTCTCACCAGACGGACGCATCATCACTCTCATCAAGCCGCACTACGAAGCGACAGGCGGCCCGTTCCGTGATGAATTCGCATCCTTAGTGACCGACGGGGTTCTCCCTGAAGAGGCAGGCTTGATGGTCCTCGAACGAACCCTTGGTGACCTGCCTCGCCTCGGTTTCCAAGTACTCGCCTGGACGACCTCTCCGATTCTGGGCGGGAAACCGAAGTCTCGAAAAAGGAAAGGCCGAACCGGGACCGCCCCAGACCGGGCAGCGACCGGTACCGGTAACCTCGAGTACCTCGCGTTGCTAAGCCGGTAGAAATGCGCCCAGAAAAATTGGTTTGTGATGTCCCCACGGCCTCCTGCTTCTCGCCGGTTGAGTGAGAGCCGATCACGCTCCGGCTCGATCCACAATCAGAGCGGCCTCTCAGTAGGCCACGACTACATCGAGGAGGACATCCAATGACTCGTATCGGTATCGCCGCAGGCTTGCTCCTCGCGGCAGGCAGCACTGCGATCGCAGGTCAGACCACAAACTTCGCACGCTCGACCTTTGATCTTTCTGAATGGACCCGCGAGGCGCACCTGAAGCCCCTGAATGGTACTCAGAACGGGGCGGTGTTCATCTTCGAAGGCAACCATCAGCAGACCGGCAGTTGCCTCGAGTTGCGTTGGTTCGCCGCCGAATCCACGATCCTCTTCGGGATGGCGTTCCTCGATGAAGCGACATGGGACCCCGCAACTGATGGAGCGATCAACTCCGTGAACTTGGCCATGTCCGCGATGCGTCTGGATCCGAACATCTCAACGCTCCAGTCCGGACGGTTCTATCTTGAACAAGGCGGACACTACTACGAATACAGTTTCGGGATTGGCACCCAGGACCCGGTGGCACACTTCTCAACGCAAGATGTGACTGAGGAAGACTTCGCCGAGGTGTTCTTCGAGAACGACCTGCCCCGCGATCCGAACTCAAACCCGGACTTCTCGGAATCCGGCGCGCCGATCCGCTTCGGGTTCGGGCAGACCTACGCGTTCTTTGATGATGTACTCAACCTGAATGTCAAAACCGGGATCGATAACTACTCGCTTCAGATCGATCACGAACCAGCGCCTGGCCCGGTCTGTCCCGGAGACTTCAACGAGGACGGCCAGATCAACCTGGCCGACCTGAACATCCTGCTCGCGAATTTCGGCACCGATGTGACGGTGTGGACGGACGGCGATGCGACCGGTAACGGGAGTGTGGATCTGGCGGATCTCAACCTCGTGCTCGCGAACTTCGGCACCAACTGCTTCTAAAACCGTCGCGAAATGGCTCAGTTGGCGACGCCCTGCAGCGTCTGCCAGCAGGCCTCAAGCAACTCGACCGTTCCCTCGCCGGTCACCGCAGAGATCGGATACACCCGTTCTTCTGCACCAAGTTGCAGGGTGGCACGCAGCAAATCGACAGCGGTCTGCGCCGATTCCGATCCACCAAGAAGATCGAGTTTGTTGACCGCCAGTATCTCGGGTTTCTCCGCCAGCGCGGGGCTGTACTCGAAGAGCTCGTTGCGGATCATCCGGAAGTTCTCTGCGGGGTCCGAGCCATCCAGCGGTTCGATATCGATCACATGCACCAGCACCCGGGTCCGCTCGATGTGCTTCAAGAACTCGTGCCCCAACCCTGCTCCCTGCGCCGCCCCTTCGATCAAACCGGGGATATCCGCCAGCACCAACCGGCGTACCTGGTCGAGTGGTGCGATGCCGAGTTGTGGACGCAGCGTCGTGAACGGGTAATCTCCGATCTTGGGTGTCGCCCGGGTCACGGAGGAAAGCAGTGTTGATTTCCCCGCGTTGGGCTTCCCCACCAGACCGACATCCGCAATCAGTTTGAGCTCAAGACGGAGGCTTCTCCGCTCCCCCGGCTCCCCGGGAGTGCATTCGTAGGGTGCCTGGTGCGTGGCGGACTTGAAGTGATCGTTGCCGTATCCGCCTTTCCCGCCCCGGGCGATGACCGCCCGCTGTCCCTCTTCGAGATCCACGAGAAGCGTGAGTTCACCATCCTCGGTCTCCTCATAGATGAGGGTCCCCGGGGGCAGATGGATCACGATGTCGTCGCCGTCGGCCCCGGTCTGATTTTTGCCGTGCCCCGATCCGCCCGTCTGAGCAGCCCAGAGCCGCTGATGCCGAAAATCGAGCAGAGTCTGGGTATTCGGATCCCCGAACGCGATCACCGACCCCCCGCGACCGCCGTCTCCGCCGTCCGGGCCACCCTTGGAGATGTATTTTTCGCGCCTGAACGAAACGACACCATTGCCACCATCCCCGGCTCGAACTTCGATATTGGCATGGTCGACGAACATGACGCACAGTGTAGCGGTCGGACTCGCTCGGCGACGGTCATTTTGGACGCAAAGGCATGGAACCGATACGCTTACCTGTCCATGCCCCGTTCTGATGGAAGGTCCCACATGCCCCGTGTCGCAGTCATCCTGTCCGGTTGCGGCGTGTTCGACGGATCGGAGATCCACGAAAGCGTCTGCGTTCTCCTGCACCTCTCCCAAGCCAATGCAGAAACCACCTGCTTCGCTCCGAATACTCCGCAATCCCATGTCGTCGATCACCTCGCCGGAGCCCCCGTGGAAGGCGAGTCGCGCCAGGTCCTGACCGAATCCGCCCGCAT
>JBICHT010000124.1:0-10603 GCA_043101125.1 Phycisphaerales bacterium JB050 | reverse complement strand
CTCGTGCAAACGCTCGATCCGCAATGCGAATCGCAACGCGTTGGCGAAATCACCCTCGGTATCCAGACGCGAGAAATGCTGCTCGACCGATTCCTCGATCTGTTCAGCAGTGATCGTGGCCTGCAGCGGATCACGCAGCACCAGTTCGATCGCCCGGTCGTACGCCATCAGCGCCTCATCGAGTTGGGTCTGAACCGCCTGAATCTCCGCGAGCCCGAGGTACGCCTCCGCCGCCACCGACGGCTGCGGGAACCGTTCCGCGGCCCCGGCGAACCGGTCCCGAGCGATATCCACATCCCCGTTCACCTGCGCCACTCGACCCAGCACCACTTCCGCTTCGCCGAACAGCGGATCGGAGACATTCAGCATGGAGGTCGCTCGCTGCAGGTGGCCCTCCGCGGCCTCCATCAGCCCCATCTCGTAGTACGCACGCCCGAGCAGCAGGAACAGATGCCCCGCTTCATGCCCCTGACGGGTTTTCATGGCCTGCAACTCGGGCAGCAGCCGCTCGATGGCTTCCTCGTAGTTCCCGTTCGCCAGGCGCAGCCTGGTCTGGCGGGCCACCGTCCACAAGCGGTCATCGGTCGCCAGAAGCGGGTCCTGCCGGAGCGTCGCCAACAGTTCAATACCCTTGGCGCGACTGATCAAGTCGTCGGCCGGGTTGATCGCGCGATCAATCAGCCGCTTGAGCAGCCGGTGGCGCAACTCAACATCCTCATCACCGATCGACAGCACCGTGGCGATCGCTTCATCCGGACGCTTGAGCGCGAGCTGGCTCTCGGCAAGGTTGTACTTGCGCTGTCCATTCAGTTCCGCCAGATAGGTATCGCGCGCCTCGGTGTAATACTCGACCACACTCTCGTGGTTCCGCGAGTCCGCGATGCCCTTGAGGCGCTGAGCCGAACTGAGCGCATCGGCGCTCAGCAGGTAGTACCGCATCACATCATCAGGCTTCGCCTCGGGCGTATAGATGAACTTGCCCAACGGATCGTTCAGCACCGCGATCGCGTCGTCATAACGCTGTTCGTCGATGAGTTTGGCGACATCGTCCAGGGCCGCGTTGAAATCCGGTTCCGGCGCGGATTTCACCCACGCCGTCAGACCGATCGCCAGCAGCAGCAAGCCCCCGATCAGCGTGGGCATCTGCCACAGGTCACGCCCACCGCGAAGCGGCTCTTCGGTCTTGGGCACCATCGCGCGCAGATCGGCGATGCGTTCCTTGATCGACCGCTTCGGCTTGGCCTCCGCCTCCTCAGGAGCCGAGGCGTCCGCGGGCGCGGCTTCTTCGGTCTGTGGTGCCTTGGGTTCCTCGTCGGCCACGGGTCCGCTCCGATGCGTATGCGCGACAACACCGTGCGACGGTCGCACGGTCCGACCCGTTTATCGGCACCTTGAGGCCCCCTCGCCCAAACTTCCGCCCCCCATCACCCGATCCGGGCTCCCAAGCCCGCACAATCGGTCTCACCCCTCGTCCGGGGTATCCCCGTCACCCCCCGCTGGCATGCTGGCCCGGCGAACCACGACTGTGCCGAACGCCCACGGAACCGGGGCGTAAGGCATCAGCAGCAGCATGACCACCAGCGGCGGGCAAAACACCTTGAAGAAACTCCGCATCGCGCCCTTGCGCAGACCCGGCACCCCACCGTCCTCGGTCATGACCCGGCAGCCCAACAGCGCCTTGCCCAGCGTTCGCCCAAACAGACCGTCGGCTATCGCCAGATAGCCGAAGGTAAAGCACGCCAACGCGAAGACCGGCATGGAGCCGTCAGCCACAACAATCTCGTTCAGCGGACCAAACCACCAGGTCAGGGGCTTGCCCCAGATCAGCGACACCATCAGCACGCCCGGCACAAGATCGATCAACGCCGCGAACAGCCGCCTTGACGGCTCCGCCAGCACAAAGCCATCCTGCGGAAGGATCACCCGGATCTGACGGTTCTGCGGCATCGCCACCACCATCAGGCTGATGACCACCGCCCACGCCATCAACAGCAGAAAAACAACCCCATCCTCACCACCACGCAACGCACCGATCTGCAACTCACCCTCGGCGAGCACTAACCCGTCGCGACCGAGCACCCGCGCCACGATGCCCTTCTCCGGACCACTGTCCAGCATCCACAACTCATTGTCGTGCACCGTGGCACACCGAGGCAGTGACTCATCCTCCACAAGGGCAAACCGGATCGCTCCCTGCCGGCGAAGCACCAGGCACTCCAGCGCGTCACCCTCTTCGGTCAGCAGCACCGTCTCATCACCGAGCCCCAGCCCGATGACCTCGCGATCGTGCAACTCAAACTGCACGACCGATCGCTCCCAATCTTTGCCATCTCCCCCGAGGTCCGCCTGAGACGACGAGGAATCATGCGTCCATAGCACACACTCGCCGGGAACCTCACCGGGGATCAGGACACCTAGCCCCTCGGCCAGCCCGATCAATTCCATCTTCTGTGGATCCAGAGACGCGTCGGAGAGTTCAACAGGCAGCGGGACCTCCACCCAGTCCTTCCTCTCCAGAACCAGCACCCGCGCGCCACGATCAGCATCAGGGCTGTCCAGGTGCAGGTACACCCGCCCACCCGCCTCCACACCGTCCACCAGGCGATCGGAGGTGTATAAAGGTGTCATCGCCTCCAGCGAACCGATCACGGCAAGACCCGCGCGATCCTCGTATGACCCGAGTCGCACAGGATAAAAGCGATCCTTCCCCTCACCCCTCGGCCCAAAGATCAACAGCGGCCCGTCGGAAGTTCCCGCGATACCTTCGGGCAACTCGCCCAACTCGGTCACACGACGCAGGCCCACAACCTTCTCTTCACGCTGCGCCAGCAACAGGTCCACTCGGTCTCCGCTGTCTCGGGCCACCCAGACCCCGAGGTTCCCGCCCGCAGCCAACCAGTTCTGATTCTGAGCCGGTGCTTCAACCGAGACGGTCCCTTCCTGCGCCATCGCACCCGCACACAGCGCGCACAACACCGCCACGCAGCACAGCAGCCAGCGCCCAGACGCCACGATCACGAACCATCCCCCGTATCAACAGACGCATCGAGATCAACGACTTCCGACGGCGCGAGAATACCCACGAGTTCCTCAAAGTCGAACGCCTCGGCATTCGGCGTACGGTTGCTCGGCGCATCCAGTTCAACCGTGATCCGCCAGTCCGTCCCCGGCGCGGTCAGGCGCATCCGTCCCGCCGTCTGCGGCCGCGCTCCACCAACCCCGCGCAGTTCAACCGGCATGTACTGCTCCAGCGATGCCTCCAGCAGCACTTCATCGTCTCGACTGCGCAACTGGATCGCCTCAGCACGACCCGCGCCATCGAGCGCGTACACCCACCACCCCCAGGTGCTCGGGACCTCGATCACCACCGCCTGCTCCGACACCGATCGCACACGCGAGCCGCCCTCTCCGAACGCCGGGAGCGGCTCCATCCCCATCAATCGAGGCAACTCGCGCGGCGGAACCGGCAGCCCGATCCGCTGCCCCTTCTCGCCCGTGAACTCCTCATGACGCCCCACATAGCCTTTGGTCGGCTCGCTGAGCAGGTCGATCAGCCAGTAGCGATCTTCATCCGAACCCACCCAGGACAGCGTCTCCCCCACCTTGTGGATACGCATCGCAAACCGGTCCGGCAGGATCATCTGGATGTTGGCGTTGCCCTGATCGTTGTGCAAATCACCGTTCGCATCCCGATAGCGGAACGCCACGATCCCGCGCGACCACAGCACCCCCAGCCGCTCCACCCGGGCGTTGTACGCCTGGCGGATCGGCTCCGCCGTGACAAGCAGCGAGGCCTGATCATCCGCCGTGATCTCGATGGACGGCTTGCTCGTGCCGCCGCAGCCGCCCAGCCACGCCGACACACCCAGCGCCAAGCCCAATCCGCACACGCGCACGATCATTCCGACTCCGTGTTCAGCACCGCTTGCAACTGTTCGGTCACATCAAGAATCGCCTGTTCGTCCAGCCCCGGATCGGTGACCTCCAGCGGCGCCTCATCCGGTGCATCGCCCTTGCGTTTCACCAGCAGGACCGCCGGTTCCTCACCCTGCGCCGGACGCTGGCCCTCGAGCGAGAGCAGACGCTTGCGCACGAGCAGCAGCGTCAACACATACCGGAACGCGATCCGCTTCGGCTCGTCGGTGCCCTCGAGCGAATCGAAAATCCCCATCAGCGAATCCGCGCCGATCAGCGGATCGGCCTTCTTGTTCGATTCCGGAAGCACACCCTGCCAGTAGGCAAAGATCCGGCGTCGCACCCGAACCTCTTCACCATCGCGGACCTCGGTGACCTCGACCGCGTGCAATTCTGAACCGCGACTGGCCTCCCACGCCTCCGGGCAGATGTCCACGCGAACCAGTTCGTCGTGCTCCGGGATGTCCAGCAGCGCGCCGATGAACACCTCGCCGACCTGCAGATCACGCCCGCTCACCGCGCACCGGTTCCCCGGGCGCCCGATTTCATAGTCCGATGTGGCCATCCTTGACATGCAGACCAGTGTAGCGGCCAAACACCCCGGACGGTGCCCGCCTTCGGGGGCCCTTCTGCTCAGCAATTCCGGTACTGGTCGTGCAGCCCGATCCCCGATTCGATCATCGGGATGATCTTCTCGATCCGGCTCTGCTTCGTCGCGTCCCGCTTCGCCTCAGCGATGTAGTTCGCGTACTCACGCTGCTTGCCCGGCGTGAGCGATTCATAGGCCTTCCTCGCCTTGGACCGCGTGGCGAACGCCGCCGCCAATTCCGCCGGCAGCACAACCTCCCCCTTCGCCACCGGTCGCTTCGGCTTGATCACCTTGCCCGCGTCCTGATGCGCGACCGCTTCTTTCACATACGCCGCGATCGTCCGAGCCTTGATGTCCGACTTCTTCTCCATCCGCCACTGACGCATCGCCTGGGTCTTGCCCTCCTGCGCATTGCTCAGCACCTTCTCCGGATCGCCGAGCAGCGCGCCCTGAAAGAACCACAGCCCAAAGTGCTCCTTGAACGCCGCGATCCCCACAAGGTTCTTGCCCCGGTGCATGTACACCGGAGCCCCCCACTTCACGCACTCCTCCAGACCCGTCTTCAGCAGGATCTCGCGCAACCGCGAAACCTCCGCTCCAAAGCGATCCTGACGCTCGATAAATTCATCCACGGTTTTGGCTGCTGGCATGCCACATCATGGCACACCCCCGCCCAAACGCCAAGACTATTCTGGCCGATCCCCCTCCTCCGGCTTCAACAGCCCTCGATCAGCGATACCGCCATCCGTTTCGCGAGCCGCGCGTACACACCGGGGTCCGAACCGCCATCCTCGACCTGGCCAACCACCCGCGCCGAAACAATCGCTCCTTCGAGCAGAATGTTCAGTTGCTCAGCCACATCCCCAGGCTCATCCAGCCCCGCTGCGACACACAACTCCCGCAGATACCGAACGATCTCCTGCTTGTGCTCCGCCGCAAGCCGCCGAGGGGCCGATTCCGCGAACGAAAACTCCGCCGCCGCGTTGATGAACATGCAGCCGCAGAACTCATTCCCGGAAAACCAGTCCTCGTGGAAGTCGAACACGGCCACGAGCCGCTCACGCGGGTCCTTCGCCTTCGACTCCACGAACTTCATCAACCGATTGCGAAAGATCTCGTCGCGACGCCGCATCGCCGCCAGAATCAACTCATCCTTCGACTTGAAGTGGTTGTACAGCGTCATCCGGCTGATCCCGCCCTCCTTCAAGATGTCGTCCAGACTCGTGGCGTGAAATCCGCTGCGGTAAAACACACGCATCGCGGCATCGATCAATTCATCTCGGCGACTGGGGGGCACACCAACCTCCTCAAGGCTTCAGTTGAATACAGACTAATCAGTCTACATTCAGCCACCGCCAAACGCCACTTCATATCCGAAGGCAAAACAATTTCACGAAAAACATCCCGTGTTTACTCAGAAATCATGCAATTTTCCGAAAAAAGCAGCGAACATCTTGATCTATACTGACTGGTCAGTATACTTTCCTGCGAAGCAGCGACCCCGTTCCCCTCAACCGGAACCAAACTCGCGCACCACAACCCGCGACCACCCCACTCGGCGAGCGTCTCGCACGAGCCAGGTGTCGCATCGCCTTCCCACAAAAGGAGGATTGCTATGTCCCGTTTCCCTACTCACACCGCCGAAACCGCTCCCGAAGCCAAGGAACTCATCGAAGCAGCCCAGAAGGCGTTCGGCTTCCTGCCCAACCTCCTGGCCACCATGGCCGAGGCCCCGGCATTGCTTGAGGGCTACATGACCCTCGCCGGCATCTTCGACAAGACCGATCTTTCCCCAACCGAGCGCCAGATCGTCCTCATGGTCAACAACCGCCTGAACGGCTGCACCTACTGCATGTCCGCACACACCGCGATCTCCACCGCGCAGGGCGTCCCGCAAGAAATCATCGACGCACTCCGCAACGGCTCGGAACTCCGCGATCCGAAACTGGAAGCACTGCGCACATTCGCCATCCGCATCAACGAAAGCCGCGGCTGGCCGAAGCCGGAGGACCTCGCCGCCTTCCTCGCCGCCGGGTACACCGAGCGCACGGTTCTGGAAGTCATCCTCGGCACCGCGCTCAAGGTGATGTCCAACTACACCAACCACATCGCCAGCACCCCGCTCGACAGTGCCTTCGCCCCCTACGGATGGACCGAGTCCGATCTCGCTTGCCCCGCGCGCTGAGCAACAACCGCGGCCGGCATCCTGATCGAACGCGCCACAAGGAACCTCACATGAACGCTCACCCCAGCCCCGTCGGTGCGGAGGCCGCGCGATCGCCTCGCTCGCTCCTGCCACCGTTCAATAACGAAACCGCACTCGCCAAAGTCCGCGCTGCCGAAGACGCATGGAACAGCCGCGACCCCGAGCGCGTCGCGCTCGCCTACTCCCCCGACAGCGAATGGCGCAACCGCGCCGAGTTCGTTCGCGGCAGAGACCAAATCCGAGCCTTCCTGCAAAGCAAATGGAGCAGGGAACTCGACTACCGCCTCGCCAAATCCCTCTGGGGGTTCCGCAAAAACCGCATCGCCGTCCGCTTCCAGTATGAGTGGCACGACACAGACGGACGCTGGTTCCGCAGTTACGGCAACGAACTCTGGGAATTCGACGAATCAGGCCTGATGCGACGGCGCGAAGCCAGCATCAACGATGTCGCCATCACCGAAGCCCAGCGCCGCTTTCACTGGCCTGCGCCTGGCCCCCGTCCCCTCGAGCACGAGGGAATCCCCGAAGTGCGATGACCGCCGCCTGACGCCGTGGAACGGACCTCTCCAATCGCGTCGCCCACACAACGATCACACACACTCACACCGAAGAAGGAGGAAACTTCAATGCATCCCATCAACACCACCATCCGAAACCTGGTCGCGCTCGCCGCGCTCATCGCAACGCCGCTCAGCGCATCCGCCGAACACGCCGGACACGACCAACACGACCACTCCCCGACGGTCCACTACATCGACGGACCTCGCACAGACGCCCCCATCCCGCGCCCCGGCGTGAAACTCACCCGCGGCGACTTCGCGCTGCTCGTCATCGATCCCCAAAACGACTTCCTCAGCCCCAACGGGGTCGCCTGGGGCGTCGTCGGCGAAAGCGTCACCGAAAACGGAACCGTCGAGAACCTCGAAAAGCTGTTCAAAGCCAGCAAGGACGCCGGCGCACAGGTCTTCGTCAGCCCCCACTACTACTACCCACACGACCACAACTGGCAGTTCGAGGGCGCGCTCGAAAGACTCATGCACGACATCGGCATGTTCGACCGCCAGGGACCGCTCAGCACCGAATCGCTCGATGGCTCCGGAGCAGACTGGCTCGATCGGTACAAGCCCTACATCAACGACGACAAAACCGTCGTCGTCAGCCCGCACAAGGTCTACGGCCCCGAGTCCAACGACCTCACCCTCCAACTCCGAAAGGCCGGAATCCGTACGGTCGTCGTCGCCGGCATGTCCGCCAACCTCTGCGTCGAATCGCACATGCGCGACCTCATCGAGGAAGGCTTCGAAGTCGCGATCGTCTCCGACGCCACCGCCGCCGCCAAACTCCCCGGCTACGACGGCTTCGAGGCCGCCTTCGTCAACTACCGCATGATCGCCAGCGATGTCTGGAGCACCGAAGAAGCCGTCGCCAACATCGCCGCCGCGAAGGGCAACCTGATCAATGTTTCCGGCGCAAGCGATGTCGCCCTCAGTGGTTTCGACCCGGTCAGCTTCTTTGCCAACGACACCCCGCTCAACGGCTCGCCCATGATCCGCGCCGAGCACGCCGGCGCGACCTACCTCTTCGCGACCGAAGCCAACCGCGACGCCTTCGCCGCCAACCCCGAACGCTACACACCTCAGTACGGCGGCTTCTGCGCCTACGGCGCCTCGCTCGGCATCCTTCTCCCCGTCGACATCACCACCGCCCAGGTCCGCAACGGCAAGCTCTACCTCAATGTCAACGCCGACATCCTCGACAAATTCAACGCCGACTTCGAAGGCAGCGTCTCACGGGCCAACGCCAACTGGCCCGCGCTGTTCGACCAGCACGCCAAGTAACCCCGTCGCCAGCCCGCGACTGCTCCACAACCGCATTCTCTCTCCCCGCCCGCCACGGACTCGTCCCGGCGGGCGGTTTTCTGTCTCCACCGCCACACCCAAAACGACCGGCACCACACCCCCGCCCAGACTCACTGCTCCGACCGGATCACCATCGCATCCGAGATCAGACACAGCCCCCCGTAGCGCCGGAGCAGCGGCTCGATCACCGACGCCACCGCGTCCAACTGCTCCACACGACAGGTCGTCAGAATGCAGCAGTTCACCTGCGCATCAGACAACTCCCCACCGCTCCGCTCGCCGCGATCGCCGTACCCAGCCGCCGCCTCGAATACCGTCAACCCGGGCACCCCCACCCCGTCGAGCGCGCGTCGCAACTGGCGTATATGCGACTTCTCGATCACAATCTCGATCCGCTTTACCTCGTGCATCTTCAGTAACTCCGTGTCCGGTCAACCGCCGATGCCCAACCCACTGATCAGCAGGTGGTACATCGGGATGCCGAGAATAATGTTGAACGGGAAAGTGACCGCCAGCGTCAGCGTGACATAAATCGAGGGGTTCGCCTCCGGAACCGCCAGACGCATCGCCGCGGGAACCGCGATATACGACGCCGAACCGAACAGGATCGCCAGCAGCAAGGCATCCCCCGCGCTCAAGCCCAACACCCACGCGACCAGCACACCCACCATCCCCTGCGCGATCGCTCCGATCAGGCTGTACGCGATCAGGAACCATCCCGCTTCTCGGATGTCCCCGATCCGACGCGCCGCGACCAGACCCATATCCAGCAGGAACAAACACAGCACGCCCTTGAACGGGTCGTACATCAGCGGCTTAATCGAAGCCCAGCCCGACTCACCGGTCAGGAGCCCGATCACCAGCGACCCCACGAGAACAAGCACCGCCCCGTTGAGCAGCGCCTCGCGCCACAGGCCGCCTCCCCCATCCTCGCTCACCGAATCGCCAACCGTGGGGCCAGACTCCCGCTTCCGCCCCATCGCAAGACGCGCGAGCAACACCCCCGACACCACCGCCGGTGACTCCATCAGCGCCATCGAGGCCACCATGTACCCCGAATACACGATCCCATCACCCTCAAGAAACGCAACCGCCGTAATGAAGGTCACCGCCGAGATCGAGCCGTAGCATGCCGCCACGGCCGCAGCATCCGCCGCAGACAATCGACGACGCAACACGCCATAACTCACGAACGGCATCGCGAACGACGCCACCACCGAGGCACCGAGCGTCGCCCAGGCGCGACCGTCGAGACCGCCGAGCGACAACTTGTAGCCACCGTAAGTCCCGATCGCCATCAACAGATACAGCGACAGCAACCGCACCACAGGCTTCGGGATATCCAAATCGCTTCCGACGAGCGATGCGAACGCACCGAGCAGGAAGAAGAGGATCGGGGGACTCAGCAGCAGATCCACTTCGGCTCACCTTTCGATGGGGTCGGTGATCCGGGCCAGGTCAGATGACCTCTCGACATCACCCCGAGTTCGCGGCCAGTGTACTCACCGGGCCAGGATTCGCGACATCAACCGCCCCCAAACCGACCGCGCACGAAAAAGCGGACCCCGAAAGGTCCGCCTTCTCTCTCAATCCTCCGTCGCGACTCAGCGACGACGACGCATGAACGCCAGACCACCCAGGCCCAGCAGCGCGGTCGCGCCCGGGGCCGGGACCAGCGTCATGCGGTACGCCCGAATCTCACCGTCGATGACCGCCGTACCGACGATCGTGCCGTCCTCGGCGATGCCGAGGGCCGATGAGCTGGTGTTCGTCGAGATGTCCCAATCGGTGTCCGCGGGCAGCAGGTCCTGCAGGCGGTAGGTCTGTTCGCCGTCGTACAGGAAGGGAACCGCGAACTGACCGCTGCCGATGCCGACCACCCAGCCGTCGGAGTTCACACCACGCGCGATCGCCGACGAAGTGCCGTCCGGCAGCGGGATCGCTTCGCTCGCGCCGCGATCGGCGCTCCAGATGAACGGCTTCGAGTCGGTCTGGTTGAACGAGCTCGAACCGACAGATCGGAAGAGCGTCGTG
>JBICHT010000123.1:0-47544 GCA_043101125.1 Phycisphaerales bacterium JB050 | reverse complement strand
TTCCGATCCTTCGCTGACGGCGTAGGCGTAGTGGTCGTAGACCTTCACATCGTGCCAGAGGCTGTCTGGTCCGGTGAAGGTCCGAACGATCTGGGCGTTGCCGGGCTCGGTGACATCGACGAAGGAGATGCCGTTGGAGAGGGTGATGATGGCGTACTCGCGCCCGGCGGGGGAGGTGTAGCCCCAGATGTCCGCGGCGCCGTCGGAGCCGAGGCCGAAGGTGTTGACGGGGAGCCAGCTGAGCAGATCGACATCGAGCGAATCGAAGGATGGCTCGCCTCGGGTGTTGACATCGGCGCGGTAGGGCTCGGCGATGACGGGGGGCATGATGTCGAGGATTTTGGGGTCGTCGGGGTGAGCGAGTGCGTTGCCTGGCGTGGCCAGCAGTGTGGCGAGGCAGAGTGCGGTGGGTACGGTGATTGCGATCACGGGATAGCGCAAGGCAGGCTCACTTTCGGACAGCGTGAGGAAGGTTTGTCCATCTTGACTCTACCCCCGAGGCGCGGCGGATCGAAAGTGGAATGGCTCAATGGCCGGTTTTGGCCTGATCGGGCGGGGGAATCGGTGAATCTGGAGGAGTGCCCAGGTTCGGATCGCTCGGGATATCGGTCAGAGCGTGGAGGAAGGCGATGATCGCGGTCCGCTGGTCCGGCGAGAGGTTCAAAGGGCGGAGGAGGCGTTCCTGGGCATCGTGGTGGTCCGGGGGGAGAGCGTCTTTGAAGGTGGAGTAGTGGTCGAGGACGCGATCGAGCGATTCGAACTGGCCGGCGTGCATGTACGGGGCGGTCACGGCGACATTGCGGAGGGAAGGGGTCCGGAAGCGTCCCCAGTTGGTGCCCGGGTTGGTGAGGTAGGTGAGGCGCTGGGCACGGGAGGATTGCGGGTCATCGCTGTGGGGGCCAGCGCTGTTCAGCGGGTTGGTCATGACGGTCCCGAGGCCGTCGAAACGACCGGGGTCGATCTGCGGCGGCCCGGCGGTGGGAGCGACGCGGACGCTGTGGAAGGCGAAGTCGGAAAAGAAGGGGCCGGCGTGGCAGGCGATGCAGTCGCCCTCACCTGCGAAGAGTTCGAAGCCCGCGAGTTCGGTTTGGCCGAAGCCGGGGTTGCCCTGGTTGGCCCATTCATGGAGGTCACCGGTGGCGACGGCACTCGCGAAGCGGTCGAATGGTGAGTTGCGCGAGGTGAGGCGGTGTTCGTAGGCGGCGATGGACTTGCAGATGTTGACGAAGACCTGGGTGGCGAGGTCCTGGTCGGGTTCGGGCATGGTCTGCCATGCTCGGCGCTCGTGGGAACCGGCTTCGGCGGAAGGGGTCGCGCGGTCGGGCATGGACTCGAAGCGGGAAGCGGGTGGGAGCTTGCCGAAGATGGCTTCGTAGGCGGCGCGGCGATCAGGGTCTAGGGCGATGGCCTTGGCGACGGTGGTGCGGGTGGAGTTGAGTTCGTGGGCGGCTTCGAGCGGGCGGGCGGCTTGCATCCAGAGGGTGTCTGCGCTGCCGTCCCAGTTGAGCCAGGGGTAGTGGGCGGCGTTGAGGATGCTTGGGGTGTTGCGGGTTCCGACTGCCGCGCCCTCGGCCACGGGGAGCCCGTCGGTGAAGGCGAGTTCGGGGTTGTGGCAGGTGGCGCAGTTCATGGTGGCGCTGCCGGAGAGTGCGGAATCGAAGAAGAGGAAGCGTCCGAAGTGCGCGGCGCGGGGGTCGGAGGAGAGGCGGTTGGTTGGATCGGCGGGCGGGAGCGGTGGTGGGCTGAGCGAGAGGATGAGGCTCGCGGTCTCTGCGGAGACGGTGAGCGGTGTTGGCGCGGGGGCATCGGTGGCCGGGCGAGGGGCTGGTTGCTCCTTGCAGGAGATGAGTGCTACGGATGCGCTGGCGAGGATCACCGGGATGAGACGCGCGCCGGTTGTGCGACGGGTTCTAGCGGGCCTCGACATGGAAGGTCACTCGCTCGGTGTAGGGGCCGTCGACGACATCGATGGTGAGGTCCCATGCGCCTGGCATGTGGAAGAGCATGCCGTCGACACGGAAGAGACCGTCTGCAGCGGCGGGGATGGCCTGCGGGCGGACGGTCATGCCGTGAGCGTGCTGAGGCATACCGGCGTCGACGATGATGGAGAGGTTGTCGGTGGGGATATCGGGGGCGGCGGAGAGTGTGACTTGGAACGAGAAGATTTCGTTGGAGGTCACGCTGGGGGGGAGGCCGATGAGTTGGACGGTGTAATCACCGGAGGGGGTTGTCGCGGTGCGGGTCTGGGTGTCGAGGGCGGGGTCGCCGCAGTATTCATCGGTCGCGGCGTTGTGTGCTTCGGTGGCGGTGTTGATGGTCGTGATGGGGTCGGCGGTGTCGAGAGTATCCGTCGGCGTTGGCTGATCGCAGGATGCGAGCGCGATCGCGCATGCGATGATCGGCACTGGAATCAGGAATTTGATGGCCACGGGTTGATGCTAGCACCGAAAAGGCCTGTTCGGAAACGCTAGTCCGGAATTGGGCTGGTTGCCTGCGGTGGTTTGGTGTTGCGGGGTGCGCTCTGGCCGATCTGGGCAGGACCGGTATAGAGGCGGGAGCCGTCGATGACGGCGAGGGTCCAGTCTGGGTTGAAGAATTGGATGCGGTGATTGCCGCGGTCGACGACGAGGATGCGTTTATCGGGCAACCGGAGGATTGCGGCGGGCTTGTGAAACTGGCCCGCGGCGAGACCGGGTTGGCCGATGTATTCGAGCGCGTGTCCTTCGAGATCGCAGCGAACGATGGTGTGACGACCTCGGTCAACGACGAGCATGTCGCTGTCGCGGAAGAGGACATCGACCGGTTCGAGGATGGCCGGGTCGAGTTGGATGATCTGGGGGTCTGTGTGTGCTGATGGCTTCACGATGCGTCGATTGGCACCATCGACGAAGAGCGGATTGGTGGCCGCGTCGCGTCTTGCGGAAGTCCAGAGGGCTGGTCGAGTGGTGTGCTGTGCATCGAGTGCTGTGGAGTCGAGCACGCGGAGGCGATGGTTGAGGTGGATGCGTGTGTGGTTCGCGGCGTCGAGGAGCGTGATGGTGTCGTTGGGAGTGGCGAGGAGCGCGGCGGCGTCGGGTGGGTGTTGTTGATCGAGGGCGAGCAGATCGAAGGTGCGCAGGAGCGTGGCGAGTTTGGGGCGGTAGCGGAGGGTCTCGTCGGGAGACCAGTCGAAGGCGTACAGCGCGATGCGGGCGTTGCCGCGATCGGCGACGGCGAGGCGGAGGGGGCGGTCATCGTGTGGCGGGAGGAAGGCGACGGCGCTGGGGTGTGCGAACTGGGAGGGGAGGTTGCCGAACTCGCCGAGGACGCCGATGAGGACCGGGGTTTCGAGTTGGAGGTCGAAGATGCGGACGGTGTGGGTGTCGGGATCGGTGACGGCGAGGAGGCGGTCGTAGGCATCGACGCCGGAGCCGAAGTGGACGAAGTTGTCGGCTCCGAGCGGCAGGCGCTTGGGGACTGTTTCTTCGGCCTCGGCGCGACGGAACCACTGGACTCGGTCCTCCCACGGTTCGGTGACGCCGATTGTGGAGCCGTCGTCGGAGAGGAGGAGTTTGGTGGGGTAGTGCAGGCGGCCATCGGCTTCGTGCGGTCGGATGACATGGAGGCCCCATTCATAGCGGAACTCGCCGGATGCAGGGTCGAAGGCCTGGACGCGGCTGTTGCGGGAGTCTGCGACGAAAAGCAGGTCGTCGTGAACGAGGAGTCCGATCGGACCGGAGAGGAAGCCGGGTTGTGCGCCGTGCTGACCGATGGTGCGTTGCGGTTGGCCGTCCTCGTTGAGAACGAGGATGTGGTCGGACCATGAATCGGCGATGAAGAGTTGGTCGTTGTGGGTGGCGAGGCCGACGGGGCGGCGGAGCGTTGGGGTGCTCAGGACGATGGCGGAGGATTCATCGAGTTCGGTGCCGTTGATGTTCCAGCGGAGGATGCGTCGGTTGCCGGTGTCGGCGATGTAGAGGTGGGTGCTGGTTGCGGCAATGCCGCTTGGGAGCAGGGGGTGGAGGTTCGCAGAGAGAGGAGTCGGTTCGGAATCGTTCTTGCGGAGGAGTTCGATGCGGTTGAGCGAGGGGATTGTTCGCACCAGACCGACGGGGGTTGAGACTTCAAAGCCGGGAATGGTGTCGGGGGCGTGGGGATCGGTGCGATGGAGCGGTTCGGTGCGCTCGTGGATGCCGAACGGGGCATCCTGTGCGAATGAGGCGTGGGAAAGCAGGATCACGAGGGCGAGCGCGGTCGTGAGGAGGGCGTTTCGGGGCATGGTTCGTCTTTCCGGTGGCGACGCGTCAGGATGAAGATTCAGGGTATCTCTTCGATCTTCTGAGTCAGAGTACCGATGGCCTCGCCGGTGGGCTGGGACCTTGCGACCGATTGGGAGCCGCCTGTCCACGCCCAACGGAACAGGCGTTTGATGTCGTCGAAGATCATGAGGAGGCAGGGGAGGACGACGAGGATGATCATCGTCGCGGAGACGAGGCCGCCGGCGATGGTGATGGCCATGGGAATGAGGAAGCGAGCCTGGAAGGATTGTTCGAGCAGGAGGGGGAGAAGGCCGAGGACGGTCGTGACGGTCGTGAGGAGGATGGCGCGGAGGCGGGAGCGGCCGGTTTCGACGCACGCGTCTTCGATGTGCACGCCCGCATCGCGCAGGCGGTTGAAGAACGACATGTAGATGAGCGAGTCGTTGACCACGATGCCGCTGAGGGCGATGAACCCGATGAAGGACAGGATGGTCATCGTGAAGCCGAGGACGAAGTGGCCGAGGATCATGCCGATCGCGGCGAAGGGGACCGCGGAGAGGACGATGAAGGGCTGGGTGTAACTGCCGAAGAGCCAGGCGAGGGTGAAGTAGATGAGGCCGATGGCGACGAGCATGCCGATCGGGAGGGAAGAGAGAGATTCGGCGTTGTCCTGCTGGCGGCCGCGCTCCAGGATGCGGATGCCGGGGTTGGCACGCTGGATCTCGGCGAGTTGTGGGCGGAGATCGGCGATGAGGTTTTCGGGGTTGACGATGGCACGGTTTGCCTCGGCGGTGACGCTGATGGCGCGTTGGCGATCGAGACGCCGGATGGTGGCGTAGCCCTCGGTTTCGCGGAGTTCGGCGATCTCCGAGAGTGGGACGGGGGTGCCGCCGGGGGTGAACACGCGAAGGCTTTCGAGGGTTTCGAGTGAGCGGCGTGATTCTTCCGGGAGCATGACGCGGACATCGATGTCTTCGCGGATGCCGGCGAAGGTGTAGGCCTCAAGTCCGAAGATCGCGCCACGGATCTGGCGTCCGAGGAAGGTCTGGGTGAAGCCGAGTTCGCGTCCGGCGTCCTTGAGGGTGATTTGGATTTCGCGTCGGCCCGAGTCGGCGTTGTCGGCGATGTCGCGGACGCCTTCGTATTGGGCGAGGAGTTCCTTGATCTGGTAGACGACCGGTGCCATGCGATCGGGATCGGTCCCCACGACGGTGAGTGTGATGGGTGGGCCTCCTGGACCACCGGCGACCTCCTCGATGCGGAGTGACTTCACGCCCGGGATCTCGCCGATGCCGTCGCGGACGGCGTTGATCACCTGCTGGCTGGAACGATCGCGCTGTTCGACGGGCTTGAGTTCAAGGATGATCTGGGCAACATGCGACTGTTGGGAGCCCTCGCTGCCTCCGTCGATGGAGTTGACGGCGCCGACCTGTGCAAACACTGCGGAGATTTCGTCTTGCGCGACTGCGGCGGTTTCGATGCGGCGCACGATCTCATCGGTCTGGCTTGCGGGGGTGCCGATGGGCATCTGCAGTTCGATGTTGATGGTCTCGGCGTCGGAGGATTCGAGGAAGGTGGCTTGCACGACGCCGCCTGCGACGAGCCCGACGGACAGGATGAGGCCGCCCAGGGCGACGATCACTGTGAGGTAACGGGTTCGCAGGAGAACACGGACGGTCTTGGTGTAGACCGGAATGAGCAAGCCGTTGAAGAATTTATTGCGGTAGCGGTCTGCGACGGCTTCGGCTCTGTTGAGTGCGCTCTGATCCTGGCCTTCGGCGTGACGGCCGTGCTTGTGGAGGCTGTGGGCCATGTGGACGGGGAGGATGAACAGCGCCTCGACCAGGGAGACGATCAGCGCGAAGGCGACGACGGCGGGGAGCGCGCCGAGCAGGTCGCCGATCTGGCCTTCGATCAGCGCGAGGGGGAGGAAGGCGCAGATGGTGGTGAGGATGGTGGCGACCACGGGCCAGTTCACTTCGTTGGTGCCGTCAACGGCCGCGGTGTCGGGGTCGTCGCCTTCCTCAAAGCGACGGGTGATGTTCTCGGCGACCACGATGGCATCATCGACGAGGAGTCCCACGACGATGATGAGGCCGAACATCGTGAGCAGGTTCAGGGTGTAGCCGAAGAGCGACATCGCGGCGAGTGTGCCCAGGAGCGACACGCCGAGGCCGACCGCGGTCCAGAAGGCCACCCGCAGGTTCAGGAGCAGCACCAGAACCAGGAGGACGAGCACGCCGCCTGCGAAGGCGTTGCGGGTGAGGAGGTCGAGGCGACCGACGATGAAGCGGGCCAGGTCGGTGGTGATGGCGAGTTCGCCCGGTGGGGGCGTGGTTCGTGAGAGGCCGAGTTCGTAGGCCTCGATGCGTGGCGAAGGCGGGGTGGTGTCACCCGGTTTGCGCATCTTGAGGCGGAGGTATTCGAGCGGGGTGTAGGTGATGGGTTCGGCGCGTCCGGCGGCGACCTCCCGACCGAGTTTGTAGGCCTTGACCATGTCGGCCATCTCGACGGCGTCCTGTTTGCCGACCTTGAACACCGTGAGCGAGACGCTGGGTTCGCCGTTGAGGCGTGTGTGCAGATCGACATCGGCGAAGCCGTTGGTGACGGTGGCGATATCGGCGAGGCGGAGTGCCTGGGCGTCTCCGGCCTTAATGATGATGTCGCGGATTTCTTCGATGCGGTCCTCGACCCCGACGGTGCGGATCGCGGTGTTCATCGTGGAGGAGCGCACGGAACCGGCGGGGAGTTCCCGCATGGCCTGGGAGATGGCGTCGCTGATATCGGGTAGCGAGAGGTTGTGCTGGAGGAGTGCGTGTTCGTGGATCTCGACGGTGACCTCATCGTTGCGGATGCCGCTGATGACGATGTCGCCCATGCCGGGGAGACGTTCGAGGTCGTCGCGGATCTGGCGGATGGCGTTTTTGAGGGTGCGCTCATCGGATTCGCCGTAGATCGAGAGCACGCAGACGGGCAGATTGGGTTCGAATTTATCGACGACGATGCGTTCGGATTCCTCGGGGAGGTCCTGGAGCGCATCCATCTCGCGTTTGACCTCGAAGAGTTTTTCGTCGATGTCAACGCCGTCGCGGAACTCGATGGTGACACTGGCGACTCCCTCGGAGACCTGGGAGGTGAGTTCCTTGATGTCGTCGAGGTCGGCGACTGCGTCTTCGATTTTAATGGCGAGGGTCTGTTCAACCTCGTCGGGAGAAGCACCGGGATAGGGGGCGACGATGTTGACCTGACGAGCTTCGGACTCCGGGAAGAACTCGCGGCGCAGGGTAAGCCCGAAGATCACGCCGGCCCCGATGATGGCGAACATCACGAGGTTGGCGACGACGGGCTTGCGGACTCCGAATGCGGCGAGGCTCATGGGGCGACCGCGCTTCCGCTCTGGGGTTCGAGTCGAACCGGGGTGCCCGGGGGCAGTTCATCGAGATTGCTGACGATGACCAGATCGCCGGGTTTGAGGCGCGGGGCCTGCCAGTCCTGGGCCTCAACGGTGGGATCGAGGATGGCCCATTGGTCCCATCCGTTGGTGTCGCCGGGGACATGATCGGTGTAAAAATCGATGGGAGCGGTTCTGGGCTGGGCGGTGGCGGTTTCCGGATCGAAGACCATGACACGATCAGACTTCACGGCCAGTCGCGGTACGGCGAGGCACTGACGGGTGGTCTCTGTAATGACACGCCCGGAGACAAACTGTCCGGGGAGGAGCAGGTCTGTGGAAATGGTGGTCGCCGCGCTCGGGTCCTGGCGGACTTCGACAAAGACGGTGATGGTGCGGGTTGCCGGGTCGATCTCCGGGGCGACGCGGATGACGGTTCCGTTGTAGATCCGCCCCTCGGTGGTGGTCTCTTCGATGATGGCCCGCGCACCGGTGGTCACCTGGGTCGCGGCGGCGGCGGGCAGGCGCAGGGGAACCTCGATGACCGACAGATCGACGATGCGACAGATGCGGGTTCCGGGTGAAACCGAGTCTCCCTCATCGACGAAGATTTCGGCCAGGATTCCGGAGATTGGGGCCTGGATGGTTGTGCGATTGAGATCGATTCTGGCGAGGGCGAGTTCGGCGCGCTGGGAAGCCACGCGGGCTTCAATGGAGGCGCGGCGTGAGGGGATGCCGGAGAGGATCTGGCGGAGTGTTTCGCGTTCGCTTTCGAGTGATGTGCGTTCGCGACGGAGCCGGTCGACCTCAATTTTGACCGCGGCGCCTCGTTCGAGAGCCAATTCGAGTTCGGTCAGTTCATTGTCGAGCAGTGTGATTGCCTGTTCGGAGAGACGGAGGCGTTCCTGTGTGGATTCGAGTTCGACATCCAAGGAGTCGAGATCCGCGTTGAGCGCATCGAGTGCGCCCTGGGCGGCGTTCAGGCGCTGCGTGAATACCTCGTTGTCCAAACTGATGATCGGATCGCCTCGCTCGATGCGTTGACCGGCTCGAATGGCGTCGGGGCGATTGGTGACGCGCGCGGAGACTTCGGCAGCGACGGTGGTTTCGCGGATGGCTCGGGTGCTGCCGAAGCCGGAGTACCGACGGGCGATAGGCAGTTCGCGGGCTTCGATGACGCTGACCAGACGGGACTGAGAGTGGTCGGTCACATGGGCTGGTGCGGGACGGTTCTTGGCGAGGAAGCCGAACAGGCCGACGCTGCCGAGCAGAATGATGACGCCGATCACAAACCGGATGGCGAGCCTGGCGATGGACGAGCCGGATCGGTTGGTGGAGGCCTTCGACTTCTTCACGAATAATTCTCTGTTTTCAAGTGGGTGTATTGGGCTGCGCGTGTGGAGCGGGAGTTTAATCTGCATGGGGCGAGGGTGTCTGTTGATTCGTTGGTTTATCCCCGGTTGGATGCGTCAAATGATTTGGCAGGTTGATATGGATGAGATGCTGCCAAATCGGCACCCTTGGAGACTGGGGGATCCAGATCGGCATATCGCTACCTCTGCGAAGGCTTGGCTGCAGCGTATGGGCTATGACGGGGTGGTACGGGAATTGCATCCCCTGATTGCGGACGCGACACAGCGCGGGAAAGGATTCTCATGGACCCCAACAAACTCACTCAGAAGACACAGGAAGCCATTTCGGAGGCCCACACCCGATCGGTGAAGTACGGTCATCCGGAGGTGGATACTGAGCATGTGGTGCTCGCGATGATCGAGCAGCCCGAGGGCGTGGCTCGGCGGCTGATCTCGAAGATCGGTGCGGATGTGACGGGCGTGATCGAGGATCTGACGCGCGATCTCGAGAAGCGCCCGAGCGTTCGTGGGCCGGGTGCGGAGCACGGCAAGCTGCTGATCTCGCAGAAACTGGCGAATGTGCTGGTGCAGGCGGAAGAAGAAGCCAAGCGATTGAAGGATGAGTATGTGTCGATCGAGCATGTGCTGCTGGCCGTGCTGGCGGGGGGGACGGGTTCTGAGGCGACCAAGATTCTGATCAAACACGGGGTCACGCGAGATGAACTCCTGACGGCGCTGACGGGGATCCGCGGCTCGCAGCGGGTGACCAGCGCGAACCCGGAGGCGACTTACGAAGCGCTCGAGAAGTACGGCGTGGACCTGGTCGAGATGGCCAAGCGGGGCAAGCTGGACCCGGTGATCGGGCGTGACGGTGAGATCCGGCGCGTGGTCCGGATCCTGACGCGCAAGACGAAGAACAACCCGGTGCTGATCGGCGAACCGGGGGTGGGCAAGACGGCGATCGTTGAAGGCCTCGCGCAGCGGATTCTGCGCGGTGATGTCCCCGAGACGCTCAAGAACAAGACGGTGTTCGCGCTGGACATGGGCTCGCTTGTGGCGGGTGCGAAGTTCCGAGGCGAGTTCGAGGAGCGTCTGAAGGCGGTCCTGAACGAGGTGAAGAAATCGGACGGGTCGATCATCCTGTTCATTGACGAACTGCACACGATCGTGGGAGCGGGTGCGGCCGAGGGCGCGATGGACGCGGGGAACATGCTCAAGCCGATGCTGGCTCGGGGCGAGTTGCGCTGCATCGGTGCGACGACGCTGAACGAGTATCGCAAGTACATCGAGAAGGACGCGGCCCTTGAGCGGCGGTTCCAGACGGTGCTCGTCGACCAGCCGACGGTGGCGGATACGGTTTCGATCCTGCGTGGCCTGAAAGAGCGCTTCGAGGTGTATCACGGCGTGGCGATCCAGGACAGCGCGCTGGTTTCGGCGGCGGAATTGAGCCATCGGTACATCACGGACCGGTTCCTGCCTGACAAGGCGATCGACCTGATCGACGAGGCCTGCGCGATGGTGCGGACCGAGATCGACTCGATGCCGGCGGAACTGGACCAGGTGACGCGGCGCGTGATGCAGTTGGAGATCGAGGAGACCGCGCTCAAGAACGAGAAGGACGAGGCCTCGAAGAAGCGGCTGGAGACCTTGCGGCGAGAACTGGCGGACCTGCGCACCTCTGCGGACGCGATGCGGGACCAGTGGGAGCGTGAGAAGTCCGGCATTCATCGTGTGACGGATCTCCGCTCGCAGATTGAGCAGGTGAAGGTGGACATCGAAGAGGCCAAGCGGGGTTACGACCACGATCGTGCCGCGGCGCTGATGTATGGGGAACTGCCGAAGCTGACGGCTGAGCTTGAGAAGGCCGAGGCGGAGATCGAACAGACCGACAACGCGTTGCTGCGGGATATCGTCTCGGACACGGAGATCGCGGAGATCGTCCAGAAATGGACGGGCATTCCGGTTTCGCGGTTGGTCGAGAGCGAGCGGGAAAAGCTGCTGCGCCTCGACGAAACGCTGCACGAACGCGTGGTCGGTCAGGATGAAGCGGTGCAGTTGGTGTCCGACGCGGTGATCCGCGCCCGGGCGGGGATCAAGGATCCGAAGCGGCCGATCGGGTCGTTCATCTTCCTTGGCCCGACGGGTGTGGGGAAGACGGAATTGGCCAAGTCCCTGGCGCAGGCGTTGTTCGACAGTGAGGACAACATCGTTCGCATCGATATGAGCGAGTACATGGAGAAGCACGCGGTCAGCCGACTGATCGGCGCGCCTCCCGGATATGTCGGGTACGAGGAAGGGGGGCAGCTGACGGAAGCGGTCCGGCGCAAGCCATACTCGGTGATCCTGTTCGACGAGATCGAGAAGGCGCACCCGGAGGTGTTCAATGTGCTTCTGCAGATCCTGGACGACGGCCGGGTTACTGATTCGCAGGGGCGGACGGTGAACTTCAAGAACACCGTGATCATCATGACCTCGAACATCGGCAGCCAGCACCTGCTGGAGGGTGTGACTCCGAGCGGGCAGATTACGAACGATGCTCGGTCATCGGTGATGCGCGACCTGCGATCATCCTTCCGGCCGGAATTCCTGAACCGGGTGGATGACATCGTGCTGTTCAAGCCCCTGCAGCAGGCTGAAATTTTGAAGATCGTTGAACTCGTCATCGACGAACTGCGCGAACGGTTGGCCGACCGCCGGATCGCGATCACGCTGGATCATAACGCGGCGGAATTCATCGCCGAACGGGCCTACGACCCGATCTACGGGGCTCGCCCGCTGAAGCGGTTCGTGCAGCATGAGATCGAGACGAAGGTGGGACGGGCGATCATCGCGGGCGATATCGGAGACGGGGACACGGTTGAGATTGTTGTGGAAGACGACCAATTGGGGGTGCGTAAGGCAGAAGTGGTATCCGCTGCCTAAAAAGCCTGCGGTCTCGCCGTTTGTTTGCCTTATATTCGGCTCTCGGTCGATAAACTGTTGTCTTCCGGTGATTTCCGAGTCAATATTACGGAACGATTTGGCGGGAATTGCGTATTGGGTTCTGCCAAGAACCCGCACTCAGACTCGGAGGAGCACGCCATCATGACCAAAGACCGAGCGCGTACCGAGCGGCTTCATCGTCTTATTGACCTTGCCAGGACCACACGCGGCTGGAGCCGGGCGGAACTGGCGCGGCACCTCCGGCGTGATCCCACCAAGGTCTATCCTGAGAGCGGGAACCCGAAGAGCGATTTCGTGGTCGCGTTGGCCAAGGCTCTGGACTGGCCGGTTGGGGCGGTGTTGGAGACGATCTGGAACGGCGATGCATCGAGTGCTTCCCGCATCGTTGAAACCAAGCGGTCTGACCAGCGGTCTCCTTCTGACAAGGCGTTTGAACTGCTCTACTCTGAGGCGCGCGAGGCGCACGATGATGGGCGTTATCGTGACATGATCGAACTCGCGGGGCGCATGTATAGCGCTGCGGAGAGTGAAGAGCGGCGTGCGTTCTCGTGTGCGATGGAAGCATCGGGCTGGGATGGTCTGGGGCGTTACACGCAGGAAGTTGACGCGTGTCGTCGCGGCCTCGCCTGCCAGGGGGTGAGCAGCTACACCCGGAACATCCTTCGTTCTACGCTCGCGAACGCCTGGTACAGCCTGTGGGATCTTGAACCGGCCCTCGGGACTGCGGAATTGCTCGCGAACCACTACGAATCAAACCCGCCGAAGCGCGATGTGGACTGGAAGCGTGTGGCGTTCGTTCACTATCTGCGTGGGCATGTGCGCCGACGGTTCATGTCGGTGGAACCGGATGAGGCTGACCGGCATCGTGAACTCGCGATCGCGGATCTCACGACCTCGGAGCGGATGTACAACGAGTTGAGTGAATCGCTGGGTGATCCGCAGCTTGCTGGCATCGCGGCGACCTGTCGGGCCGGTATCGATGAGTGTCGTGTGCATCGCGGTGAACTCGACGGCCCCTCGACGGTTGCGGCGATGATCCACAGGGTCGAAGAGGGGCTGGACGCACGGATGGCACCTCGTGGTGATGTGATGGAAAGCCTTGGCTGGACCAGCATCTTTGCGACAAATATCGCGATGCGGACGATGGACGGTGCAGAACTTCAGGGCGCGATGAAGACGCTCCTTGGATACACCCTGGATATCGCGGAGCATCTCGACAACTGGGCGATGCGTGAGCGCGCTTTCTCGATGCAGATGTCGCTGCACCGGCTCCTCAGCGAACGCACTGGTCTCGAACTCGATCTGAGTATCGACGAAACCGATCGAACCCTCATCTCGGCAACGATGTCACGCTTCCCGGCGTTTCAGCAGACGGGATGGGCCATGCTTGAGTCTTCACAGTCTCGGACTCGTTCCGGAGGACAATCATGAGCCGCTACCTTTGCCTGAGCGCTCCGGTGTTCGCCTTGCTCGTTTGTCCGATGACGCTTGCTGCGCCGATCCAGGCTGGCGTGCTTGAGGGTGGTGAGCGCCATGTGACCGCGCCGCATCACGCTTCCGAACTGGTGTATTCATTGGGTACCGAGGCATTTGGGCGCCCCGGATCCAACCCTCTCATGCACACCGATCTGCCCGATTTGCCTGACGGACGCGTGCCTCGTCGCGTGCCCGACGAACTCAGCGATGTAGGCCCGATCGGATGGATCCCCGGGCATCTCGCGCCGAGTAAGAATGTGGTTCATCACCTCGACGACAATCTCATCGAGCAACCGGTGAAGGCCGAGTCTGTCGATCTGATCTGGCCAGACTTCTCGGGTCCGTCTCGGGTGCATACCGATGTGCCCGACCTGCCCGATCTCGTGACCCCGAACACTTCGGATGTTCCGTTCCGTAAGCCGGGTTGGGGTGATTTCTCGAACTTGATCAACGAGCCGAAATCGCCGCCGCTTGAGCGTTCGACCATTCCCACTCCGTCGTCACTCTTGGTGCTTTGCATCGGCGGTGCCGCGGGACTGCGCCGGCGTCGGAGCTGAGTTTAGGTCCCGAAGTTGATCACGAGCATGAGGTGATCGCTCGCGCGTGAATCGTCCGGCTTGAGGCCGAGCGAACCGAGCGATTCTGGATTCAGGGTTGTGCTGTCGAGGACGGCAGCACATGAGGACGCCGCAGCATTCGCACTCACGGTGACCAAGTCCAGCATGCCCGGGCCGAAGTCAGAGCCTGCTTCGTACCATGTGTAGGTTTCCCCGTTGACCGGGTTCCTCGCTTCGATGTGCTTCAAGTCGGCGTCTGTGGGATTGGTCAACAGGTCGAGCGGTGTACGCGAGCCGACCAGGTTCCAGTCACCCGCCAGAAGAACCGGGAGTTCATCGCCGTAGCGCTGGCGTGCGAGTTGGATGGTACGGATCATCGCCCGCGTTTCTTCGATACGCCGGCGGTCTTCGTCTGAACTGATGTACCCACAGCACTTTGGGTGCACGCAGAGAATGAGCCGAGGGGCTTGCCCTTCAGGGTGGATAACCGCGGCGGAGTATGCATCGTTGAACGATGTGAGTTTGGTGAGTGGCAGCGGGGAGGCGATGACGGTGTCGCGGGTTTTGACAATGTTCCAGTCTCCACCGAGTACTCCCTCGATTGCTGCTTCGACCTCTTCTGCGGATGTGTTGTACTCCTCTTGGAGGAGGATGATGTCGGGGTTGGCAGACTTGAGGAGCCGGAACAGCGCGGGGGCCCGCTTGGGGTTGACGATGCCGTTTCGGAGTGTGTTAAGCGACACGGCGCGGAGCTGGCGCTCGGTGGGTTCGGGCAGGGTGAACGAACCGGTTTGAGTTGAGGCGGTCGGAGGGCCAAGCCGGAACTCGACCGGTCGGTCCAGTGTATCGCTACCCTCGATTGTGAAACGGATCAGGTCTCCGCTCTCGGCACCGATGGACGACAGGTCGATGCGGAATTCGAACTCAGGAGCGGCGTAGGTCGGTGCGCTCCAATATCCGGTGTCGTGCCATGTGCCGTTCTGGTGGCTTGCTTCGGGACGAGACAGCAGAACCGAGCGTCCTCTGGTGTCTACGACGACCTCGCTGTCGGTGCGATCGCAGGCGAACCGGAATCGCAATGTCCCCTCGGTCTCCTCGCCGGACTGCAGGTTCAGCGTGCGCCCGGTGTCGAAGCGGACGAAGGCGAGTGTTCCGCTTGAACGCACCCACAGGCGGGTGATATCGAATGCCGCGTCGGCATCGCCTGCGGGGTCCACCGCCGCGATGTGCTCACGATCCCATTCGTTGAAGATCCCGTCCACGACTGGCGGTGTGGGCTCAGCAGCAGGTGCATCGGTGGCGGCGGCCACAATTGCAGCGAGTGAGATACAGAACACTTTGCATTGAAGTGGTGAGATCATGGGATGTTCCGATTCTTCTGATGCATCGCAGAGGCGATTTGTGCAGCCAAGGTCGTGTTCGATCGGATGAGTTCGATGTTCGCGTTCAGTGTGGCGCCGTCGGAGATGCGGTGGAGTGCGGCGAGAATGGCCGGGGTCAGCGCCCGACCCGTCGCGCCGATCGACTCGGCGTGTTCGGTGGCCTGCTCTCGCCAGACCTCAAAGCGGTCGTGGGGGATCTCGTGTTGCTCAGGTATGGGATTTACAACGAGCACCGCGCGATTGGATCGCGCGAATTCCGCAAGGAGGAAGCCCGCAAGGTCTTGGACATCGTCAAAGCGAGCATCCACGCCGGCATCAGATGCCCTCTGGTAGAAGGCTGGGAATGAGTCGGTCTGGAAACCGACGACACATACGCCGAGCGATTCCAGAGCCTCACGGGTGGCGACGACATCGAGGATGGATTTTACGCCGCTCGAGACTATCGCGACGGGGAAACGGCTCATCGCGGCAAGATCAGAAGAGATATCGAGGTTGCAGGTAGCCGAACCGGTGAAAAGGTTTTGATGAATCCCGCCTAGACCGCCGGTAGCGAACACATTGATACCCGCTGCGGCGGCGATCTCCATCGTCGCGCTGACGGTGGTCGCGGCGTTCGCGCCCCAGTATTTCAGCACGCCGAGGTTCGAAGTGTTGGCCTTGGGGACTGAGGGGCCCTGCAGCAGTTCCTGTAGCTCTGCTTCGGTGACCCCGGCAACAGGTGCGCCCTCGAGCAGGGCGACGAGAGCCGGGTGCGCCCCGGCCTGAACGCAGAGTTCGCACAGTTCTCGGTGCAGCCCGAGCGCGCTATCACTTGGGACACCGTGCAGGAGCAGGGTGGACTCGAGGGCGACGGCTGGGGACGGAACGCGGCGGTGGACTTTCATCGAGGCCAGTGTACCGCGCGCAACAAGAGCGGCGGGCCGGAGCCCGCCGCGTGGTGTGTGACCGGGTGTTGAGATTGGGTTAAACGACGCCCTGGGCGACCATGGCGTTGGCGACCTTGACGAAGCCGGCGATGTTCGCGCCGTCGACATAATTGCCAGCGGTGGAGTAGCGCTCCGATGCTTCGTAGGCGTTCTTGTGGATGGTGGCCATCATGTCCTTGAGCATGCTCTCGACCTGCTCGAAGGACCATGCGACGCGAGACGAGTTCTGGGCCATCTCAAGGGCCGAGCAACCGACGCCCGCGGCGTTAGCGGCCTTGCCGGGGCCGTACATGATTTTGGCATCGACGAACTTGTTCACCGCGTCGGTATCGGAGGGCATATTGGCGCCTTCGCTGACGACGGTCACACCACCAGCGAGGAGGTTGTCGGCGTCCTTACCGTTGATCTCGTTCTGAGTCGCGCAAGGGAAGGCGCACTGGGCTTCGAGTTGCCAGAGTGGGTTGTGGTCGGCGTTGCGTGCGGACTCGTGGTACTCCACTTTGCCGGGGTACTTCTCGGCGAGTTCGCTGATGCGTGCGCGACGGTTGTTTTTGATGTCCTTGATCTCTTCGAGCATTTCCGCGGTGATGCCATCTTTTACATGGGCCCAACCGGTCGAGTCTGAGACGGTGACGGGCTTGGCGCCGAGTTGGATGAGTTTTTCGATGGCGTACTGTGCCACATTGCCGGAACCAGAGACGAGGCAGGTTTTGCCTTCGAGGGTCTGGTTCTTGACCTGGAGCATTTCGGCGGCGAAGAAGACCGTGCCGTAGCCGGTGGCTTCGGTGCGTCCGAGGGAGCCTCCGAAATCGAGGGGCTTGCCGGTGAGGACCCCGGTGAACTCGTTGGCGAGGCGTTTGTACTGGCCGAACATGTAGCCGATCTCGCGTCCCCCCACGCCGATGTCGCCCGCGGGGACATCGGTATCGGGACCGACATGGCGGAAGAGTTCGGTGACGAAGGACTGGCAGAATCGCATGACCTCAAAGTCGGACTTGCCCTTGGGGTCGAAGTCCGAGCCGCCTTTGCCGCCGCCGATCATCTGCCCGGTCAGTGCGTTTTTGAAGATCTGCTCGAAGCCGAGGAATTTGAGGATCGAGAGGTTGACGGAGGGGTGGAAGCGAAGACCACCTTTGTACGGCCCGATCGCGGAGTTGAACTGGACGCGGAAGCCCCGGTTGACTCGGGGTGCATTGTTGTCGTCGAGCCAAGGCACCCGGAACTGGATGACGCGTTCGGGTTCGACGATGCGTTCGAGGATGGCGTGCTTCTGGTATTCCGGGTGCTTCTCGAAGACCGGAGCGAGAGACTCGAGGACCTCGTCGGCGGCCTGAAGAAACTCGGTCTCGTGAGCGTTGCGGGCGTGGAGTTGCTCCATGACTTCCTTGGCGTAACCGTTGGCCATCGCTATCGAATCTCCAGAAACCGGGTGATCCCGGGGGGGTGGTGCTGGTCAGAAGTAGGGGTAGCATGGTATCGAACTCCCGGTTCGAGCATGGCGAGGGAGAGGCGTGGCGAGAGGTAAATCGCTACACTGATTTCGTGTGGGGCGAATAGCTCAGCTGGCTAGAGCGCTCGGTTTACACCCGCGAGGTCCTCGGTTCGAGTCCGAGTTCGCCCACTTTTTCAAAACCCACCGGAACCCACTGAGTACCACCGAGAACCATAAAGCCTTGCAAATTGAGGCTTTCTGATCCGTCTTGGTTTTTGGTGGTGTTCGGTGGGTTTTCTTGTGTGGACGGGATTCTTCCCTGAATGTGGACGGCATGCGCGCCTACGGCCCGCTCCCAGTCCGCGTCCGTCTGCTGTAGGTAGTGACCCGCGGCGATCGCTCGAGTGTTCCCGACCCAAGCGCAAGCCGTGGCGAGAGGGAACTCGCTGGCGAGTTCGGTCTGTCTGGACGCCCGGAGGTTGTGAAAGAGGCGAGGCCAGGGAGGGACGCCCGCACGCCTCACTATCCGCCGGAAGTGCGTGTAGAGATTCGATCCGGGTTCATAGTCGGAGATCACGCGGACCGAGACCGGCGACGCCTCAGCGTGAACCTCAAGCAGACGGTCTCGGACCTCAGGGAAGAGCGGGACGATCCGGGAGTCGCCGCCTTCATGGTGTTCCGTCTTCCGAGACCGGACGATCATCCTCAGGCTGTCGAAGTCGACGTCTTCCCACCGAAGATCCAGAACCTCAGAAGGGCATCGGAGAGCGCCGTATCGAGATAGAGCGATGATCGCTCGCCACTGGGCCGATGGGGCCGAGGCTATCACTTTGTCGACGATCTCGCGGGAGACAAACTGCATTCTCGCCCTGTTAGTCGTAGTACCCGCTTTGACCTCGGCGAAGGGGTCTGAATCGACCCACCGTCGACGCTGGGCGAACTTGAAGAACTGTCGGCAATACCCGATTGTTCGGTTTGTGGTCGCCTTGCTGTACTTCTTGAGCATCGACTTACGGAAGTCTTCGGCATCGCCCTCAGTGATCGATGAGAGCGGCTTAGAGCCGTCGAGACGCTCGAGCATGTTCTCGGTTGCCTGAGTCTTGCGAACGAGCGTTGTCGGCTTCCCTTCGTGGTCTGCGAGGAACTCGTCGATCGCCTTCTTCAGCGTGATCCGCTCCCCCCTCCTCGGTCGGTCCTTCGAAGCGATCAGACCGAGCCGTTCGAGTTTGTCGAGGGTCTTCTTGTCTGCGCCGCCGACCCATTTCGCCGAGTCCGGGGGAAGGGGAAGGTTCGCCTGTCGGTACTCGACGATCTCTTCGATCCTCCGGAGGATCGCCTGAGCCTTCGTCTTCCCCCCCGAAACGTAGAACGACTTCCGCTCACCGTCGAGATAGAAGATCACTCGCCATCCGTCGCCAGTGCTTCCGGTCAATGATGCCATGAGAAAGAGCCCTTTCTGTGGGGTTCAGGGTAGGAGATTCGGGTTCAAATTTGAAATCGTGATAGCGCCACAGCGCCGCGCCGCACGCGATTAGAGATCGCTACGGCTGTTTCGTGCGGCGCGAGAGGGTCATTTCAGCCGGAACCGCTCGGTCCGGTCGGAGTAGTACGTCTCACCCTTGCCAGCTTCCTCGAGACGCTTCAGTTCCGATCGGATCTCGGCCATCGGTCGCTTCCGGAGCGGGCCGGCGCTGTAGAGGTTGCGAACGCTGGCGTCGCCGTCGTATTTCTTGCGGATGAACGCCACTATCGGGTCGTCCGTCTCCGCCTTCGCGCCGGCCATCCAGTCGTAGACGCGACGCGACTCCGCCTTGTGCCATTCGGTGAGAGCGATCGCTCGCTCGAGCGTCTCAATAGAGCATTCGAACCCCGCGGGCCACTCGAGGGTGTGGAGGATTAGCGAGATCCGGAGCGGGATCGCCTCGAGTTTTGACCAGGCCTCAAGAATCCCGCCCTCGGGAAGTTCGGCGCCTTCTTGGTTGTGCGTGTTGGACCAGGCAAGGAACCGCTCGCGCGCCCGGCGATCAAGCGAGATCGTGAAAGGACCGGGACGGCTCTCGAGTTCAGGGACTCGGAGTCGCCAGAGTTTCGCGAAAGCGTCGACGAACGACTCCTCAACCTCAAGCGGGATCTCCTCGCCGGTGTTGACCTTCGGCCGGCTCTCGGGCATCGCGAAGAGGAACCGAGCCGCGAGACCGCTCCCGACCATCGAATCGGAAAAAACTTCTCGGAGCCGGCTCGGTTGAATCCCTCCGACAATCGAAACGCTTGCGCGGTCGATCTTGACCGATGCCGACGTCTTCCGGTCGACTCGGAGCGTTCCCGCGTTGTAGAGAGTGAGCCACTTCTCTCGGTCGCCTCCGCCCGCCTTCTTGTACGAATCGAAGCCAGCAATCAGGCCCGCGAGCTCGTCGACTTCAACTAGGAGCCCGCGAGGGTTTTCTCCGAGCATCTGAGCGATCTTCTCGATCGTTGCATCCGAAGCGACAATTCGGTCTTCTCGGGGCCGCACCGGCTCTGCTCCTCGGTCGGCTTTCGGCGTGTCCTTCCACTCCTGGCGTTCGCGTTCGTACTTCTCGCGGCGATCGGCGTTGCCTCGATCGAGTTCCTGCTCAACCTCGAGGAGGCCTCTCATCGCCAAACGGAGCATCGGCGTTTTTGCCGAGCCTGAGCGCGCGACGATCGCTCCCCAGAAGATCGATGGCTCTTTCCAGTCGCGACGAACGGCGATCTCGCGTTCGTTCCCGATCGTCGCCGCGAGAATTGGTAGGAGCAGCGTCCCGACGCTGGACTCGTCGACGTGAAGAACCCTTGCCGCCTCGCGAATGTAATCCGCGATCGCCGTCGGGAAGACGTCGGTCGGGTAGGGGGCTTGCGGGGGAAGCGTTGGAGCCCCGGGAATTGCCGGCGTCGCCGAGACGAGCGGGCGATCCTCGCCAAACCCATTGCGCCTCAGTTGGCCCGCGGCCGCGCTGCAGTCCCCGCCATGCTCGAGCATCGCCAGCACGCCGAATGCCGAGTATCCGCGTCCTGGTTCGAAGGGCGCCGCGTTCGAACTGTGGACGTAGAAGACGCCGTCCTTCAGCGTCGCCGACGATCCTCGACCACCTGGGCGGAGCCATCGCTCGTTTGCCCCGCCGCCGACCTTCGTCCATCCGTGCCGGTAGAGCAGCTCGCGGACGTCGCCGCGTTTGTTGAACTCATCGCCGGGTCGACCCTGGTCGTCGACTCGACCGATCACCTCAAGCGACTCTATCGACTCGGGGAACTGGTCTCGCGTGTGTCTTGCTCCGCCCGTTCGGACGATCTCGACGGGCTTCGGCTCCCCCTTGCGGTGGAGCGTCCCAGGGAGCCGGAGAACGCGAGGAGCGTCTTTTAGGTCGTCTGCCCCTGTCAGCGTTGCGATAGCCGTCTGAAGGCGAGACCATGCCCCAAGATCCTCGAGGGGCTCATTCAGGCGCCAGTAGGCATGGAATCCCCGACCGCTCGAAACGATGAGCGTCGGCTGAGGGAGCCCGGCGCCGTTGATCCGGCTCTCGACCTCGGCGAGTGTTCCGGCGTCGTCAACGTCGATGAACAGGGAGCGAGCGAGAGCGACATCTTCAGTCTTCTTCCCGCCCTTCGCCTTCCGCGGGTTCGCTCCGACGAAGACCGCGAAGCCTTGTTCGGTGAGTTCGCCCGGTCTCGTCGACGCTGCGAGTTCTCCGGCCGTGAGCCATTCGCTCTTCGGCGACGCCGGAGCACCGTCTCGCCAATACCGGATCTCGAGCAGGTCGCCGGGTTCGAAGAGAGTCTCGGCATAGGTTTGGGGGTCGCTCATTGGCCGGAGGTCTCCGTCTGGCGATCTATGTACTCCGCAAGAACGTCTCGGCGCCAGAAGACGCGACGACCGATCCGAGTCGCCGGGAGTTCACCTCGCCGCCGAAGGTTCGCGATCGTGTTACGGTGAACGCCGAGCAATGCCGCCGCTTGATCTTGCGAGAGGAGCAGAGAAGCCGGGTTTTCGTTCGCGCAGGACAGCGCGCCCGCTTCGCGGGTGTGTGAATTGGCCATGTTTCGTAAAGCCCTATTTGGTTGTGGGGCGAGCGAATCTCGCCCTGACACTTCCGCCTCCGGGGGATACCCCCCCTATGCCCAAAACCCGCGCATTTTTTTGCGGAGGGACGCGGCCGTTGGCCTGTTTGCCAGCGCGCAGAAATCCGACCCCCTATCCCCCTGGTCGCGGATCAGGCCCCGAGCCTGGTCCGAGTTGCTCAGTGTTCACAGGAACGCGGTGCGAGGCTCCTAAGCCGCGAGGCAACGCATTCAGGCTCTCCTCAGCCCTGACCTCGTCGATCGACTTGATGCCGTTGAGGAGGGCGACCTGGTGCGCTTCGTACCTCGTCTTCTGGTCTGCTCGAGCGAACTCGTCGAGGTTGATCCTGGATCGATGCCGAACGCTTCCACGTTGACGACCGATCAGTTTCGAGTCGGCCTCGGCCTCGAGACGCCTGGCCCACGGAAGCAGTGTCGAGCGAACGAACGCGAGCGACTGGTGCTCGATATTCGAGAAGGTCGCTCGGCTGAGTTCGCCGATCATGTGTGGAGGAACGCGGAACCATCGCGCGATCTCAAGCACCTGGAACTGTCTGGTCTGGAGGAACTGCGCATCCTCAGGCGGAATGCCGATCGGGGTAACCTCAGCCCCCTCCTCGAGGATCAGGGTCCGTCGCTGATTCGCTCCAGAGTTCGCATACTCGATCGAGTCGCGGAGATTCTTGATCCCCTGCTCGCCAAGTTGTCCGGGATGCCTGACGACAAGCGACGGTCTGGCGTCGTTCTTGAACTGTCGAGATCCATAACTCTCCGCGGCAATCGTGAGGCCGAGAGTCTCGCGCATGTACGCGACGACCGAGAGGCCGACGAGACCGTTCAATGAGAGCCCTTTGAGGTGGAACACGTCGGCCGAGGGTAGATCGACCTCTTTCCCCGTCTGCTCGGCGAAGAATCTATAGCGGAGTTCGCCAGAGTCGGCTCGATAGGGCTCGACGCGATCGGTAGCAATCGGCCAGATTTCGAGCGGGATCGAGTCCCGATCGCGAACGATCTCCCCATATGCGTTTCCCTTGAGGAGACAGTGAACGAGCATTGTTTGAAGGAAGTCGACGATCGACATATCCGGGTTTGGACGGTCCGAGAGAAGCCCGTTGATCGGGTGGCCTTCATCCCTCCGGATAATCCCTCCGCTCTCCCGATAGACGTGCCACGGCAGAGACGCGAGCGAGTCGGCGATAAGCGACGCGCAGGCCCACACGGTAGAGACGGTGAGGCATCGGTCGAACGAGAGTTTGACGCCGGCCTCGGTCTCGCTAAGACCTCCGAAAACCTCGCGTTCTGAGAGCGAGATAATCCGCATGCCTTACCCTCCAGCCATCCGGGCAGGCGCGCCGTTCACCGCGATCTGCTCGACATAGTTCAACAGTTGATCGATCGCAGCCGACTTGATTTCGAGCGGCCGCGGCGATGCTGAGTCAACGCCGCCGATCGCAATCCTGCTCAGGTCGATTTGCTGGAAGTCGGCCGTCCGCGGGGTGGTGGCGCCGGCGGTGTCCGGGGCCGTCGCGTCTGCGAGTTCGCTCTTCGCCTTCTCGATCGCACGGCGATAAGTCTCCTCGTCGATCAACCCTTCCCGGAACGCTTCCTCGATCCGCACGAGTTGCTTCTCGAATCGCTCAAGGGGAGTGCGGGTCGCATCGATCAGTTGCTCGGCGAATCTCTTCAGGTCTTCGAACTTTTTCGAGAACTCGTCGAACGCTGATAGATCGGGTGGCGTAACCTCCGAGAACTCCTCGGTCGCCCGGGTGGCCTTTCGAGCGGCCGCGTCGATCTTCTCGAACTGCTCGGCGATCGAGAGGAGCCCGTCATTCCGAGCGCTTGTCGCGAGATTCGCGAGGCTCTCCGCCGCCTGGTCTGTCTGGTCTTGGAGCGAAGCGGACATCGCTCTAGCGGTCTCGGCGAAGTCCTTCAATCCGCCCGCGGATATCCCGAGGAACTCAAGGACCGATGTGCTTGCACCAGCGACCACCGAGACGAGGCCCGTTACGCTCTCAGCGATGAAGAGAATGGCGACTTTCGCCGCTTCATAGAGGAACTGGAAGCCCCTCACTAGGTCATTCGCTGCGGCTTTCACCACCACAAACGATTTGGCGATAAAGACACCGACCTTCGCGACGTTGTCGCCCTTGCCAGCCCAGTCGGTCAGGGCCTTCGCCGACCGCTCGAGGTGTGGCGCAAGTGCAATTGCGATCGAGTTCGATACCCCGTCGATCGCTCGCTTGAGGAAGGTTATCGCATCGTTCGCCCGCTCGACCGCTGCGGCATCGACACGCGAAAATGAGATCCCTAGAGCGTCCGCCTTTCGGCCGACCTCATCGAGCCCGTCGGCCCCAAGCGCGAGCGTGTTCACCAGGGCTACGCCCTCGGAATCGAAGAGCTTGAAGGCAAGCCGGACCCGCTCCCCCTGAGACTCGACGCGGGACATTGCCTCAGCGATCGCCCTGAACTGCTCATCGGGCGACATTGCCGCGAGAGCCTGAGCATCGAGCCCGAGGGCCCTGAGGGCGTCCACGGCCTCGCCCGTCCCCCTCGCAGCCTCAGCGATACGCCTGGTCATTCGCTGGAGACCCATATCGAGAGCGCTCGCCTGCACCCCAGTCAGTTCGGCCGCGAGTCGGAGCTTCGTCAGTTCGTCGACGGCGATCCCGATCCGGTCGGCGAACTTCGCTGTCGCATCGATCGCAGCCATGCTCCGTTTGACGTAGACCGCCATCGCGCCGCCTGCGACGCCTGCGATCAGGGCCGAGGCTTTTGCGATGCTCTTTGCCATGCTCCCGACTCGAGTCGCGAGAGAATTCGCCGCCTTCTCCGCGCGACGAAGGCCCCGTGTAAACGGGGCTGTCTGCGCGACGAGCGCTACGGAAACTTTGGCGATCGAGTTCTGAGCCATAATCCGATATCGCTCCCCTTCGGGCCGCGTATCGGGTTGCCTGGTCGGGAGGGCGGCAACCGACCAGGCTTTGAAACCGACCCCCTCGAGTTAACGAGGAGACCGGCGACACTCGCTGCCTCTACACCGAGGCCTCGAGAAGAACGTGTCAGCCGAACGATTCGACAGCGTCGAGAGCGTCGTCGGTCGGGCGTGTATTGGTGATCCGCTTCGCGTCGGTGAGCATGAACGTGATCCCGTCGACTACGGCGTCGGCCGTCCCTCGCTTCAGCCGAGCGCGACAGTAGCGACGAAACGGTCGATTGTGGTGGACCGCGAGGAGTTTCGAATTCGCGTCGCTCGCGTCGGCGGTATGTGTCGCTTTGACGGCGACTCCGTCGCTGTCGACGTGCGCGGCGAAGTCGGATCCGTCGGATTTGTCTCCGAACTCGAGAGCGAACTCGAGAACGGATCCGTCCGAAACGTCGCCGAGCGCGGCGACCGCGTACACCCGATCGTGATCCTTGATATCGATGATCTCACTGACGACGTCGGTCTGTGCAGCAGCCGCCGCCGCGGCGCCCCGAAGAAACTTGATTCCGAAAACTGTGGTCATGGACTGGTGTTCCTTAGCCGAGATTCGAGAGGAGGCAGACGCGCTCGGGGCGTGCCATGCCGAAGTCGACGCGAGCGTGAGCGATGATCGCGACCATGCCCTTCTTGGCCTCGTCTGCTTCATAGACACCGACGGAGAAACGCTCACGTACGCCGAGAATGGCTGTCGCAAAGTTGCCAGCGAGGATCTTGTCTTCGGGCATCGCCGAAGTCGCGAGACGACGGAGATCCGTGAAACCGGTCGGAGGCTGAAGGTACTGGCCGCTCGTGTCTTTCAGTTTTTGAAGTTGACCGTCTCGATCTGGACTCATGAGCGCGGACACCGGGTCGATGTTCAGTTTCCGGATCTTCGAGTTCGCGTCGATAAAGTCGTCGTACGTCAGCGAGCCGCTCGCGTCATGCTCGGTCATCCCGCCGATGTTCAGGAGCCCGAGAGGCGCACCCTTCTTTCCGTCACCGGAGAGCATCGCGAGATCGATCATCTCCGACATTCGGTCGGCGAGCGCCTGCGTGATCTGTGACGCGGCGTTCGGGGCGTCCATCATGAGTTCGCGAGAAATGAGGACGCGGGCCGCGAGGCTCTTCGCGCTGAGTCGGATAGTTCCGATCTGCCCATCGCTCGATTGAATCAAGCCCTCTTCCGGACGCCAAGCCGGATCTGGATCTTTCATGAGCAGCGCGAGGTCGAGGACCGCGCGATCCATCGGGACCGTCAGCGCTCCGGCTTGCAGGAGTCGGCTCTGCTGGCGGGCCGAATCGAAGAATCGCATGCCGAGACTCGGATTCACGAAGAACCCGCCTTCCGGGTCGTTCCCTGTGACCATTGAGCGATGCTCGGAGCCCCCGGTCTGCGAACCGACGATGCTCAGAACGGCGTCGCCGATCGACATATCGCTACGGTCTTCAGTGTTGCCGGGAACCTCGAGCGATTCGTTGAACGATCTCGCCTCGACGATCTCGCCGTCCTTCGTGCGAACCGTAAGAGCCGCCTTGTCCCCGCTCAGAGCTTCGCGCGAACGGTCTTCGCGTCCGCCCGAGGTGATCTCTCCGGCGCTGCGAGTCTTCGGTGAAGTATTCTTCTCGCCGAGCGAGTCCTCTTTCGCCTTCAGGTATTCGCGGGCATTCTTCGCTCGCTCCTGGTGGTCGGCAACCTTCTTCTTCTCCTCGGCGGTCAGTGATCGGCCTTCGGCTTCGGCCCGCTCGAGGATTTCGCCAGCATCGGCGATATGTCGCTCGATAAGTGACCTGAGTTCTGCAAGAGTCATTCGTTTTTGAGTCCTTTCAAAGTGCCCTCGCTATCACTGGCAACGGCTTGCCGTTTGCATCCGCGCGACAATTCGGGCGTGTGTGTTTAGAGCGGCGTCTCCGCGATCAGGCGAAGCGCCGGCTCCCAAGAGCGGATCGACTGTTGCGCAACGCCTTCAAGGGTTCTGCCGCCAGGCTGATCTCGAGAACTCCCCTTGACTGCTTCGGAAAGACGAGCAAGCCATCGGATCGCTGCCGCGGCCTCGCAAGGGAGGAGCCAAAGCATGGCGAGCGGCCGGAGTTCGATCTGGTCTCCCATCCGACCGGTGCATTCGTACTCGAATTGCTCGCGGAACCATTCGACGAACCTGGTCGCCTTCGGATCGACGTCTTCAGGGTCGAGAATCTCAAGGAAGTACGAAGAGAGGTGCTGGACGCCTGAGAAGTCGCCGGAGAACTGCTGGCCGTTTGTCGGATCGGGCCAGGTGATAAAACGGAGCGGGCAGATCGACTCGGCCAGCTTCGCCACATCGACCATTCGCGACGCGCCGGGGTAAGGGCGTACGCCGATCGATGGGCATCGCGCCATATACGACCGAACCGTTCGCTCGGTGACTCCGAGCCACTTCGCGACGGTTGAGGTATCGAGCAGGCGAACGCCGTTCACCTGCACCCAACTAGGGCAGTTGGATTTTGGGGGTTGACTCGCTTTGCTCATTGCTGTCTGCTGGCTCCATTTGATTCGGGCGGGAGTGTTCCGATTCGTGGAGTTGATCTTCCAACCTGTATCAAGCCAGCGAAAGCAATCACCCCTCAAAGTGCATTGACATTTTTTCGAGAATCGCCCTATTTGGAGTATCGACAATGGGTTACGAAATTAAAACTGAGGCGCCGACCGTCACTGCTGAACGCGCGATCGGCGGGGGGTTCGTCGCGTGGACTGTTAGCGAGCATCGCGCGATCCTCGCCGACTGCCCGCTCCTTGCCTCATACGCCGCGATCCGAAATCTCCGGGAGGCTCGAGAGAATCGTCCGCTTAGGAAGCAGGCTGAGCGCGAGTTCAGGCGACGCTTCGGCCCGGCGTAAAGGCGGGCCGCGCCGCGCGGATCAGCCTCACGCCCTCTTAGATCATGCGGCGCGGCGCTGTGGCGCTTTCACGATTGCAAATCCACCCCCTCGCGGACGATTGCCAGGATGGCGCGGCGGAGCCCATCGGGGAGATCCGGCCAGGCTTCGATGACCCGGGCGAGATCCGCGTCAGTGTGAACGGGATTCTTCCCTATTCGGATCGCCGATCGAGAATCCGGTGGCATTCTGGGATAATCGCCCGGTGGTTGTGGTCCGAGTTCGCCCACTTGCAACAATGGCCGGATAACCCATGGCACGGGGGAGCCGAGAGCGATTTTCGGTGTTTTCGGGGTGCTTTGGAACAAATTCTGCCGAGATTGCGTATGCTCGGTAGTACTTATGGTGTCGAATCCACTCCACATCCTGATGGTGATTGTCATCGCGCTGAGCGGGATGGTTGGGCACGCCGCTCGTGCGTCGATCTCCTGCTGCGGCGCATCAGGGTTTGGTGTGGTCGCGGTGGATGACGCCCTGCGGGCTGACGGAGTGAGCCCTCGGGGTTGTTGCGATGGCTGCTCCATTGAGCCGGGTCATGTACAAACCAGTCCAGGCGAAGATGGTTCAGAGGGCGGCAAGCACTGCCCTCAGGACGGCCCTTGCGATGACGATTGCCATTGCAGTTTGTGTGGGGCCGTGAGTGTGGTGACCGGTGCGGTCCTCCCGTCTGGATCAGCGGGTCTGTTCCGGACCTCTCAGCCGAATCCTATCCCGTTTGAGCAGGAAATCTGCGCTCGGGATCAACGGTTTGACCTGCTCCGTCCGCCTCAGTGCTGAGTCTGTGGTCGTGGTGCGCGCTGCGCACTGAACGCATCCAGATCTCTCACTGAAGGCTACCCATGAGCAAGGATTATCACTCGGGCAGCGTCCGCGGTCGGCGGAAGCTGCTCCCTGCACCCCACATCGTTCTTCCGGCGGCACTCGCCGTGGTCACACTTGGTTTGCTGGGCTGGTCGAGCCTGGCTTCGCTGACACCTACGAAACAAGTTCGAGTCGCACAGATCCTCCCCGCGACGGCGGATGTGCCCGATGATACTCAGGTCGAATCGGGCGCTGAGACGGAGCGAACTGTCGCGGAAAAAACCGTACAAGCACCAGGGTGGATCGAGCCCGATCCATACCCAACTGCCGCGATCGCGCTGGCGGACGGTGTGGTCCGTGAGGTGCTGGTGCTCGAAGGGCAGAGCGTGCGGGCGGGGCAACCGGTTGCCAAGCTCGTGACCGATGACGCGGAGTTGTCTCTGAGCGCTGCCCGCTCGGAACTCCGGCTCGTTGAGAGCGAATTGGAACTGGCCAAGGCCCGCCTCGTTGCCGCGCAGACCGATTGGGAGAACCCGGTCGAGTTGGATCGCGTGGTCAGCACAACCCGAGCGGTGCTTGCTGAACTTGAGGCTGAGTTGGACCAACTCCCATCGCGGATCCGAGAGGCGAAGGCCACGCTTGTCGCGAAGTCGCAGGAAGCCGAACTGCTGTCGAAGGCGGCTGCTGCCGGGAGCGCGAGTGAGATCGAGGTGATCATCGCGGATGCCGCGAAAGAGGCTCAGGCGGCGATGGTCGAGACGCTCGAACGCCAGGAAGCGATCCTCGCGGCGCAGCGTGATCGTGCTCAAGCCGATTTGCGTGCGGCCGAGGAGAGTTTGCGGCTCCGCGTTCAGGATCGGTTGGCGCTTGACGGGGCGCGTGCTTCAGTGATTTCAGCGGAAGCACGGGTCGAACGAGCGAAGACGGCGGTTGCGGAAGCAGAGTTGCGGCTGGCTCGCATGACCGTGCCTGCCCCGATCGATGGGCTCGTGCTTCGTCGCCTCAAATCACCGGGTGACAAGGTGATGCTGGGGATGGACAACCCGTCTTCGTCGCACATCGTCGAGATCTATGACCCTCAGATGCTTCAGGTGCGGGCGGATGTCCCGCTGGCTGAGGCATCGCATGTATCGGTTGGGCAGCCATGCGAAATCTTCTGCGAGGTCTTGCCCGATCGGGCGTTTCGAGGAGCGGTCACCCGGATCACGAACCTTGCGGACCTGCAGCGGAACACGCTGGAAGTGAAGGTGCGGATTCTTGATCCTGATCCGATTCTGAAACCTGAAATGCTGACGCGCGTTCGCTTTTTAGCGGGCGGGGGTGATCGGCGTGCGAGCGAATCCACTCAGGGCACCGAGCGGTTCCTGGTTCCGGTCACGGCTCTCGACGAATCTGGAACGATTCTGGTGATCCGGGAACGCCGAGGGTTGCGCGGTCGTGTGGCCGCGGTGACGGTTGAGCGGGTGGAGGATGTTGAAGGTGATCCATCGCTCACGGTCGTCAGCGGGGCTTTGAGGGCGACGGATCTGGTCGTTCTCGATCGCGGGGAAGTCGAACTGGGCGAAACGGTCGAGATGGCGAGTGCGGGAGGTGTGCAATGACCCTGATTGAAGCAACCAAATTGACCCGCGAGTATTCGAAGGGCGGCGAGATCATTCGGCCGCTGAACGAACTGGACCTCAAGGTTCAGCGTTCTGAGTTTGTCGCGCTCATGGGCCCCAGTGGCAGCGGGAAGACGACGCTGCTGAATCTCATCGCCGGTATTGACTCGCCGACGCGTGGAACGCTGGTTATCGATGGTGTGGACATCGCCAAACTGAGCCGGAACAAGCTCGCGGCGTGGCGATCGGAGCATGTCGGATACATCTTCCAGCTCTACAACCTCGTGCCGGTCTTGACGGCCTTTGAGAATGTGGAATTGCCGCTTTTGCTGCACAAGTTATCGAGGCAGGAGCGCCGGAAGCGCGTGGAGAAGGCTCTCGACGAAGTCGGCATCGCCGATCGGGCGGGCCACTACCCGCGACAGATGTCCGGCGGGCAAGAGCAGCGCGTGGCGATCGCGCGGGCGATGGTGACCAACCCCACGATCATCGTGGCCGACGAACCGACGGGCGACCTCGACAAAGCGTCCGCCGCGTCGATCATGCAGTTGATGCAGCGGGTGAACCGCGAGCAGGGGCGCACGATCATCATGGTGACGCACGATCCCGGCACGACGAAGTACGCAGGGCGTACGCTGCACCTCGACAGCGGCGTGCTGGTCGCCGATGAACTGATGGAACACGAGGAGGTGCTGGCATGAGCCTCTCGTTCATACCGCTTATTCTGAAACAAGCGACCCGTAACCGCGTGCGTTCCTTTCTCACGATCGCGGGCGTGGCGATCGCCATGTTCTTGTTTACATCCATCCAAGCCATGCAGGCGGGGGTGACCAAGGCGACGACAGCGAGTGCGGACGAGACCAAACTGGTGGTGTACCGCAAGGACCGGTTCTGCCCGGCGACGAGTCTGCTTCCGCAAGACTACCAGAGCCGCATCGAACGGATCCCTGGGGTTGTCTCAGCGCTGCCGATCAAGGTCGTGGTGACCAACTGCGGGACTTCGCTGGATGTGGTGACCTTTCGTGGAGTTCCCAAGGATTCGTTCTTGCAGGATCGAGAGGGAAAGATCGAGGTCGTCTCCGGTTCGGTCGAGGAATGGAAGAGACGGGCGGACGCCACGCTGGTCGGGGAAACCCTCGCGAACCGGCGAGGACTCAAGGTTGGTAGCAGTTTCGACGCGGCAGGGATCACGGCTTATGTCGCGGGGATCATCCGCTCGACCGAACTGCAGGACCACAACACGGCGTTCGCGTCACTGGACTTCATCCAACTCGCGGGGAACAGCGGGCTCGGTGTGGTGACGCAGTTCGATGTGAGCGTTGCGGACTCCTCGAAGTTGGAATCTGTTGCGGAACAGATCGACGAGATGTTCCGGACCGCTCAGGAGCCGACGATGACGGCAACAGAGAATTCGTTCATCGCGTCGATCGCGTCGGACATGATCGAACTGGTTGGGTTCGCACGATGGCTCGGGATCGGGTGCCTGATCGCCGTGATGGCCTTGATCGGCAACGCGATTGTGCTGAGCGTGCAAAGCCGCATCGCCGAGCACGCGATCTTGCAGACACTTGGATATCGCGGCTGGCAGGTGGGTTTTCTGATCGTCGGTGAGGGTGCCCTGATCGCGACGATAGGCGCGCTGATTGGCGGAGCGCTGGCGATCGGCGCGAGCAAGGTCACAAGTTTTTCGTTGTCTGTCGAGGGTCAGTCGATCCCGATTCTGGCCGGACCGACGCTGCTGCTGACGGGTCTTGCGGTGTGCGCTGCGCTTGGCGTTGTAGCGGGGGTATTCCCGGCTATTCAGGCCTCGCGTCGAGAAATCTCAACCTGCTTCCGAGCGGTCTGAAGGAGAACTGGCCAAGATGAGACAGTTACCCTTTGAATACGCGTTTCGGAACCTGGGCCGCAGTCGCACCAGGCTGCTGTCCTCGCTGATCGGTGCCACGCTCGTGGTGCTTCTGGCGATGGCAGCAACGGCGTTCGTGCGTGGTATGGAAGTGACACTCAGTCACGGTGCGGGGTTGCACACGAATGTCATCGTGCTCGGCGCAGGGAGCGAGGAATCGGTCGAGCGTTCGCAGATCGATGCGAGCGTCGCCGGTATCGTGGCGTCGAGCGTGCGAGGTCTGCAGCAAGCCGGCAATGTGCCGCTGGTGTCGCCCGAGATCAACACGATGCTGCCAGTCCGGATCGATCCCGAAGGCGAAGCGATACAGAGTGTGATCCGGGGTGTGCGTCCTAAGATCGCGGTGCTTGTCCATCCCCAGGTCGAGATGATCGAAGGACGCCTGCCGCAGATCGGGAGCGATGAGATCATGGTCGGCAAACTCAGCGCGGTTCGTCTCGGTCTGCCTGATGAGCGGCTGGCGATCGGGCAGAAACTGTACTTCGACAACCGAGGCTGGGAGATTGTGGGGCGTTTCGCGGCTCCGTCGACCGTGATGGACGCGGAGATCTGGATGCCGATCACCGACTTGCAAATCGCGACCAAACGGGAGGGCACGATTTCGAGCGTGGTTGTCGCGCTGGATACCGCCAAACCGTCGGACATCGACTTGCTGACGAAGACACGGCTGGACCTGGAGATTGCCTCGATGACCGAAGACGAGTATTACGCGGGGATCGCGGCGTTTTACCAGCCCATCCGTGTCATGGTGATCATCACCGCAGTTCTGATCGGGCTTGGGGGACTGCTCGGCGGGCTGAACACCATGTACGCGGCGTTCTCGGCGCGAGTGAGGGAGGTCGGCATGCTCCAGTCACTCGGGTTCAGGCGTTCGGCGATCGTGCTGAACCTGACCGAGGAATCGCTGTTTGCCGCGGCCTGTGGAGCGGTGCTTGGGCTGGCGATCGGCTATCTGGTGCTGGACGGTTTCGCCGTACGGTTCTCGATGGGCGCGTTCGAGATGAATATTGATGGGGTCGTGATGCTCGTTGCTCTCCTGTGCGGCGGCCTGGTGGGGCTGGTCGGAGCTATCCCGCCCTCGATCCGTTGTTTGCGGCTACCGATCCCGGCCGCGTTGAAATCACTGTGATGTCCGTGAGCGACATGCTCATGTTCTGTTTCCTGTCCTGAAGGAGTCTGAAATGAATCTGATCAAACCAACCCTGCTGGCGCTCGCCTGTTCGTGCATCGTTCTGTCCGGATGCGGCGACGAGAACACCGAACCCGCTTCGACCACTCCCAGTTCCACTTCGAGTGGCGCGGCGTCAACGGAACCGAGTTGGATTCTCGCGAGTGCCCCGAATGAATGGCGTGAGATCGGCGATGCGAAGAAGAACGCTGCGGAGGGCGAGCAGATTGTCCTTCGCGGGCGGATCGGCGGGCGCACAAACCCGATCACCGAAGGGTCGCCGGTCTTCGTGATGATGGATGTCTCGATCCCGAGTTGTGCTGATGGCGAAGATGATCATTGCGCGAAGCCGTGGGACTATTGCTGCGAGTCGAAGGCAACCATCACCGCGAACAGCGCGACGGTGATCGTGGTCGATGAGGAGGGCAACCCGATCAGTGCGGAACTGAGCGGGCTGGAGCCCCTCGATGAAGTCATCGTGGTCGGCACCGTTGATGCTCGCCCGAATCAGGATGTGCTCACCGTGAAAGCGACCGGCATTCACAAGAAATCGGAAGGCTGATTCGTTCCGGGCAGTATTGCTATCGCAGAAGCGGTTCGAGATCGTTGAGGAGCTTCGCGAGCACGAAGTTCATGAGGACGATCGCGACGAAGCTCGTCACGAACGCCTCGGTCGTGGCGCGCCCGACGCCCTGCGCGCCCGCCCGGCAATGAAAGCCTTTGAAGCACGAGATCAGCCCGATTGAAAAGGCGAAGCAGACGGCCTTGATCAGCCCGGCCATGACATCCCACCAGTCGATGTACATCGCGGTGAATTGCCAGTACGCATCCGAGTTGACCCCCTCGATGGCGACGATGATCACCCAGCCGCCTGCGATGCCGCACAGATTGGAGATCACCGTGAGAGCCGGGATCATGAGTACGCAGGCGACGACCCGGGGAGCAACCAGGACGCGCACCGGGTCGGCGGCCATCACGCGCATGGCGTCGAGTTGATCGGTCACGCGCATCGAGCCGAGTTCGGCGGCGAGTGCGCACCCGACGCGACCAGCGAGCATCACGGCGGCAAGGACGGGACCGATCTGTTTGACGACCGAGATGTTCACCCCTGCGCCGAGGCGTTGCTCAAGACCGAACTGCGCGAACAGATCGAAACTCTCGATCGCGAGGACCGCTCCGATGAACAACCCGGTCAGCGCGAGCACGGGCGCTGAGCGGGTGCCGATGAGGTCGAGTTGCTGGGACAGGCGGGGCCACTTCGCCCAAGACCCGGGTCGGGTACAGATTGCGACCAGTACCCGCCACGAGAATTGGAGAAAGAGACCGTATCGCTCGGTGTGGCGCACAAGAAACGCCCCGAAACGCTCGATGGGCTCAAGCATTGGGGGCGTTGCCGACGAATTGTTGGCGTTGGCATCGGGCACGATGGCAACCATAGCCGCTCCAGACGGGGGCGGCAGCCGAATGTGACCCGGTTTACTTCATCGGGATGTCGTTGTTTGCCGGTGCCCGCTCAGCGGGGATCGGTGCTCCGCGGCTGGTGCTCTCTTCCGATGCCGGACCAACGGGGATGTCGGTCATCGGGACGACGAAGATTTCCACACGCCGGTTGCCAGCGGTGCCGCCGGTCGGGTTGTTCGCAACAGCAGGACGGTGGGGGCCCCAGCCAGCAACCTCGATGCGGTTGGCGGGGAATCCGGCGGCCTGAAGTGCTTCGGAGACCGCGATGGCGCGGAAGACCGAGAGAACCCGGTTGTTGGCGAATTTCTGGCGGGTTGTGGGGTTGGAGATCGGCTGGCTGTCGGTGTGACCGACGACCCGCAGGGCGTACCCGGAGGCTGATGAGGCCGAGAGGGAACGAGCGAGCTGACGCAACCCGTCCTGCGCGCCTTCGCGGAGCGAATCGGAGCCGGAGTTGAAGGTCAGGTCACTGGCGACCCGGATCATGCCGCGCTGCGAATCGTACTGGAGCAGGTCGGGGTACCGGGAGGCGAGCTGGCGGAGCGCGAGGTCCGTCTGGGAATCGAGCGCGGGGCCCATGTTCACATTGCCCAAGCGTGCCTCAAGGTCGCTGAGGTTCTGGGTCAGCCCGTCGAGGCGGTTGGAAAGTTGGCCGATTTGGCGGTCCTTGGCGGCGACGGCGGCTTCGAGTTCGCCGATGCGCTCGGCCCGACGAGACGCGATGCTCTCGGCGGTCTGCTTCTCCTGGAGCAGGCGAGCGTTCTGCGCTTCGAGAGAATCGACCATGGTGGTGGTTGTGTCGTATTCGCTCTGCCCCACGCAGCCGCCGAGGCCGAGCCCCGCGACGCTGATAAGGGCGAGGGTGGTGCTGAGCTTCGTGACGGTACGGAGAGTCGGGGCTTGACGCATGTGTTCGCCTCTGGATGGGATCGGACTGGATTTCCCAGCGAAAGTCCGAGAATACGCCGGGTTGGTGTAGAGAATACCATGATCCGGGTTCGCAAGTTCTGCCTTTGTGCAGATTGCAGCCCGGTCCACTCGTCATCGGCCTGAGGGTCGATCTGGCGTGAAAACAGACGGAATGACCTGATGAGATCCCGGACGCGAATACCTGACCCGATGTGTGTTTCCTGATGCGCCACCAAGTTCACATGATTGACCTAGCGGGGGCCGCCGATGGGCGAGGGCTCAACCGGCCGGGGTGTAGCGTGCTTCTGAGTGTGGATCCGGAGCAATGGCCCGCGGTCAATCTCCTGGCGATCGGTTCCCGCGCGGAGATTGCGGCGCATCCCGCAGCGAATCAGTCTGGCGTGGAGCGGGTGGATGCGACAGACTCGGTGGCGATCCCGGGCCTGGTCAATGTGCACACCCATCTGGATCTCACCCACATCGGGCCGCAGCCCTTTGAGCCCGGACAATCGTTCGTGGACTGGGTGGACATGATTCGGGCGGGTCGGGTGACCGAGGCCGAGGCGATCACGGCATCCGTTCGTGATGGGGCGGCACGCTCTCTGGCTGGCGGTGTGGTCGCGGTGGGGGATATCGCGGGTGTTTTTGGATTGGCGTCGCTGAAGGCGTTGGTCGGGACCCGGCTCTCTGGGCTTTCTGGAATCGAACTGTTCGGGATCGGGAACCGCCAAGACCAGGTTCTCGACATGCTCGACCGGCTGGCAGTTGAGGCTGACGATCTCACTCGCGCATCCAAGGGCCTCGGCTGGACCTGGCAGCCCCACGCGCCGTATTCGGTTGGGCCTCGCCTGTACGAGAAATGTGCGAGGTGGTGCTCAGAGTTGGGGATGCCCATGATGACGCATCTCTCGGAAACTCCCGAGGAGTGCCGGTTCATCGCGTCCGGAGACGGCTTGCAGCGTGACATGCTTGAGCGGCTCGGGGCGTGGGATGAGACCTGCGCAGAGCCACTCGGTCGTGGGGAATCCCCGGTCGGGTACCTCCGGCGTGTGCTGAGCGATGCGACCACGATCGCGGCCCATGTGAACCACGCGAGCGATGCCGATCTGGATGTCCTGGCATCGACCCGGACCACGGTGGCTTATTGCCCTCGGGCGAGCGCATACTTCAGACAGCACGAGGCATTCGGTCCGCACCGATACCGAGAGATGCTCGATCGGGGGATCAATGTCGCGCTCGGGACCGATTCGGTGGTCAATCTGCCCGTGGAGCAGTCGGATCGCCTGTCGACGCTGGACGATGCTCGGCTGATCGTCCGCAGGGATGGGATTGATTCCGAACTCGCTTTGGGTATGGCCACCTGGCGCGGTGCCGCGGCATTGGGCTTGAACCCGGACGCGTTCTCGTTTGGGGCCGGGCACGCCGACCGTTGGCTCCAGGGCGTCGCGCTGGTGAAGATCGGACCTGATCGAAGCGGCTTTCCAGCGGATTGGGTCATGTCCAGCGAACGACCGGCCGAACTGGTGCGTCCAATCGGCATGGACTTCGAAAGTTTCGTGCAATGAGCGCCACGCGACATGAGCCCGAGCCACGAGACGGTCGTCGGCCGAGTCGGCTCGCGCGTGTGCTCTGGGCGTGCAGCAGTGTGCGGCTCGGGCTGCTGCTGTTCGTTGGGGTTGCGCTTTATTCGGCGCTCGGCACTGTGCCGCTCGGACCGCTCTTCGAAATGCTCGGGGGTCGGGCCGAGGCCCCCGAGCCGACGCTGCGTCACCTCCCCTGGGTTGATCTGCGGGAGTCCGAGTACTACTCGACGCTGTTGTTCAGCGTCCTGCTGGGATTGATCGTGGTCAACATGGCGTTGGCGACGCTGCTTCGCATACGCTGGGAGCGCCGGAAGGCGGGTGTGATCATCACTCATGTCGGGGTGATTGTTCTTGCAGCAGGAGCCCTCGTTGCGACCCGTGACCCCTTGAACGCCACGATGGCGTTGTTTGCAGATCAACCCACCAGCAGCGGACTGGACCGAACTCGCACGCTGCTGTCGTGGGATCCCGATCTCCTCACCGAGTCCTCGGAGCGGGTCTGGAGGCTGGATGGTGTTCTGTCGCGCTACGCGGACTTCGGTGTGCCCTGGGTTGATGAAGAGCGTGAGATTCAACTCGACGGGGAGGTACGCATCACCGGGTACGCTCACTCCGCTCGTCTGGTGTCGCGGATTGAAACCGGGCCGGAGGGTTCACCGGCGGGCTGGCAACTCATGGAACAGCGGCGGACCGGGGAGGCACGAGTAATCTCCCTGCTCGCGGATGGTTCCGACCACTCCGTGGGAACCCTCAGCGATGGGACACGCGTGGCGGTGTTCAATCACAGGCTGTTCCGGGGGGACGACTCTGCGATCACCCAGGTTCGAGAGACGGAAGGCGGATTCGTGCTTCTGTATCCGACTGCTTCCGATGAGGTGATGGTGCTGCCCGCTCACCGCGGGGCCACGGCGACTCTGACGACGCCCAACGGGGTGTGGACGGCGGAGTTCCTGGATCGTGTTGGCGTGGAAGGCGGACCTGCGATCGCCAACCTCCGCCTCAGCGGGCCGGGATTCCCTTCCACCATGCTGTATGCGGCGGCATGGGATCCGGCACACCGTGGTCTATACACGGAGGCCCCGGAAGGCGGCATCGCGCTGGTTGATCTTCCGGTCGGCATGAGCATGCTGTTCTGTGATGCTCGGATGGATGCGGTCCTCATCACCTCCGATGGTTGGCTGCGTAGCCATCGTGCCGGATCCATCGATGTCGGATCCGCTCGACTCGTCGAAGGCGACGAAATCGCACTCAACGACACAACGACTCTCACCGTGGACCGCATGTTCGACCAGGCGGCGATGACCACAGCGGTGGAGCGCGTGCCGTTTGCGGAAGACGCGCAGTTGCTCGCGGATCCACGGCTCGGGTCCATGATCCGCGTGACGGATTCCACGCGGGAACACGATCCGGGGCGATGGATTGTGTTTGATGAACAGGCGGAGGCATCTTCGGGAACCGGTGGCTTTGCGTATACCGCGGCGCCGTTCACGATCACCGACGCAACGGTTACATTCCGGGGGTTCGATGCGAAGTTGTTTCGTCGTGGCAGCGTGCCGCGAGATTTTCTTGTGGAACTCGATATCACGAATGGCGACGGTGTACATTCGCATACGCTCAGTCTGAATCATCCGGTTCGCGCCACACTCGACATCGATGGGCGACCTCGTCATGTGCAACTCTCGCTGATCGGATGGGACTCTGAGGGCTGGGAATCGCACCGTCCGGACGCGGATGACCGCTTTGAAGGCGCTCGCTTCGTCGTTGTTTCGATAACGCAGCGCGAGGGGGTCGGCCTCAGCATCGCCGGCGGTGGGTTGATCCTGCTCGGTGCCGGAATTTCTGTTCTTGGGCGCATGATTCGGCGGACACCGCGAGCGGAGGGGGCGGCGTGAAGCACTTGATTCATCTGCTGCTGGTTCTGTTCCTGGTCAGCCCCGCGTTGAGCGCAGGCCCGCCGTCATTCTTTGATGCGGTCGATCTGGCACCTCTGGACCGCCTCGGTGCGAAGCAGGGTGGGCGCGTGGTTCCTCTGCGTAGTTTCGCCGAGATGTTCGTGCGGGATGTCCACGGTACGCAGCCGATGCGAGATCTGAATGGTCAGGAAGTTGACTCGCTCGCGGTGCTTCTGGAGTGTGTTCTGGACCCCGAACGCGCGATGGAATGGTGTACGGTTGGTTCTGAGGGTCGCGCCGAGGCGAGACTGGCCGGCGAAGCGCTCGAGCAACTCGCGTTCGGGATCCACGAGGCCGATGCTCAGCATGCCGGTAACCTCGCGGTACTCGAAGCGAGGCTGGCCCTGATTGTTTTCGCTGCGGATGAGCTGATCATCGTCCCTGACGGATCAGATACCTGGGCCAGTATGGCTTCGATTCCAGACAACAGCCTCGCCTCTCAGCGCGACCGGCTCGTCGCGGCGTGGCGTAGCGAAGATGTACAGACGATCAACGCGGCCCTTGCCGAATTTGCCTCGAGCGTTGAACTGATGCAGAGTGGCGTGGGGGTCGATCAGCGGGTATTGCGGTTGGAACGGCTCTGGGAGGGCGTGCCGATCCTCTCGATCGCGGTGATCGGTTACTTTTTGACTGCCGTGCTGGCGAGTTTGGGGGGGCATCGTCCCGCCCTGTGGATCATCGCCGGGAGCCTTGGCGTGCATCTCGCCGGTGTGTCTGTCCGGGCCGTGATCCTGCATCGGCTCCCGGTTCAGAACCACTATGAATCGATGGCTGTGGTCGCGGCGATGGTGGCTTTGGGAGCGCTCGTCGCCGGGCGGCATCGACAGACTCGATCCGTGCTGGCGGTGGGATCACTGCTGGCAGCGGTGCTCCTTGGGGCCGCCGAGTGGCTGGAAGTGCCCGGGCGAGTTTTAGAACTCGAAGCCGGGATCCTCTCCTCGACGGCGATCCTGAAGTACCACGTGCTCACCATTCTCGCGGGCTATGCGCTGATTCTCCTCGGCGCGGGCGTCGGTGGGGCGGTGCTGGTCAAACGCCTGCGCGGCGCGACGCTCGATGATGTTTCAGGTCTGCATCGTCTGCAGACGAGCCTCGGCTACTGGGTGTTCTGGGTGCTCGGACTGGGCATCCTGCTCGGGGCAATCTGGGCCGATCGGGCGTGGGGACGGTGGTGGGCGTTCGACCCGAAGGAGACCTGGGCGTTGATCACCTGGTTGGTGTACCTCGGGATGGTGCACATCCCGGCCTCGAAACTGGCGGCACACCGTCGGCCAGCGGTGGTGGCACTGCTGCACTTGCTCGGTCTGCTGGCGATGCTCTGGACCTACTTCGGGGTCAATCTCCTGCTCCCATCACTGCATTCCTACGCCTGATGGCTCCCTGATCCTAGCCAAGACCCGGAAAAACACGGTTTTGAGTTGTCTGGCCGGTTCTGGCCGATATAGTTGCGTGGCCGATGGTGGCCAATGTTCGGTATCAACCATGAGTAGTGAAATCGACATCCTCTGGAGCCGGCTGCGCGAACACGCGGGGCCCTATCCACCTCAGGCCTTCATCTTCGTTCAGGAAGGCCTCCGCCATACCTGTGATCGCATCCACGCGATCGAAGGCGACGGTCCGATCGACGGGTCTCGGCATGTGACCGGCCAGGAGCTCTGCATCGGCCTTCGCGATTACGCCCAGCAGCAGTACGGCCTGCTTGCGTTGACAGTACTGAACTCCTGGAACATTCGGCGCACTGAGGACTTCGGCAAGATCGTCTTTGCCATGATCGAGGCCGGGTTGCTCCGCAAGACCGAGCAAGACTCCATCGCCGACTTCCAGAATGTGTACGACTTCCTGGAAGTCTTCGGCTCCGCTCCCGAACTCTGCTGAGTCGTCTCCCGGGCTCCGGCCTGTCTTTACGAGGCAAGAACAGGACACCCACATTTGCGTGGGCGTGCTATTCTTTGGCCCATGAGCGAACCCCCGAAGACCGAGCCCCGTCGCGACACGCTCCGAGATTTGGCGAGTCGTCATATCTGGGAAATCCAGCCGGTCCGCGACCTCCTGGTCATACTGGCGGTCTTCCTGTTCTTCTGGCTTGGTGCGAAGTTGTCGGTGGTCACCGTGCCGCTGCTGCTGGCCATGCTCATCGCGTATCTCGTCGAGCCGATCGTGCAGAAGGTCACCAAGGCGTCGTGGGTCAGTCGGCAGGGAGCCGCAGCGGGGATCATTGTGGCGGTGGTGGTCGTGGTAATCATGCCCGCGGCGATTGGCGGGGCTTTTGCGGCCCGCCAAGGTGTCGCCACGGTCTCACGCCTGACCGAGAACATCGTCATCCTCGATGATGTCGTGAGCAAAGGCGCCGAAAAGGAGGAACTCGATCGCCTGCCCGGTCAATTCTGGCAGGGGCTGGCCACGCGTCTGGTCCAGATCCGCGACACGGCGCAGACGGTTCGCGAACGCCGCGAACGCGGTGTAGACCCCTTGCCGGATTCAGAACCCCAAGACCGGGAGGGGGGCGCAACCGGTGTTCCCGCAGATCCTGACGGAGACACAGAGGCCGACGCACCAGTCGAAACGTTCGTACCCATCGTGCCCCCGGCCGAGGCTTCGCTTATCTACGGCCTCTATGAGCAGGTCAACGAGTGGGTGACCAACAACCGTGGCTTGATCGCCGAGCGGCTGTCGAGCAGCGGGTTTGATCTCCTGCGATGGATCGCGGCGACGATCATCTCGCTGTTCTCGCTCGGATTCATGGCCTTCCTGACGGCGTTCTTCTTTTTCTTCATCTGCACCGGCTGGGGACGCGTCCGGGCGTTCTGGTTCAGTCTGATCCCCGAGCGTCGCCAGGGACGCGCCGTTGATCTGCTGGGGCAGAGGGATTCGGTGATCGCCGGTTTCGTGCGCGGTCGTCTGACCATCATGATCATCCAGTGCGCGATCTTCTCGGTCGGCTACCTGCTGATCGGCACGCCCGCCGCGATCATCCTCGGTGTGGCGGTCGGGGTGCTGTCGATCGTGCCGTATCTCGCGATGATCGGCATCCCGATCTCGATCGTGCTGATGCTGCTGGCGGTCGATCCCGCGGCGGCGGATTCGTTCCGCGCGCAATGGTGGTGGATCGTGTTCGCTCCGATCGGCGTGTATGTGCTCGGTCAGGCCGCCGACGATTATGTGCTCACGCCCATGATCCAGGGCAAGTCCACCGGCCTGGACACACCGACCGTTCTCTTCGCTTCACTCGCGGGCGGTGTGCTGGGCGGGTTCTACGGCTTGCTGGTGGCGATCCCTGTCGCGGCGTGCATCAAGATCCTGGTCCGCGAGATCGTGTGGCCCAAGTTCCGAGACTGGGCCGAGGGTCGGGCCGCGGACCCGCTCCCCATCAGCACGGGCGACGCGGGCGAGTAGGTCGGCGTACTCGGTCGTCGGCCTTGATCGACTTCATCGGATGGCAAAAACAGGCCGGGAACCGGAAGGGGGGTTGAACCCTCTTCATCGCTTCCCGGCTTTGAGCATATTCCCGTTCGGCCCGCCTCCTCTATTGGCGGGTTTCGTACTCAGCGACGCTTCTTGCGCTGCTTGAAGCCTCGCTTGGGGCTGCGGCTCTTGGAGCTCCCCTTCGCGCCTGGCATCATCGGCAAACCTTCCATGCCCGGCAGCGAACCACCGCCCTTCTGGAGTTCGCGCATCGCGCTGATCTTGCCCTTCATGCCCACGCCTGACATCTGCTTACTCATCTTCGAGATCATGTCGAACTGCTTGGTCAGACGCGACACATCCTCGACCTTGGTGCCCGAACCTGACGCGATGCGTTTGCGGCGCGACTGGTCGAGTTTCTTGACATTCTTCCGCTCCTCGGGGGTCATGGAGTTCACCATGCCCTCGACGCGATCGAGTTGCTTGTCGTCGATCTCGACATCCTTGAGCATCGAGCCGACGCCCGGCAGCATGCCGAGCAATTGCTTCATCGGGCCCATGCGCCGGAGCGTGCGCAACTGCTTCAGGAAGTCGTCCATCGACAGTTCGCCCTTGGCCATCTTCGCGGCCATCTCTTCGGCTTCTTCCTCGCTGACTTCCTGCTGGGCCTTCTCGACCAGCGAGACGACATCGCCCATGCCCAGGATGCGCGACGCGATGCGGTCGGCGTGGAACTCCTCGATCTGGTCCACATGCTCACCGGTGCCGATGAACCTGATCGGTGCGCCGGTGACCTTGCGGACGGTCAGCGCAGCGCCGCCGCGCGTGTCGGAGTCGAACTTGGTGAGGATGACGCCGTCGATCGAGAGTTGTTCGTGGAAGGCCTTGGCCGAGTTGACCGCGTCCTGACCGGTCATCGCGTCGGTAACGAGCAGGATCTGGTGGGGGTTCAGCGACTTGTTGACGGCCCGGAGTTCGGTCATCAGGTCGTCGTTGATGTGCAGACGCCCCGCGGTATCGAGGATCAGCGTGTCGACGCCCTGTTTGCGGGCCTCGGCGTAGGCATTCTGGCAGACCTTGACCGCCACGCCGACGGCCTTGCCGTACTCCGCGGCTTTGTCGTGCTCGCCGTAGAACTTCACCGCCGGGCCGGTCGCGATTTCGGTGTTGACCGTGTCCACGACCGTTGCGAGCTGGTCTATCGCGGCGGGACGCTGGAGGTCGGCCGCGGCGAGCATGACCGAGCGACCGCGTTTCTTGAGGTAGCCGGCGAGTTTGCCGCAGGTGGTGGTTTTGCCCGAGCCCTGGAGGCCGCACATCATGATGACGGTCGGTCCCGGCGAGACGCGTGGGATGCCGGGCTGGGACTCATCGCCCTGGCTCATGAGTCGGATGAGTTCGTCGTTGACGATGCCGATCATCTGCTGACCGGGCTTGAGCGAGTCGATGACCTTCTGGCCCTTGGCCTCGCGGACGACGCTTTCGGTGAACTCTTCGACGATGTCGTAGTGGACATCGGCCTCGAGGAGGGCAGTGCGGACATCCTCCATGGCGTCGCGGACATTGGCTTCGGTGATGGTGGCGCGTCCGCTGAGTTTTTTGATGGCGGAGTTGAAGCCGTCGGACAAGCGTTCGAACATGGCTAGAGGATTCCTTGCTGGTCAGGGAGAGTTCCCGGGCCGGCCTTGATCGGGCGTTGATTGTAGGGGATTTGGCGGGTGGGGTCGGCGTATTTCCAAGGTCCGATAAGATAGGTTATGTAAAATAGAATAGAGGATTGACCATCTCTCCAGCCCTGACACTTCCGGGGCGGGCTTTCGGGCCAAGAATTTCAATGATTGAACGGAAGTCTGCGATTGACTGGGAACGCGTCTCTCAACTCGTTGAGTTCATGTGCGAGACCATCATGAGGAGCATGATGAGTATCCCAATCAGCCCAATGATGCCTCTCCACCGCCCCCATCGCCTCCATCGCCTCCATCGCCAGACGCTGTTGTCAGAGTCTTCGATGAGTTTGATCATCCGCCAGATACAGATTCCGATTACTGCGGCGAATACACACGGGGCCAGGATCTGCGACAACTCGGAATTCATTTGCTGAGTGTAAACCGCATGGGATGGAGAGCAAAGAGTCCTCCAGTACATCATGCTTGAGAGAACCTACGCCTTCAGTGCGAGGCCCCCGAAGACTCCGGCCTACCAATCCGCTAGAGACTGCCCCCTGCTGCGGATCCCGGCCGAGAGTCCAGCCTCTCGGGCTCTGGCTGCCCCCCCAGCACACCGTCGGGACTGCTCGGGTGCTTGTGATCGGCGTTTGCCGGGTGCACGGAACGGCGCACTGGCTACTTGTTAATCAATCTCGTTAGAAGAGCCTCGACGGAAGCACTTGGGCCGGGATCGTCCTTTATAAATCCATCTTGGGTGGGTCTGAACAATGATGCAAGCACGATTTGCCTCTCGGCACTATCAATTGCATCCGAATTGTGTTGCATCAACGCTATGTATGTGGTGAACAGGACTTCCCTTTCTGCAGCATCCTCTCGCATGTGTTGGGCACTGATCAAGTGTCTAGCTAATATTCTAAGTATCCAAAATATCACTGCTACTATCGTGCCGAAAGAAAGGAATTTAGTAAGAGAATTTGTTCCCTCTAAGAAATTTATCGAGAATCCGGCAATTCGGTTTCCCAAATGCCAGATTTCAAACCTTGGAACAAGTGCAAACAGTGCCATGGCAACGAATACAACTAAGGATATGGCGACGGCCACAGAAAAACGTCTAACGTGCTTACGAACAGCCTTGTCGTAGTCGATTCTGCGTCTTCGCCAGAATGCGGCAGGCTTATTGAGTGCAAATGTTTTCGTATATGTATCTGTTATATCTATATACTTGGTTTCGTATCTTTTGATAATTTCTTCTAATTCGTTATTTAGATTACAGAGCGTTTCATTCACCTGTTCTACGCAATCGTCTGCAGCTTGCTTAGTCTCATAGCCGATATTTTTTGTTGCTTCAATAAGCCTGGGCAGGTCAAAGCTTTGGTACACATCCGGTGAAAAGGGGCGGACACCGTAATGGCTGGGGGTTTGCGAATATGGTGAAGCCAGCACTATTCCATTGATTCTGGACGAAATCGCCGGAATGTCAGGGTTGCGAAGACCAGTGTTTAATCCTTCAAAAATATCATCGCGTATTAAATATGCGTAAGCACCGTAGGCCACTTGTGCCTTGGTATTGTCTTGAAATATTTTAGACAAGAATTCTTTTCTGTCGTCGCCGTTATAAAAAATCACTCTCGCAAGTGAATCCAGTATGGGATTCATTTCTTCGACTGCCGAATTCTCGCTAATCAGGCTATCTAAACGCGTGATATATTCAGTGATTTTGTTTGCCCAGCGAGTAAGCGGGCTCGGCATTAAATCTCTGAATTCCTTGGACTGCTCTATGAAATCTTCTAGGCTCTCCACATTTGATAGTTTGTCTTGCATGTCATGGTTAAATGATTGTGCAAATATAGATAAGCTGTTCTTTGTCTTGTCCAATTGGTTGTCTCTCAATGCGTACCGCCGAATATCTTCGGCACGGGCAGCTGCAACAGCATGATCACCCCGACGATGATGATGACGAGGAGCCAGATCGTCCAGGACATCGCCTCTGAATCCTTGCGGGGTCGCGAGATCAACACGACGCACGGCATGATGGACATAAAGGCGAGGACGAGGATTCCGATATGAAGCAGGTATCTATCTAGGATTTCCATGGTGGGAGTATACCTGTTCACCGTGTTAAGGCGAAGGATCTTCCGATCCTCGTGGCCTGAATCACGATCATCAGCGACAGGTCGGATTGGTCCGAAACCCTCGCAGATAAGGGCAATCCGGACTGATCCTTTTCAGCTGAGGACCGCCATGAGTCGAGGCCCGTCAGGACCGCATACCCCCCTGATTCGAGGGCTACCGAGGATTCGATAGACCGCTCACGCAATCACCCATTACGCATAGCCACATTTCGGGCGAGTCAGCCCCCCCCACCGCCCCTCTGTACTCCCCACCAAAGATCTTCGGGCGCGGCAGTTGCATCAGCATCAGGACCCCCACGATGACGAGGATCAGCAGCCAGAGCGTCCAGAACAACGCCTCGGAGTCTTTGCGCGGGCGGGCAATCAAAACGACGCACGGCATGATCGACATGAACGCCATGACCAGCACGCCGATATGCATCGTGTATCGGCTGATGATTTCCATGCAAAAATATGTACCAGATCGTAGGGAACCTTCAAGACCCTTGCGCGTCGTGGCGCGCTGAACCAGTACCAATCGCCTCCCCCAAACGGGCGACTCGACGAAGGGGATCGGGCTTGAACTTCTCAGGCCGCGGCCATGAGGGTGATCAGCGGGTAGTGCTCGACCCAGAGTTGGCCGTCGTCGTCGTGCCAGTTGCAGCGGACGGTGAGGTCGAGGAGGTCGTCCTGGGTGATCTCGCGTTCGTGATCGAAGTTGATCTGGACGAGGGCGCACATCGTCACGCCGCCGGAGCGGAGTTGAGCCGCGAGACTGGGGTGCTGGAAGACGGACGCGATCTGCGGATCGAAGTTGAGGGCGCCATCGACGGATTTCGGCGCGCGTTGGATCACGCGGAGTTCGGCGGCGTGGAAGGTGGCGCGGTTCGGCGTGCCGCCTCGTGCGTGCCACACACAGAGGATCTCACCGGTGGTTCGGTAGACCTCGAGGACGGTCATCGGCTGCCCGGGTTGCTGCCCTGGGATATCGAGCACGACGACATCACCGATGTTGGCGAATGCCCCGGCGTGAGGGCTGCAAAACCGCTCAAGCCGCTGTTGATCACACGACTGCATGTTCCGACCCCTTTTTCCTCCATCGCCGCCTTTGACGGTTCGACGACTGGCTCCTCCGTTTCCCCCCATCTCGGCAGGGCAACACCAGTCGTATCGGTGGAGTCCCGGAGAGGTCTGAATGAAAACGGTAGTTCTACGGCCCTGAACGCGAAACCCGGTACTTCCGGCGCAGGGTTTGGCGGTCGTTCCGGTTCGTTTGGAATCGAGAGCGTCCGAATGGCTTTATCAGGGTGCACCTTCTGCCCCCCACCCCCACCCCC
>JBICHT010000122.1:0-8954 GCA_043101125.1 Phycisphaerales bacterium JB050 | reverse complement strand
GAAGGGCTCGATCACGGTCGAGGGGGTCTCACTGACGGTTGCCGCGGTCGAAACCCCTGCGTCCGGGCCGCCACGCTGGTTTGAGGTGGCACTCATCCCGACCACGCTCGATCTGACTAATCTCCGCGACCGCAGGGCCGGGGACACGGTGAATCTCGAAACCGACATCCTCGCTCGCCAGGCGGTCCACTGGCTCCGCCACTACGCGGCGTTGGGTCAGCCGTAGTGGACCGATTGGGGGGTCATTCGGCCTCGAACCGGGAACCGGTTCGTGCGGAACAGAGGCCTCGGGCGCGTCGGGGTGACTCGGGGTTCATCGCCGAGATGCAGAAATCCACCATTTGACGCCCCGCGCGCGTGAGTTCACCTGAGGCGAGTTCCTCAAGCATGGGTGCCAGAGGCTTGGCTCCTCGTTCGCGGAAGATCCGACGGAAGAGCGCCTTCACTTCCCGACGGTCCGCGTCCTCGTACCCGGGAGTGCGCTTGAGCCCGATGACATTGATTCCGGCGAGGGTGTTGCGTTTCGCGCTGGTGACGATGACGAACGGCGGGACATGCATCCCGACCGCCGCGCCCCCCTGGAACATGCACAGGTCCCCGACATCCACAAACTGGTGTACGAGCGCGTACCCCGAAAGCGTGTTGCGGTTGCCCATGTGCACATGCCCGGCCAGGCTCGCACCGTTCCCGAAGGTGTTGTTGCTTCCGACACGACAGTTGTGCCCGATGTGGCTCTGGGTCATCAGCATGTTCTCATCGCCGATGACCGTGTCCGGTCCGGGCATGGTGCCGCGGCTGATGGTCACCCCCTCGCGGATCAGGTTTCGGGACCCGATGATCAGTCTGCCCGGCGTCTCAGGGTTGTAAGCGCGGTCCTGCGGATCGCCGCCGAGCACGGCGTTGGGGTGCACATCGTTGTCGTTCCCGAGCGTGGTGTCCTGCACGATGATGCAGCGACTCCGGAGGCGCGTACCCGCGCCGATCACAGAGCGAGGGCCAACGATCGCGCCGCTCTCGATGATCACGCCCTCACCGATGACGGCGGAGGGGTGGATGACGGCATCCGTCGCGACAGTGGCGCTCGGGGCGATGCTTCCGCTTTGATCGTTCACTCGGCTCAACCCTTCTCAAACGCGGGTGGTCAGGCCCGCGGAGGAAAGAGTATACGAGCGGGAGGGTCAGACCCGGCGGGTCTGCTGCTGCTTCTGGCCCGGTGTTGAAGCGTTCCGACCCGCGATGCCCCGGAAGAGCTGGTCCACGGGTGAATCGCTGGTCGCGAACAGGCTCATCACCGTGATGTCGTCCACCTGATGCAGTGAGCCGTCCTGAGCGTTCACGAGTTCAGCGAACCGTTCCATGGCTTGTTGAGGCCCGATGGAGCGGATTTCCGTCGCGAGGTCGTCGAACGCGCTCAGATACCTCGTGGTGGGCATTTTGCGTTCGTATTCGTCGCTGCCCGGTTCGGGGAAAGCGGTTTCAAACCCATCGGAGTAGATCAGCAGGGATTCATCGGGGCGGAGCGAAAACTCGACCTGCGGGAAATCATCATCGGGGAAGACGCCGAGCAGACCGCCCTCAGTCTCGATCGGGCGTGTTCCTTCGGGACCAATGATCAGCGGTGGGGGGTGACCCGCCCCGGTCAGGCGGATCGAGCGATCGCGCGTATCGACCACGCCGTACACCGCCGTCGCGAAGCGAGGCACATCGCCATGCCGCCGGATCATCTCTCGGTTGAGTCGTTGCATGACCTCGGTGGGCTCAAGCAGGTCATAGCTGTCGCCGCTGACCACCTTCATCGTGAGGCTGCGGCTGAGCACCATGGTCATGAGTGCCGCCGGCACCCCGTGCCCGACCGCGTCGGCCAGGAAGAAGCCCACATGGTGTTCGTCGAGTCGCTGGACATCGTAGATATCGCCGCTGACATAGCCCGCCGGGCGGAAGAAGACGCGAAAATCGATGTTGTCGACCTGGGGCAGGGAGTCCGGAAGAAACTCTCGCTGCACAGACGCCGCGAGTTGCAGTTCTTCGTGGATTTTGTCCATCTCCCCGCGGAGACCGCCCTGGAAGCGGCTGGCGATCCTCAGTTCGGTCTGGATCGAGCGCACGAAGCCCTGGCGCTCGGCGAGGGCGAAGAGTGAACTGGCCACGACGGGAGCCGCGCTCGATCGGTCCAGCACGATCGTGCCGCGTCCGCCGAGCCGCTCGGTGCGATCATTGCGTTCCTCAACGAGCAAGACCGCCGGGAGACACTGTTCCCACAGGTGATCGAGCAGCGAGAACAGGGTGTTGCCGCTGGACGCGTTTTCATCGGCGAGGATCAGCACCGCCGAGCCGAGCGTTTCGGTCAGGCGTTCGCAAGCCTCGTCGATGTTGCAAAAATGGAGTTTCGGGTCCGGCGAGAGATCCCGCCAGGCGGCGGCGATAGCCTCCCAGCGCTCTCGGGCATGGGTGGTGTTGCCGTTGTGCACGATGGTCAGCGCGTGCGTGTGTTGTCCGGATTGCCCTGCCACGCCGCGCTCCCTCGCGCCCCTTGGGTTCGGGCCGGGATGCGGCCGAATCGCGTGCGGTCCTTCGCACCGGGGCTGTTCGGAGCCATCGGCCTAGCGGGCGTTGGCCTTCAACCATTCCCAGTCCATCTCGATCTGGTCGCCCTCGACCACTCCGAGTCTGCGGAGTGTTCCGGCTTTCACCTCGACGGCATATCGGACCGCGACCCCGCTGGAATACAGGGGCAAGCGGTCGTAGTAGTCCCACTCGGCCTCGTCGTCGCCCCGGGGCGGCTCCTTGGGCATGGTGTACATCTTCACCACTCGACCGGTGTCATCGACATAGGCGATGTCGATATCGACCAGGCACCCGGCCATGTAGAACCGCTGGACCTTCTTTTGTGAGGCCGGGAACGCGAAGACCATGCCCCCGTCGTCGGGGATCTCCGCCTTGCCGCCAAGGCCCAACTGGCGTTCCGGCTCGGTCAGGGCGGTTTCAAGGATGAACTTCTCCCCCTTGATGATCGCCGGGACCATGTACCGTCCGTTGTCGGTTGCGGTGGGCTCGGACACGCCACCGGAGCAGCCGCCGAGCGCAAGTGTGCCGGCCCCGCCGAGGCTGAAGCAAAGCATCGAAATCAGGATCGCTGGGAATCGCCGAGCAGCCACGCGTCATCCTCCTGTGTGAACACCACCGGTTCACACGACATCCTAGCCGGATCCAGTTCGCGGCAGAACTCGCTCGCGCTCATCGGCTCCGGGCGATCAGCGATGCCGCACCAGAACGCCATCAGTCCGATCACCCGCTCGGGTGGCACCCCACGCTGGCGATAGGTGGCGGTCCGCGTGTCGCCGTGTCGCTTGGCCAGGCGCCTGCCGTCCTCGCCGACCACCAGGGGCAGGTGGAACCACTCCGCGGGCTCCTCGAGCCCGAGGGCCCGGTAGAGCAAGGTCTGGCGGGCGGCGGAGTCGAGCAGGTCATCGCCTCGAACAATGTGGGTGATGCCTTGCCTCGCATCATCCACCACGACCGCGAGCTGGTAACTCGGCTGGGCACGCTTGGTCCAGACCACGAAATCACCAACGCTCTGGTGGGGGTTGTGGGATTGGTCCCCCGCGAAACCGTCGATGAATCGCACCGCCTCGTCCGGGATTGCCAGTCGCCAGTTCGTGCCTCGATCGACGAATTCCATGGACGAGAGCGGGGGACGCAGTTCCGGTGGGTATCGCAGTTCGCCCGAGCCTTCCTGCGGGGCCGACGCCGCGGCTTCGATCTCGCTGCGGGTCAGTTCGCACGGGTAGACCAGGCCCTCGCGGGCCAGCCGGGCCATGGCCGCTTCGTAGGGCTCAAGGTCCTCGGACTGGATCAGGGGCCCCTTGTCCCAGTCGATCCCCACCCACGACAGGAGGTCGATGCACTGCTCGATCGCCCCGGGCTTCACGCGCGGGCCGTCGAGGTCCTCGATCCGCAGGACGATCTTCCAGTCGTTCTGCCGGGCCATCGCCCAGTTCACGAGGAAAGTCCGCAGATTCCCCAGGTGCAATGCCCCGGTCGGGGAGGGGGCGATTCGCGTTGTTGCGGGGCGATCCGAACCGGCGGTCATGGAGAACACGATACCGGTCGTGGATGACCTCTGGACTCGCGATCGAATCGCGCGCACACTCTTGGGGTGTCGCCTACGCTAGTGAACGCAAACTCTTCCGTCCCGGGCGATTGCTCGGGGCACGCCATTAGGAGGCCACCCGTGGTCGAAAAGCTCAGCGAAGCGACAGTCAAAGCCAAGCTCGAAGAGCTGTCCCAGTGGTCGGAGATGAACGGGTCCATCCAACGGACCTTTCAGTTCAAGGATTTCGTGGAGGCGATGAAGTTCGTCAACACCGCGGCGGACCACGCCGAGGAAGTCCAGCACCACCCGGACATCCTCATCCGCTGGAACAAGGTCACCCTGACCCTGTCCACCCACGACGCCGGCGGCATTTCGGAGAAGGACTTCGCCTTCGCCGATTTCGTGGATGCGCTCGCCTGATCCGTCCTGATTCCAGCGGTTCCTACCGCTGCCCGCCCATCTGAAGGATCGTCTGCGGGTACTCCGCTTCGCCCGTCCGTGCGCTGAGGACTGCGGCTTCGCACATCGCCAGCACCTTGGCCCGGTCCATCGGGGTCGGCTGGGGGGCGTGGACATCGAGGGCGCGTTTGAGTTGGTCGGCGATGATCGCCGCTGCTCGGTCGGGGCCGCCCGCGGCGGGGTCGAACGGAGGGGCGATGGCCGAGCGGTCGAGCAGTTCGCCGTTGATGCCCGTCAGTTCCAGTTCCGCATCGTTCACGCGCAGGCAGCCTTGTTCACCCAGCACGGTCACGCCCCGGGCCCACGCGCCGGCACGGTCGGAGAGCGCGAGTGATGCCGCCCGTCCGCCGGCGAAGCGGATGTTCGCCGTCAGATCGCCCCGGAGTTTGCGGATGCTGGTGGCGGGTTCCTGGTACACGCCCGAGCCGGTGACCCCGGTGACCACCGCCGCGTCGATGCGGTCGGGCAGGCCCAGCAGGGCGTGGACGATGGCCATGGCGTCGTAGAGGCGGGCGCCGAGCGTGCCCTGGCGCGGGCCGCAGCGGGCGGAGACGGCGACGGTGCGGACCCGCCCGAGTTGGTCGAGCAGTTCCATGGCATCGCCGAAGACGCGGCTGTCGCGCAGCATCGGCACCATGCGGACCGGGTCGATGCCCTCGGCGGATTCGCACTTCGAGAGGTCCACGACCGTGCCCGGCGAGGGCTCCATGGCGAACATGGCGATGCCGCGCTCGCGACAGGTCTGGACGAGTTCGAAATCGTCGAGCACGGAGGCGCCGCGATCGTCTTCGGCGCCGGAGGCGAGCAGGACCACCTTGGCCTCGGTCGAGGCGACGGCGTGGCGGAGGTCGTCGAACGCTTCGGCGTCCGCGAACGGGTACGCCGCGTCTGAGGGGGCACTGCGCCGGGTCATCGGGGGGATCCCCGCCTGGACCACCTCCAGGTTGGCGGCATCGGCGACGGCGCGCAGCAGCGTGGCCTGCTCCGGGTCGAGCCAGAACAGCGCCGGGCGCGGGGCGACCGCTTCGGCGGACCCGGGGGTGGGGGCGGAGGCGGGGTCAGTGGGCTGTTCGAACAGATCGCTCATGGCTGGCCTCAAGAATATCGGGAATCCGTCCGGGAAACGGGTAGAATCGCGGATTGCACCGGCACGCGGCCGCCGGCGCATCGGGTCACTCCCTCGGGGGTGGGCCGGGCGCGTCGGAGGAAAGTCCGGGCACGACAGGGCACAGCGGTGGGTAACGCCCACGCGCCCCATGATCGAGGGGCGTGGACAGGCAACAGAAAGGACACCGCCGATGGCCTCGGGCCGGTTTACCGATTCGGGGCACAGGTAAGGTTGAAATGGTGCGGTAAGAGCGCACCGCGCGCCTGGCGACAGGCGTGGCAGGGTCACCATGCTGCGTGCAAGACCATGCAGCCGCCGCCGGTCGAAAGACCGGACGCCCGGCCCGGGCGGAAGGCGGCGGGTAGGTCGCTACGGATCGCGTCGGCAACGGCGCGGCGAGAGAAATGGTCGCAGCGCGGGTAGCTGTTTACAGACCCGCGTGAACAGAACCCGGCTTATCGCTGGTGCAGATCGAGACCTCCGCCCCGAAAGGGGCGGGGGCTTTTGATTTGGCTTGGGTGGCGTGGTCTACGCGCAGCGTAGCCCACGGGGAGGCAGAACGCTCTTTAGTACATGTGCATCCGTGGGTTATGCTATAGACCCATCATAATTGTGCGATAGCGGAGGTTGGATGTTCAAGTTCGAAGGACTGCGTGAAGGCGGAGAACTTCCAGCGCGCGTCAGAATACCGGGGAAGGACGAGGCGCATGCTGCAATGCTTTGCTACTCACCCGATGAGGGTGTGTCGATGTCACTCATTGATATCCAAGCAAATTTTATTGACGCGTTTAGTGCGGATGTGATGGGGGAATGCGATCGTCCCGAGGTAATTCACGGCGAGTTACCAGGAGGCTGCCCATTCACCTTGCTCGGGTGTTTCAAACGTCCTGGATTGCACGGGGCTAATGGTATTGGGCATTCAACGTATTCGGCAGGTAGCCTAGTTGCGGGTTGGCATGTTGAGAGTGATCAGGTTCCGTGCGTAAAGTCAGTCGAATTGAGTCTGACGATGCTCGATGTGTGGATGACGAACACATACACCGTTCAGTCACGTGATCCGGATGTGCGCAAAGGTGTGACTGGAAAGGGTATCCGGGCGACTGCCTGTTTCGTAGATCAGTTCGAACACTATGCTAAAGAAACAGGGATTGCACTGCGATCGCATCAGACGATAGGATTCGGAAAGACCGATCCGGCTGTGACTACTATCAATAACCGATCGTCGTTGATGCTTAAATTCGATAATCCTGTGACGATCTCCGCTGCGAAGGAAGAACTCTACAGGCTGCAATGCTTGTTCTCGTTGCTGTGTGGGATTCAGTCTCACCCTACAACGATCGTTCTAAGACCGGAGAAAGATAATGAACTCGGACTCGATCGTCAGGCCTATGTTCTTGGAGGGTATGCGTACAAATCGCGCGATTCGATCGTGATTCCTGACCAATTGCTGACCCATCAGAGGATGGTCGAGCCGTACCTTGCGGAGATTTGGGCTGAGTGGCAGAGGAATATTGACATTTACAGTGTCCCGGTAGAACTCCATGCGTCGACATCGGTCTTCGGAGATCAGCTTGCGCAGTTCGAGTATCTATCAGCGGTTCAGGCGTTGGAAGTGCTCCACCGGAGGAAGATCCCTCAGGCTGGCAAAAGGCGCACCCCGCTTCTCGATCGACTCGAATCACTATGTGAGGGTCTTTCTGATCCTCTCAAGGAAGCGCTGCACCCAAGACTAACCAAGTTGCTTGAAAAGGTGAAGGACACTCGGGATGAACTTACCCATAGCCTTGGGCATCCGCCCGAGAAGATCTTTGCTCGTGAAGAACTCCATGCTGCTGCGCTATGGCTGCGATGGGTCTTTACTGTGTGGATGCTTCACGCGCTGGGGCTCCCGGCTGATGTACTGGCGAAGACACTAGGCGAGGAGCGGCAATTGAAGAGGCTTCGTGACATCGTCTTGTGACGTCACTCGTCGCCAAGATGCAGGTCATGCGGGTTCATTCTCAAGAATTAGTTCAACGAATTTCCGTGTAATCTTTTCGAGATCATTGAGGCTCAGCTCGGCTCTCCATGTAACCCTGCCACAGTTGCATTTATTCGCGAGGATCACGCCGCAGATTTTGTTTTGTGAAGTGATGAATTCAATATTGAAGTGCGCGATGCTGTTCCGAAGTAGGCGGACCAGATCTCGTAGATGCTTTGGAGCTTCGAATTCTCCGCTGAGAACCGTTTCGGGCCACCCATCCGTGCGAAGTTCGTCCAGTGAAGTAGTTGGTATGCGTTTGTAATAGTGTTCCTTGGGCAGTACAAGCATGCCAAGCATTGAATTGATGAGCTGGGTTACCTCGTGCGCCTCTCCGCCGCACTTCTGGTGGTTGCGAATCACTTTGAGATTATGCTTGGTTCGCCTTGCGAAGTCGCGGACAAGATCTTGATACTCCATCGAAATTCTTCCTGCGCGTATTAGGCCGTGTCTGACGGCTCAATGAGCCGAAGATACCTATCGATGAACGCCAGCTTGATCATCGACAGGTAGTGCACCGCCAGCTTCTCGTACCGGGTACTCAGACGCCGATTCTGCTTCAGCCAGCCCACGCACCGCTCCACCACATTCCGGCCCTTGTAGATCGCCTCGCTGAACACGCGACGGCCTTCTCGACGACGCTGGTCGCTCCGCTGCGGGATCACATCCCAGATCTCCCGACGCTCGCACCACTTCCGCACACGAGGGTAGCTGTAGCCCTTGTCGCCAAGGATCCAGATCGGCCGCCGTCGCTTGGGACGCACCGCGTGGACCAGCGCCTCGAACTGCTTCGATTCGTGGGCCTGACCGCCCGTGAGCGTCGCGGCCAGCGGCACCCCGTTGCCGCAGGTCAGCAGGTGGAACTTGGTCCCCCAGCCCCCGCGTGAACGACCCAGAGCGTGGTCGGACGGCTCGTCTGGTCTGTTTTTTTCGAGGATTCCGAAGCACCCGCCGCGGCGAGGTGCGCCCGGACATTGCTGCCGTCCACGCACCACACATCCCAGTCGATGTATCCGTCCTTGTCGAGTTTGAGCCGCAGGCGACCCAAGATCTTCTCGATCGTGCCGTCGTCGGACCATCGCCGAAAGCGGCTGTAGACGCTCTTCCACGAGCCGTAGCGTTCGGGCATGTCGCGCCAGGGCGAGCCGCTCTTGAGGATCCACATCATGCCGTCGAGTGTGGTGCGGTGATCGTTCCAGCGTCCGCCGGGCTTCTGCTTCGGCATGAGTGGTTCGATGAGCTCCCACTGCTCATCGGTGAGTTCGTAGCGTCGT
>JBICHT010000121.1:0-14536 GCA_043101125.1 Phycisphaerales bacterium JB050 | reverse complement strand
GCCCCGGCCCAACTCGAATCGGACGACCTCGCAACTCGCTTCCGCGCGACCAGCAGTCCGGCGGTTGTGCTGAAGGATGAAGAAACCGGCGCGGAAATCCGGTGCGGCTCGCTGGCCTGGGGCTTCGGATCTCGCCGGTTGGCTGTCCGAGGCGTCGGCGGTGCACTCGGGGTCGAATTTGATTTCCCCGGAGAAGCGAGCGTCCGCACTGGTGCCTTGGATGTTGATCTTGCCGCGGGCATCGGGGCGTTCCCTGGAGCCGGACGGGTTGAGATCCTTTCAGGTCTGAGTGGAGGTGACGAGCAGACCGCCATCGAGTGGACCGAGCGAGCCGACATCGTGCTCGACACCTCATCGCCCGCATCCCGGCAAAGCTCGACCCCGCTCATCCGCTGGCTCACCGCAGCGGGTGAAATCGAGGCCGCCACCGATACCGCAACGGTCACCGGGGCCTTCCTTCGAGCCGACTTCACCAGCCGCGTCGTTGACGGAACCGCCAGGAACGATCTCAGCAGGGTGAGTGTGGAGGAGAACGCCAGAACGATCATCCGTGACGGCGAAACCAACGCCGATATCACCGCCGACCGGCTCGAAGTCCTCTTCGCCCCGGAGCGACTGCCAAACGGAGAAGAGCATCTCGCGCCGACAAGGGCGTCTGCTCACGGTTCCGCCGTCGCCCTTGTGAACGGCGATCGGCTCACCGGCCAAACCGTAGACGCCGTGCTGCTGACCGGTGAGGACGGATCGACCTCTGTCCAGAGCATCGACGCGTCGGAACAGGTCACCCTGAGAACCCGCGAGGGCCTCGACCTCGTCGCCGAAAACCTGCATGCCTCGGAGCAGACTGGCACGCTCACGCTCGTCGGATACCCGGCGAGTGTGGGTGTCTATACAGACGCTCAGGGGCGTGGCGTGAGCGCCACCGACAATTTCCAGGATGGGTTCAACATCACCGGAGAATCCATTCGCTTCGATCGAGGCCCGCGGCGCCTCACGGTCTTCGGTGGCGGCGTGCTGAGCTACGCGACCAAGAACCCGTCGCTCCCGGGCTACGATACCGGTTCGGTCCGCTGGGAACGCTCGCTGCGATTCGAGGATCAGACTGGCGTCGCCGAGTTCAGCGGTTCCGTGCACGCCGAATCCAAAATGCAAGACGGACAGGAGTACCGCGCGGGCGCGGATCGACTGACGCTGGCTCTCGTCCCTGACCTGCTCGACGAAGATGCACGACGAGCCAATCACGAAAGCGTGAGCGATACAGACGCACTGCTGGCGATCCGCCTGGAAGCCCGGCCTGGCGAGTTCGCGCTTGCCGAGGCTTTTCAGTACTCATCCGATGAATCCGAACGGACACTCGAAACCGCGGCACGCCTGAGTGGGGAGCAGATCGTCGCGCATCGTGATACCCAACGCCTGCTCGTGCCGGGACCCGGACGCCTGGTGCTTGAGGATCGCCGCCAGACGGACGAACCCGGTGATCCAGACGGACTGCCAACCGACGGACGCGGCACAACCGTGTTCGACTGGTCCGGATCACTGGATGCACTATCCGCAGAGCGCCGCGCGGTGATGAGTCGCGAGGTGCGGATGCGTCATCGTCATCTCGGGGCCGATTCGCTCACAATCATCGAGACCGAACGCCTGACCGCCACGCTGGATGAGGAAGACGGCGAAGAGTCGAAGACGCGATACACCGTGAGCACGGTAGAGGCGGAAGGCGCGGTCCTCGCGACGCACCAGGAATCCCAGGTGGTCGCGGATCGGCTGGGGTATAGCAGAGAACTGAACCAGATCATCGCCGCCGCCCTTGAGGGCAACCGCGTCACCTTCTTCGACGCCGAGAGCGGTCGCCACCTCCCCGCCGAGCGGGTCATTCTCGACCTCCTCACCGGTCGCTGGCGTATCGAGCAGGCCGGACAAATCACCGCTCCACTCGATGTTCCCGGTTGATCCACCCAGCCGAACCGGCCCCAAAGCCTTGTGAACCTCGTTTGGCCCACAGGTCGATTCACGCATCGGAAGCGGCCTAGACTCCGGGCACGAACCGGCGGGATCTCAACCCGACGGAAAAATCGAGAGGCGATGCCCATGCGAAGAGTTCTGGTTGCGATCCCGGTCTACAACGAAGAGAAGTACATCAACCGCGTTATGGGACGCGTGCTCGAGCAAAACCCGAGTGTGCTCGTGATCGACGACGGATCAACGGACAGCACGCCCTGCATGCTTCCCTCTTTCCCGGTTGAGGTGATCCGGCACAGCACGAACCGAGGCTACGGGCGTTCGCTGCAAGATGCGTTCCGCTGGGCCGCGGTGGACGGTTACGACTGGGTGGTCACGATGGACTGCGATGAGCAGCATGAGCCGGAGGCGATCCCGACCTTCCTGGAACAGATCGAACGCGATGACTGCGATGTGATCAGCGGCTCCCGCTACCTCGACCCCGTCGCCGCCGACGATGCCCCACCACCCAATCGCGCCGCGATCAACAAGAAGATCACGGCCGAACTCAATGATCGGCTCGGCCCCTCGGGCCTGCACATCACCGACGCGTTCTGCGGGTTCAAGGCGTACCGAGTGGATGCGGTTCGCGACATGACCTTCGACGAGGACGGGTACGCGTTCCCGATGCAATTCTGGGTGCAGTCGATCGCGAAGGGCCATCGGATCTGCGAGATCCCCGTCAAACTCATCTACAACGACCCGGACCGCACCTTCGGTGGCCCACTGAACGACGACTCGATCCGGTACAACCACTACCGCTCGGTGCTGCATCGCGAACTGCGACGGTACGAGGGAACTCTCCCCTCGAACGCACTGCAAGACCTTGTCAGCGAGGCGTGCTGCCCATGAGCGAGTCGCCCAAGGTGACGGTGCGGGCGATGCCCGACGCGGGCACTTGGGCGACACTCGCACGCGCGCGATTCGCATCGCTCACCGACTCCCAACGCCAGGAGCGTGCCCTCCTCGGGCTGCCCACGGACCGCCCCGTCATCATGACCGGGCACCAGAGCGGATTCTGGCATCCGGGGATCCTCTCGAAGTACATCGCGGCCGACCGGCTCGCCGAGGCGATCAACGGGGTCGCTGCGGCGATCGTCGTGGATCACGATGTGGTCGATCCGCTGCGGATCAACGCCGTTGGCCAAACGCAATCCGGGCAGATCGAATCGGTGGTGGTCTCGCTGCGAGCACGGTCGGGAGGCGCGATGCTATCCCGGCTCGAAGCCCCTATATCGCGAGCAGAACTGGGGCGTTGGACCGGTGCAGATCGACTCCTCCAATCGGACGGGGAAGCGGTCGAACAAATCATCGCGAGTCTTCTCAAGCACACGGATGCGGAATCACTCGGCGAGCAGGCCGCGAGAGCGAACGCTGAATTACTCGCCCCGTGGATGCGCGTACAGCAGTTCACCGCTCAGCAATTGATCCGCAGTGCCCCGTGGAAAGCGTTCTTCGAGCGTGCCTTGGAGAACCCTGCCGCCTGCGTGCGAGCGTACAACAGTGCAGTTACGAAGCACTCCGAAGCCGGCATCCCGACGCTCTTCGCGATCGCGCGTGAGCATCGTTGGGAACTGCCGTTCTGGCTTCTGGATCGCAGCACAGGGCGTCGCCCGCTCTACGAAGAGATGGTCCACCATCCCAGTTTTGATCCGGACCTGCTCGCCACCAAAGCATTGAGCCTGACCGCATCTGTGAGACGAAGCCTGTGTGACCTGTTCATCCACGGCAGCGGTGGTGCGATCTACGACCGAGCCACGGACGACTGGATCCGCGGGTGGCTCGGTGAGGAACTTGCCCCGAGCGTCGCGATCACGGCCGATGTGTATCGAGTGTTGCCCGTAGAGGCACGGCGCGATGCGGACCCGGCCGAACTCGACCACGCCATGTGGCTGGCTCACTCGGCACGCCACAACCCCGAACTGCTCGGAGACGAGCGTGGCGAGCATGAAAAGCGCCAGTTCCTCAAACACATCCGCGATGCTCCAACCGCAACACCGCAACGCACCGACCTCTATCGAAGCATGCACCGAATGCTCAGCACGGTTCGTGAGACGCACCAACCCGAATTGGCTCGCCTTGACCGGCAAGCCGTCGCAATCAGGCAGGGGTTGATCGTCGGGCAATTAGAAGCCAGGAGGGACTGGGCGAGCGTGCTCTACCCGGCCTCCCAACTCGATCGGCTAAGCAACGCGGTCGAGGCTGCGTTCGACTCGCAACGCCCGAAGCCGGTCAGCCCTTGATCGCAAGGAAACCCAGCACCAGCGCGCCCACCCCAATCGCGAAGAAGCCGATCGTCAGACCGATCAGCCAGTACCGGGTCTGTCGAAGCTGCGCCAGCATCGCCTCGTCCCGTCGTGCGGCACGGGCTTCCGAATCGCGGACCGCCTCACACGCCGCGCTCGATGATTTCGAGAGGTCTGTAAGACTCTCCCGGAATTCTGCCATCGTTTGCACCAGCCGCCCCTGCTGATTGGTCGAACGCTCGATGTCCGTTCCGACATGCACAATGGCAGACTCAATCCGCTCAAGCAGTTCCCGGGCGGCTGATGCTTCGTCAGATATGGCGGACCGGATGTCGGTCCCGAGCGTCCGGGATTGTTCATGGAGTTGGTCCGGCAAGGCCTCAAACAGCGGAGCGAGCCGGGCGTAGGTCTCTGCGAGTTCCGTCACCGTCTCCGACCGCCCCCGGGCCTCATCGATATGTCCATCGAGTTTCCGTACCAGACCGAGAACCTCAAGGTAGTTGCGATGCAGCTCCTCAATCATCTCTTGTTTACTTCTTGGAGCTCTGGGTTTTCGGGCAAGCACAGGTGTTTCAGCAGCGTCTTCCTCGAAGCCTGCCGCGAACTCGGTTTCGTCAATATCCGGCTCGATACTCGAGTTAGAGGGCGCCTCATCCGCCTGCGGCTGAAGATCCAAAGCCGGCTCCTCACGGGCTGGCTCGGTCACTCCAGAACGCATCGCCGAATCTTGAGTGTCGAGCACGACCTGTCGAAGCCGACTGGCCTGATCACTCGGCGTGTCGTCGAACGCCTGGCCGGCTGGCTTGGCTTCCAACTGAACTCCAGGTCGGTGGTCAGTGCCTCCGACGGGTTCGTGCGTGTGACGATGACCCCGCTTCTCGGGAGAAGTTTTTCGGAAGAGTCTGGCGAAAACTCCCACGGTTTGATCCTCCTGTCAGGAACACGGTGATCCATCACACCTAGTGAGACTACCATCGGGGTCTATGCTCGTGACTCACTTTATGCGATATCTCCGCGTTTTTTGCTTCCTGCTGACGGTTCTTCTGCTGGCAGGCTGTGATGCCGAAGGCTCGTCGTCGAATTCCAACCCGCACAGCACCTCTCCCCCCCGTCTGGCGGTGCTCTCCCCCGCTCTTGCCGACACGCTCCACGCTCTCGGTCACGCCGAGTTGATCGTCGGGAGACAGCGATTTGATCGCTTCACGGATCCCAAAATCCCGGTCGTTGGTGACCTGACGGGCCTCGATTACGAACGATTGATTGTCGTGCAACCGACCCACATAGTCGCCCAGGAGAGTGCCAACGGGCTACCAGCACGCCTCATTCAACTGGCTGAACAAAGAGGCTGGATCATCGAAGTGATCCCCCTGCTGTCTCTGGAAGACACCATCGCTTCGATCCGAACACTCGATCAGATCGCTGGCGGGGATGGCCATGCCGCCGATGCGCTCGAAGAGCGTTTCCGCGTTGCACTTGACCGCAGGAAAAACCTGGGTCGGACGGCTTTGGTGGCCTCGTCCTCACCGCTCGCCCTGATCGGTCCCGGGGCGTTCCATTGGGAAATCGTCGAGCAACTCGGCGGGACACCCATCCCGCAGGACGGCCCCGCCTACTTCACGACCGACGCCGAGAGCCTGCTCGACCTGAATCCCCAGACCATCATCGCCTTCGCGCCCGGCATCGCTCCCGACGCGCCGAGGGCCGATTATCTCGGAGTCGCGGCGGACCTGAACATCGATGCCATCCGTCAGAACCGAGTCATCCTGATCAGCGATCCCAAATGCATGCTCCCTTCGACCGCGATGCTGCCGGTCATCGAGACCATACTCAGCGAGGCTGAGCGGCTGGGCCCACCCGGAGACTCCTGACTGGCCGGTCGGCTACGCTGCACGCAGATGAAGGCACGAGCGACGAACACGATCATTGCAGCCGGTGCCATCGTCGCGGCTTTGGCGACGGCGCGTCTCCTGACCGGCCCCATCGGCTTCGGCTGGCCCAGCGATCCGACCGCCGAGGAACTCCGTGTCCTCGCCGCACTCTCTGCCGCAATCATCGGTGCCTCCCTTGCCGTCAGCGGAACCTTGCTCCAGGCCACCCTGCGGAACCCTCTGGCATCCCCCTGGGTGCTCGGGCTGACCTCCGGTGCCTCCCTCGGGGTGGTGCTGGTCATCATCTCCGGGGACGATGCGCCTGGCTTGGAGCCGATCGGCGCACTCGGCGGTGCATTCGCGGCGTTGCTGCTGGTGTACACCCTGGCCCGCCGAGGCGGCCTGCTGGACCCGGTAGCCCTGTTGCTGATCGGCGTCATGGTGAGCGTGAGTTTTGGGTCCGTTGCCATGCTGCTCCAGCAATTCCTCCCAGATCGGGGACTCGCCCGGTTCAGTCGCTGGATGCTCGGCTCCCTGAGCGAGCAGACCCCCTGGCCTCTTCTCGGGGTCATTGGCGCACTCCTCCTGATCGGCATCGCGGTTTCGATCCGTGCCGGACACAAACTGGATGCCGCGACGCTTCCCGACGACGAAGCACGCTCAGTCGGCGTCAACCCGCATCGACTCCGGACCATGTGCTTTGTGATCGCCGGTGTGCTGACCGCCGGCACGGTTCTCCTCGCTGGCCCGATCGGGTTCGTCGGTCTTGTCTGCCCGCACATCGCACGCATGCTCGTCGGTGCCTCGCACCGACGACTCATTCCCGCCTCGGCGTTCATCGGCGCGAGCTTCGTCATCGCGGCAGACTTGATCTCCGTGTGTGTGGCGATGTGGACCGCATCCTCAGACACGATCGTGTCGACCGGCAGGATCCCCGTCGGGATTATCACTGCCCTGATCGGTGCACCGATGTTTATCGGCATGCTCCTGACCGGCTTGCGATCCCGGCTTTCTGCTGCGGAGGGTGGATAAACCATGACCCTCCGTTGCGAGAAACTGGGCTTCACCTATCGCGGCACCTCGCACCCCGTGCTGCAGGACATCACGCTGCACTTCAACAACCCCGTCACCGCCATCATCGGCCCGAACGGGGCCGGAAAATCCACCCTGTTGCGACTCCTCGGGGCTCTTGAAGACCGTGGTCAGACGAAAGGCCATGTGTTCATCGAGGATTCGAAACTGGAAACAGTGCCGGTTCCGGATCGCGTCCGACGCATCGCCTTCCTCTCCCAGACCCCGCGATTGTCAGCCCCACTTTCGGTGCGCCAGTCCGTGGCCCTCGGCAGGGTGCTGCTCTCACCAGACGATGAAGCGGTCGACCGTGCCCTGAATGCTGTCGGCCTGCTCGCCCGAGCGAACGATCGCTTCGGAACCCTGAGCATCGGCCAGCGCCAACTCGCGGCCTTCGCTCGAACCATGGCACAACTGTCCGATCCTCGATGTGAATCACCCCGATACCTCCTGGCGGATGAGCCCGTCGCCGCCCTTGACCCAAGCCATGCGATCCGGCTGGCGAAGCTGATCCGGAACGGGGCTGAATCCGGGATCCGCTGCATCATGGTCGTGCACGATCTGGGGTTCGCCGCGGCGGTTGCCGATCGCGTCGTATTCCTTGCCGAGGGCGGGACTTTGCTCCTCGACGGCCCTCCTGACGAGATGTTCACTTCCGAGCGACTTGGCAATCTATTCGGGTGTGGTTTCCGGGACCCGTCCGGAACGCCTCAGCCGGACTACCAAGCCTGATGAGGTCACCGGCAGAGGCTGGGTAAGCACCTCGGGGAGTGCTACACTCCTCGTGGTCCAGAACAGGAAGGATCCACCTTGGGACAAAGCTGGATACAGATCCTCATCTTCGTGCTCGCGTTCGGCAGCCCTGTCATCTCTTGGCTTTTTGGCAAGCTGAGGCAGAAGGCCGGGGAAAAGCGTGAGCAGGCGCGTCTCCAGCGTCTCCGGGAGGAGGAACTCCGCACCGGCCGACGCCTGACCGAAGAGCAGCCGACTCCCCTCGTCCCCGTGAAGAACGACCGAGCCTCGGAACTGCAGCGTCTGGCCGAGCGCAGGCAGCAGCAACTGCGAGAATTGCGAGCGCGACAAGCCCAACAGCAACAGCGCCAGGCGAAACCCGCCAACGCGGCGTCCCAATTGCAGTCTCAGCCCAAGAACCTGCCAAGCCGCTCTCAGTCCCGGGCCGAGCAAGCGCGTCAGCGGATGCAGGAGCGCCTGCAGCAGCGTCAGCAAGAATTGCGGAAGCGCCAGGAAGCACTCCAGCAACGCCGTCAGCAGCAGCAGAGCCGTCCATCCACCAATCAACCTTTCACCCAACCACCTCGACCACAATCGCAATCCTCACGGAAACCGGACGCGGATCAGATCAAGGCCGCTCTCGCACGATCTGCTCAGACCGCAGCCCTCGACCAGGCAACGATCCAGCAACACCTGCGCACATCTCAGACTCCGTCGGCGCAGCAGACGAACCAGCCTCGCGAGAGAAAACGCCGAAACAATGTGGGCGGGGAAGTTCGTGACCTCCTCCTTGGCTCACCAGCCGGGTCATCCAATCGTCCGAGTCTCTCCGCGCTGCTCGCGGTCAGCGAAGTCCTCTCGAAGCCCGTGTCGATGCGGGATTCCGATGACGGAGGCGGCATCACGCTCTGAAATCGGCGGCGAAGCAGCCTCGCCGATATACTGCCCCCTCTATGGCCAAACCCCAAATAGCAACATCACCTCACGCCGATCGGCTGAAGCGGCTGCGCTCCACTCTCAAGGAACGCTCCCTTGATGCGCTGCTGATCACCAACCCCGCCGACATCCACTACCTCACCGGCTTCCGTGGTGAGGACAGTTACGCCATCGTCAGCACCAAGCAGATCGCGGTCGTCAGCGACTTCCGCTTCTCTGAGGAACTGGGTCGGCTCGAACGCGTAAAAGTCGTCTTGCGGTCCGGCTCCATCGCCCAGGCAACCGCTGATTATCTGAACAAACTGGGCAGTGAAAACATCGGCCTCCAGGCTGAATATGTCACGCTTGCCCAACGCGACACCCTCGTCAAGGCCCTCGGAAAAGGCGGAGCCAAGCGACTTCGCAATACCAGCGAGCTCATGGCGAACCTTCGCCTGTTCAAGACCGATGACGAGATCAAGTCGATCCGCAAGGCAGTCAAGATCCAGCAGGATGCTCTCGTCGCGACGCTGGAGACCATCCGACCCGGCCAAACTGAACTTGAGGTCTGTGCCCGTCTCGAATACGAGATGAAAACCCGAGGATCCGAGAAGCCCGCCTTCGGCCCGATCGTCGCGGCCCAGGCCAACGGCTCACTCCCGCACGCTGTCCCCGGCAAAACCAAGATCGCCAAGGGCAAACCCCTGCTGATCGACTGGGGCTGCACCGTGGATGGGTATCGCAGCGATATGACACGCACCTTCTCAATCGGCACATGGTCGAAGAAGATGCGCGAGATCTACACCGTGACGCGCGAAGCCTTCCTCGCCGCCATCGATGCCGTGCAGCCCGGCATGACCGGCAAGCAGCTTGACGCGGTCGCCCGGGACCACATCGCCAAGGCCGGGTACGGTGAGGCCTTCGGGCACAGCCTCGGCCATGGCATCGGTCTCGATGTCCACGAAGGCCCTCGCGTCGCCAAGACCTCAGACACCGTGCTCGAACCCGGCATGGTCATCACCATCGAACCGGGCATTTACCTGCCCGGAGTTGGCGGTGTCCGCATCGAAAACGATATCCTCGTCACCCCGCGCGGCGGGAAAGACCTCTGCAGCCTCCCAACCGACATGGAGTGGGCGACCATATGATCGACATTCGCAAGCTCAAAGAACTCGTCAAGTTGATGGTCGAAAACGACCTCTCGGAACTCGACCTCAAGGACGAGCAGGAATCTGTTTCCCTGCGCCGTCCCTACGCGAGCGCTGGGACTGCGATGGCCCCAGCCTCGGCTCCCGCTCCGCAGGCCCCAGTTGCTGCTGCACCGGCTGCGGCACCATCCGGGCCCGCTGCCACCGACGATGAAGATGCAGGGCTTGTCCCCATCATCTCGCCGATGGTCGGAACATTTTACTCGTCCCCAGACCCGGAGAGCCCCGCGTATGTCTCGGCGGGCGACAATGTCAGCCCCGACACCACGGTGTGCATCGTCGAGGCGATGAAGGTCTTCAGCGAGATCAAAGCCGAGTGCTCGGGCAAGATCGCCAAGGTGCTGGTGAAGAACGCCGAGCCGGTCGAATACGGCCAGCCACTCTTCCTCGTTCGTCCGTCCTGATCCGACTTTCTCTGCACCGGCGGCCCTTATGCTCAAGCGAGTCCTGATTGCCAACCGTGGAGAGATCGCTCTCCGGATCATCCGTGCCTGTCGCGACCTCGGCATCGAATGCGTCTGCGTGTTCTCCGAAGCCGATGCCGGTGCGCCCTACCTGAAACTCGCCGACAAGGCGGTGTGCATCGGGCCGGGGCCGGCCAACGAGAGTTACCTCTCGATCCCTCGCATCATCGCCGCGGCGGAAATCACCGGCTGCGATTCGATCCATCCCGGGTACGGCTTCCTCGCCGAAAACGCGCACTTCGCCGAAGTCTGCAAAGACTCGAATTTCGTCTTCATAGGCCCGTCGCACGAAGCCATGGCCCTGCTCGGCGACAAGATCAGTTGCAAGCAGATGGCCCGCAAGGCCAAGGTCCCGGTCTTCCCCGGCTCCGACGGTGCGATCGAGGACCCGGAAGAAGCCATCGAGGTCGGCAAAAAGATCGGCTTCCCCCTGATCGTCAAGGCCGCGGCCGGCGGTGGTGGACGGGGAATGCGGGTCGTTCGCACCGAAGCCGAACTGGCACCCGCGATCAAGCAAGCCACGCAGGAGGCATCCGCGGCATTCGGCAACGGTGCCGTGTATGTCGAGAAATTCCTCGAGCACGCCCGCCATGTCGAGGTGCAGGTCATCGGCGATACGCACGGCAACGCGGTCCATCTCTACGAAAGAGACTGTTCCACGCAGCGCCGCCACCAGAAACTCATTGAGGAAGCCCCCGGACCCGGCATCGACCCGAAGAAGCGCGACGAGGTCTGCAAGTCCGCCGCACGCCTCATCAAGAACGCCGGGTACGCCGGTGCCGCGACCGTTGAGTTCCTCATGGACGAGAAGCAGAACTTCTACCTCCTCGAGGTCAACACTCGCGTGCAGGTCGAGCACCCCGTGACCGAGATGATCACCGGTGTGGACATCGTCGCAACCGGTATCCGAGTCGCCGGTGGGGAGCCCTTGCCGTTCAAGCAGAAAGACATCGCGATCAACGGACACGCGATCGAGTGCCGCATCAACGCGGAAAACCCGGACCGCAACTTCGCCCCGTCCCCCGGCACGATCGAGCAGTTCGCGGCACCCGGCGGCTTGGGCGTGCGCATGGACACCCATGTGGTCCCCGGCTATCGCGTCCCGCCCACCTACGATTCCATGATTGCCAAGCTGATCGTCCACGCGCCGACGCGCGAGGCGTGCATCCGGCGAACCAAGCGAGCGCTTTCCGAGATGCGCATCGAGCCCATCCACACCACGATCGGACTGCACCTGCAACTCATGGACAACGCCAGCTTCAAGAAGGGCGGGATGGACATCCACTTCCTGGAACGCCTGCTCAAGAAGTAAGCCGGTCTTCATTGGTGCGAATCAGGTTCGAGGCGGCCGTGCCCCTGGCGACTGCTCTCCTGCTTGGCTCGCTGGATGCGGATCTCGCTCGCGGGCACGAACGCCCCCCGGCCGATGCCCTCGCAGGACTTGCCCAGCATCCGCCAGGTCCGGCGCGACCCCATGTGCTCTGGCCAGAACGGGAATGTGCGACACTGCGTCGGTCGATCTTCGTAGAGCGAACACACCAGTTTGCCCGGCTCGGTTTCGCGATCGAGGAACACGCAGTCGTGTTTGACGGTTCCGTCTGGCTCGACGAACGGTGTTTCCCGGAACGACCGCCCTGCAGGAGTGTCGTGGGTATACCGCTCATAGAAATCCTCGTAGGTGATCCCTAGCCGTTGAGCGATCCGTTCGCCTTCCGCGCGCGAGAAGAGCACGAACCCGCTTGGCCCGGTGCAGCATGCCCCACAGAGCGTGCACTCGAAGCGGACCGGCTCCTCATCGAACCATTCTTGCCCAGTTCGATCAGTGTTCATCTCAAAGTTCACCGACCCGGATCACCACGACCGTCTGATCGTCGTCCCGTGTACGCACCCCGGTGTGCTCATACAGCCCTTGGTGGATATGCCCGATGACGCAGTCCGGCTCGCCTGTACAGGTGCGCAGAGTGTCGATGAGGCGGTGCTTGCCGAACATCTCTCTGTTGCCATTTTCATCCCTCGGGGCGAAGGCCTCAACGATCCCGTCGGTATAGAGGATAAGCGTGTCGCCGGGACCAAGATCGCAGGTTGCGGTTTCGTACTCCAGTTCCGTCGTGATCCCCAACGGAATCGAGGCGGCACCGAGCACCTCTTCCACACGCCCGTCTGCGCGACGGATCAGCGGCCGATTGTGACCCGCATTCGAATAGATGATCCGCCGTCGATCGGGGTCAAACACCGCGAAGAATGCCGTCACAAAGCTGTTCTCGATCTTCTTGCGAACCAATTCGCGGCTGACCCGATTCAGAGTCGCCGCGGGATCCTGATCCCCCGCGTAGGCAGAGTGCAGCAGTGCCTGCAGGATCGCGACCACGGTGGCCGCCCCCGCACCGTGGCCGGCGACATCGGCAATGATCACCCCGAACCTGCGGTCCTCCATCTCGAAGAAATCGAAGTAGTCGCCACCGGCATGCTGGCTGGTCAGGTAACTCGTGGCGATCTCCAGCCCATCGACCGTCGGGGTCACTTCGGGAAGCAGTGAACGCTGGATCGCGGCGATCTCCTGGAGTTGCTGAGCGAACTGCAGGTTGAGCCGGTCGAGTTCTTGCCGGATGACCAGGTTTCGTGTCACGCGCCCTATCAGATTCCCCCGCATGATGAATTCTTCAACCTGATCCGGCGTAAACGCGTTCGGCTCGTGGTGCAGGCCGATCGCCCAATTGAGTGATTCGCCGTTGTCAAAAAGCGGAACCACAACCGCCGATCGAAACCCCTTGAGCCGATCGCCGAGGACTGGATCATCCACGACACAAAGATCGTTGATCAAATGCGACCGATCTTCACGGATCATCTCACCGATCCACCCACCCGAGTGTTCGGAAATCTGATCCCAGTGTTCCCAAGGGTTAACGCGCTCCCGCGTCCGCTCCTCGTCACTCAGGATCAGGCTTGTGATCTTGTATCTCCCCGGCTCAAGCCCTCGTCGGGATACACTGATGTATCCCTGCCACGGCGAAAAATCTGCCATCGTCTGGGAAAATTCCCTCTGAACATCAGCAGGGTCGTCCATCGCGCTGATACGCCGAACGAGATCGGTCAGTTGGCCAACCCGGTCTGAGACCGGCAGCGCGCTCTGGGTTCGGTTCGTGGAGGTGGTCACGAGCCGATTGTAGACCGGTTCCGGGTTTGTACCCTACTTTTTAGTACTAGGCCGTGTCTGACGGCTCAATGAGCCGAAGATACCTATCGATGAACGCCAGCTTGATCATCGACAGGTAGTGCACCGCCAGCTTCTCGTACCGAGTGCTCAGACGCCGGTTCTGCTTCAGCCAGCCCACGCACCGCTCCACCACATTCCGGCCCTTGTAGATCGCCTCGCTGAACACGCGTCGCCCCTCTCGCCGACGCTGGTCGCTCCGCTGCGGGATCACATCCCAGATCTCCCGATGCTCGCACCACTTCCGCACACGAGGGTAGCTGTAGCCCTTGTCGCCCAGGATCCAGATCGGACGGCGTCGCTTGGGACGCACCGCGTGGACCAGCGCCTCGAACTGCTTCGATTCGTGGGCCTGGCCGCCCGTGAGCGTCGCGGCCAGGGGCACGCCGTTGCCGCAGGTCAAGAGGTGGAACTTGGTCCCCCAACCCCCGCGTGAACGACCCAGAACATGGTCGGAAGGCTCGTCTGGCCGGTTTTTTTCGAGGATTCGGAAGCACCCGCCGCGGCGAGGTGCGCCCGGACATTGCTGCCGTCCACGCACCACACATCCCAGTCGATGTACCCGTCCTTGTCGAGTTTGAGCCGCAGGCGACCCAAGATCTTCTCGATCGTGCCGTCGTCGGACCATCGCCGGAAGCGGCTGTAGACGCTCTTCCACGAGCCGTAGCGCTCGGGCATGTCACGCCAGGGCGAGCCGCTCTTGAGGATCCACATCATGCCGTCGAGTGTGGTGCGGTGATCGTTCCAGCGTCCGCCGGGCTTCTGCTTCGGCATGAGTGGTTCGATGAGCTCCCACTGCTCATCGGTGAGTTCGTAGCGTCGT
>JBICHT010000120.1:0-13085 GCA_043101125.1 Phycisphaerales bacterium JB050 | reverse complement strand
TCGTCCCCCTCATCGCCGCCAACCTCATCGCCGGCGGCCTGCTCGCCTTCAGCTTCGCCATGCTCGAAGTCTCCGACTCGCTCATCCTCGCCCAGCAAGAAGGCGACTACCCGATCACCAAAGCCATCTACGCCTTCAGCGAACGCCTCGGCGACGGGCACGGCATCGCCAGCGCGATGGGCGTCTGGAGCATGGCCCTGCTCACCGTGACCCTCGTAGGCGCAAGCGTCATGCTCGGCAAGAAACTCGGCGCGATCTTCCGCGTCTGACCGGCTCAATCACCAGCCAGGCCACACTCAATTCCGCCACCCAAAACCAGAAAAGTAAAACGCTTAAGCCCGCGTTTGCGCGCGCAAAAAGTCCTCGGCAAAATTGCGCGCATGTGACAATTTCAAAAAATTTTTCGCCCATATTTCCTACGGATTTTCGCATCGGTGTGCGCGCATCTCCGCATTTGCGCGCGCAGCGTGGCTTCGGCGGCGCTGAGGGTGAGGGCTGCACACTTTTCCTCGCGGCCCACCTAACCCAAGGAGGCCGCCATGCACACCACACCCGACACCGACATCAACACCATCGAAACTTCCGAACTCCTCGCCGTCCGCACCCAGATCGAACTCGAGCGCCTGCGCCTCGAACTCACCATGATCCGCGTGCAAACCAAGGCCCTCGAAACCCTTGAACGGTTGATGGACGACCCCGAACCGACGGGTAACGAAAAGCAGGATCGCTTCGAAGCCACCAAGCGCAACCGCCAGCGCCTCGCGGCCAATCAGGTCCTCATCCACTGCCGCACCGCCGAACGCGAAAAACGATTGGCCAAAACCAACCGCCAGCAGAAGGGATTAGAGCCCAATCGCGCAAGCGATGGGCAGCAAGCACCAGAGAATGAAGTGCCCACCCCTCCTTCTCCCCTCGAGGCAGAAGGTGGCCGCGCCAGCGACCGGATGAGGGGGCGCCCCGAGCCTTCCGACCATCAAAGTCCACCATCGTTGGGCGCCATGGCCCACGCCGAAAACAAAACCGAAGGCGCAGGCCATGCCGACAACGGCTCACCAGTCGAACCTCTCCCTCCTTCTCCCCTCGCGGGAGAAGGTGGCCGCGCCAGCGGTCGGATGAGGGGGTGCCCCGAACCTTCCAACCATCCCAACAACGGAACTACGCTGACACCTTCACACAAACTCCGCCCGATCACCGAGCGGACGCTCACCACGCCACCCAAGCCCACACCGCCCAAGAAGTTCATCAAACCCAAACACCCGCGCCGCTCCCGCAAACGCAAACGCGGGCGCTGATTCTCCCCCCACCGTTGCCGGACCCGCCCGAACCGAGGATACTCGCACCCCATGAGCCCCGACGCCGCCGATCCCGTCCGCACCTTCGTCGACCGCTGGAAAGGCCGCCCCCTCACCGAGCGCGCCGCGGCCCAGAGCCATTTCAACGACCTCTGCGACCTCCTCGGCGTCCCACGCCCCACCGACCAGCGCGAAAACTGACTCGTCCTATGGCTTCGAGCCCCGCACCGAACTCGCCGGCTCCGCGAAGACTCGGAAGCATTTCGGTATATCGCCGTTCTCGAAAATACAGGTCAGATTCCGATAATTGTTCGCACTCCGTACGGGCACACGCGGTAAAATGCGATATCCCTGATATCAATTATTCCCAGAGGACTTCAATGCCACAGTTGCTTCTACGCGATATCCCCGAAGACCTGAAAGGCTGGATCGACGAGAGGAGCCACGGAATGCGCTCGTCACAGAAGGACTTTGTTCTATCGGTATTGAAACAGGCCTTCGAGGGAGGGCAAGACCAGTTGCCGCTGCTCTCCTCGACCAAGCCAGTGTCCCGCCACCCCGCCACGGGGATCCCTTTTACCTTCATCGACTTGTTCGCAGGAATCGGCGGCCTTCGATTGGGTATTGAACGCAGTGGCGGAAGGTGCGTTTTCAGCTGTGAATGGGACAAGTTTGCACAGAAGACATATCAGGCTTGGTATGGCGATCTCCCGGAAGGCGATATTCGATCTATCGACCCCGCATCGATTCCAGATCACGACCTACTCGCCGCAGGTTTCCCTTGCCAACCGTTCTCTATTGCCGGGGTGTCAAAGAAGAATAGCCTGGGAAAGGAACATGGTTTCAAAGATGCGACACAAGGCACGCTCTTTTTTCACCTCGCCAAAGTAATTGAAAAGAAACGACCTCCAGCGATCCTTCTCGAGAATGTCAAGAATCTCCGGTCGCACGACAAAGGCAAGACTTGGAAAGTTGTTTGCACAACACTAAAGGAACTAAATTATGTGATTTACGACCGAGTGATTGACGCTGCACACTGGGTTCCACAACACCGCGAGAGAATTTTCATTGTTGGATTTGACAGATCATTGTTTGGCGATAACCCGGGATTTGAATTCCCCGAGCCCCCAGACAAGCCACGCCCGAAATTCAGGGACATTCTCGACCCGAAGACACCTGAAAAATATACTCTGACGGATCACCTGTGGAAATACTTACAGGACTATGCCGCGAAACACAAGGCTGCTGGCAACGGATTCGGATTTGGCATGACAAATTTGGACGGGGTTAGCCGTACACTCAGCGCCAGGTATTACAAAGACGGCTCAGAGATCTTGATTCCACAAGGGAAAAGGCGTAACCCTAGAAGACTTTCTCCGCAAGAAGCTCGCAGGCTGATGGGTTTTCCTGACGATTTTGAGATTGTCGTCTCCGACACACAAGCTTATAAACAGTTCGGCAACGCTGTCGTTCCTCATGTAGCGAATGCCGTTGCCGAGAAAATTTCCGATGTCTTCGCTCGACACATCCACAAGAATCCGAGCAAAAGCATAGTACGATCTGCTATCGCTTGATCATCGCCTTCTACTAGGAATCGCAATTATGCGACTGAAGGAACACTTCACGGGCGTCGCGGCAAAAAGGCTAAAGCCAGTTGAAGCTGACCCGACCACTTCCAATCAGCATGAATTCAATGGCATTGAATCATTCAAGAAGATCCTCGGAGAGGATCGAGTAACTTTTCACACAATCTTTCTGCATCTTGATGATGACGATCCGCCTACCCAGTCTGACGGGTCCAGTACTTGGTATGACGCTCGCGAAAACCACCCTTCTCGAAGCGAGTACCGCTTATATTTTCCGAGCAACGACGTCACACAAAACTACGCCGCAAACGACTTGGTCATTGTCGGACTCAGGCCAAACAACACTCTTTTGATCATATCAACCCCCGCCGGGTCCACCGTTGGCAGCCAATTACTATGGCTGTTCGGGCTGGATGACCCCGAGAAATCCAGTATTGCACGGACTTCTGAGCAATTCGATCGGGATGTGAATTTTGTCAGCAGATGGGTACTTGAATCAATCGGGATAGAAGATGCCCCCGACTCAAGTGACAAAATTATTGATCAATTAAAAACACAGTTTGGATCAACATTACCGAGCACTCGCGTCTTCTCAGAATTTGCTCGATCGCAGTCGAAAAGCATTGACCCGATCACTGATCCTGACTGCGCGATAATGGAATGGCTTGAGACAGAAGAGCGATACTTCAGGGCATTTGAGCGAATCCTCGTTGAACAGCGCCTGCGCGATGGATTCGTTCGAGCAGATGGCTCCGTTGATGTTGACGACTTCGTTTCCTTCTCGCTAAGTGTGCAGAATAGAAGAAAATCGCGCGCCGGATACGCGCTTGAGAACCATCTCGAGTTCATCTTTAAGCAATGCAAATTACGATTTGATCGTGGAGCGAGAACAGAAGGCAGATCCAAGCCCGACTTCCTGTTCCCCGGGAGAAACGAATATCAATCCTCCGATTTCAAGGATCACCAACTCACAGTTCTTGGAGCAAAGGCGACCTGCAAAGATCGCTGGCGACAGATCCTCGGAGAGGCTGACCGCGTAAAGATTAAACACCTAATTACACTGGAACCAGGTATTTCTGAAAACCAAACCACCGAAATGGAATCCAGATTGGTCCAGCTCGTGCTCCCAATAGCCATTCACCCTACCTTTTCTCGCAAACAGCAAGACTGGCTGTGGAGTGTTCGAAATTTCATTGATTATGTCAAACAGCAACAGCCATGACCACAGATGTGCTAACTAAAGAGCAGCGACGACGTTGCATGTCTGCGATCAAATCTTCAGACACCAAGCCGGAGTTGGCAATACGCTCACTAGTACACCGCATGGGCTTCCGTTTTCGCCTGCATCGCAGAGATCTCCCCGGAACTCCTGATCTTGTGTTTCCGAGATTGAGCAAAGTGATTTTTGTACATGGATGCTTTTGGCACAGGCATCCCGGATGCCGCTTCGCGACAACGCCAGTGTCTCGCCGAGAATTCTGGCTTGATAAATTTCACGCCAACCGACAAAGGGATTGCCGTACGCAGCGAGACCTTCAAAATCTTGGATGGGATATTCTTGTCATTTGGGAATGCGAAATCCGAGACGAGAAAGGCATTGAAAATATTGCGACAATTATTCGCCAATTTCTCAATTCAACTAAATGACCATAACGGGGCGCCCCCATCTAATTCATGAAGCCCCCGCATGGCTCGCCATGGCCCACGAAACACTCGATCGCGCCGTCATCGCGGCCTACGCCAGCGTGGACCCCGAGGGCGACTGGGACCCCGACTGGGCCGAAGTATTCAAAGCCACCGGTGCGGGCCAACCGACCACCGACGAAGCCGAGGCCGCGAAGCGCGAAGAGGTGGAACAGCACATCCTCGCCAACCTGCTCCGCCTGAATCAGGAGCGGGCGAGTGCAGAGGGGGCGAGCTAGGGGCATGGCGTGCCTGGGTGCGGGCTCGCTCGTGCGCCCCGATTCAGTCGATCGACACCAGTTCCACCACGAAGACCAGGTCGGTCGAGGGCGGGATCTCGCCGCGTCCGTTCTCGCCGTACGCCAGGCGCCACGGGATCTCGATCCGCCGGAGTTCGCCGACCCGCATGCCCGGGATGGCCTCGCGCAGGCCCCGGATCACGCCGGAGTCGCCCAGCGAGAACGAGAAGTCGCGCTGGCGCAGGTCGGTCGAGTCGTAGATCTCGATGCCGGCGGGGCCGCGATCCAGCCCCGCGGCGAAGCGGATGGTAATCGCGTCTTCCGGGCCCGCCATCGGGGCGTCCCCGTCGGGCGCGCCGCGAAGCACGGCGTACACCACTTCGACGGTCTGGCCCGAATCGAGCTCGACCGGCAGCACGACACGCTCCGCGTCGTCCGGCGCCGGGCGCGTGGCGTGATCCTCGATGGTCAGCGCCGCGTGGGCCGGGGCGGGCGGAGACACCTCCTGTTTACACGCGCCGAGCGACAGCACGGCGATGGCGAGCAGGACCGAGCGAACGGGGATCGAGAGAGGGATCATCGCCCTATCGTAGCGATCACCACTGACGCGCAGGCTCAACCTGATCGTCGATCCCCGGTTCGGCCTCGTCGGATTCGGCTTCATCGGGCTCGGGCACGACATCGCTGGGGACGATCGGCCGGATGCTCTTCGGGTCGATGCGGGGCTTGCGGTCGGGGTTGTCCGGCGCGGGCGCGCTGAGGATCACGCTGTTGCGATACGCCGAGACGATCACCAGATCATCGAGCAGCGCGACCGAGGACGGGTCGCCCTGCAGATCAACGCCCGACTCGGCGACCGCCCGCCCGTCGGGGAGGGCGAACAGCGTGAGGCGGTAGCGGTAGTAGTCCTCATCGACGGGGACACCGTCGCGCGAGATATGGACGAAGTGGCTGTCCCCGAACGCCGCGGGCAGCACCATCATCTCCTCGGCCGCGGTATCGGCGCCGACGGTCTCGCCGTCGGCATTGAGCACCACGACGCCGCGTTCGGTGGAGACGGCGAAGTATCGGGCGAGGTCGGTCACCTCGACGCGCCCGAATCCCCGATCGAGGCGCCCGCGGACAACGAGCGGCTCGTGCGCGACGGTTCCGGAGTCGGGGTCGATCATCCAGAGGTTGTTCTCCGCGCCGCGGACGATGAACTTGCCCAGAAGCGGCAGACCGATGCGGCTGGAGGAGAGGAAGTCCGCGTCGTTGCGCCAGCGGACCATGCCGCGATGCGCATCGATCGACACGATGCCATTCTCGACGCCGAGGATCGCCTCGGCGTCGGGTGTGACGCGGACCCAGCGGATGGCGACGGGCTCATCGCGGGCGTGCAGCGTGCGCCCGGTTCGCGCCTCGAGCACCTGCACCACCGCTTGCCGGTCTTCGGGGCGGTGGTTCACATCGAACCACTGCTCGGGACCGAGGTTGGAACCGGCGACGACGATGAGACCCGCCGCGGCATCGACATCGTGGACGACATCCATCAGGTCGGTGCGGGTCCAGAGGGTGCGTCCGTCGGAGAGGTCGATGGCGATGGCGCGTCCGCTGCGTTCGAACAGGGAGATGGTGCCAGCATCGAAGTTGTAGGTGATCTCGTTCAGGCGGACGCGCGAGCGGAGCGGCGTCTGCACGCTGGGGACACGCGAGGTCTCGGGTTGGGTGAGCGGCTCGAGATTGAACTGGGCGCGGAACGGCTGGGAATCCCAGAGGATCTCGCCGGTGTCGAGGTCGCGACAGCGGATGACATGATCGACATTCTCGGCGCGGTCCACGATGGTCGCGAGGATCAGGCGGTCATTCTCGATGCGCAGCGGGAGTTCGTCGCGCACATCGCCCCAGAGTTGGACGATCGAGGTGCCGTCCTCGGAAGGGGCGAAGACGCCGATGCGCGAGTCGGTGCGCCGCATCACGATGCGATCGGTGCGGATCTCCGGGCCCGGCGACTCGAGGCGCGCGACGACCCAGCCTTCGAGGGTGGAGCCTTGCGAGAGCGTTTCCCCGACGATCGGGCGGCGCTGACGCTGCTGGGCGATGGCGATGGCGAGTTCGCGCAGGGCAGCGCGGTCGTATTCGGTGCCGTCGATCATGAGCGAGACGGGGATGCCCTGCAGTTCGGCGCGGCGAAGGCGGTCGATCGCGGTGTTGACCCGGCGCTGGTCGAGCATCATGGCGATCACACGCGAGTAGACCTCGGAGACGCGGGGGTCATCGGCGGGCCAGATGATCTCGGCGGCGGTCGCGGCTTCCTCGAGCGCAAAGACCGCCAGGGGCACGCGCTCCGAAGCCAGGTAGGCCTCGGCGGCGAGGGTCCACAACTCGGGCGTGCGCTCGGCGAGCGGGTAGCGCCGGGCGATGGCTTCGTAGTCGCCGGGGCTGGGCGATTCGGGCAGTTCGGCGACGGCTCGTTCGGCCTCGGCGTCGTAGAGGGAATACACCTCGCGTCCGACCGAAGCGACCAGTCGCCGGATGCGGCGTGTTGCCTCGATGCCGGCGGGCAAGCCGGTGCCGTCGATCGACACGGTGGCTCGCGCGAGTTCCTGCGATTCGAGCGCTCGCTGGTACATGTTCACGGCCTCGTTGATCTGGCCGGAGGTTTCGTAGTAGTCGCCGGCCGCCATCATGTACGCCACGCGCTCGGTTGGGAGGGAGGCGGTGAGGGAGAGGCGGTTGATCAGTTCGCCCCGGGTCTGCTCGGAGAGGTGGGTGAGCACGGGGTTGTCGGACTGCTCGGGGGCGATCATCTCGAGGATGACGCGGAACAGGCGTGTGCGGGCCTCGTCGTTGGTTTCCGAGAGCGGGTCGGAGGCGAGCGCTCGGAGCGCGTGGTCCACGGCGGGCAGGATCGCCTCGCCCTGATCGGCCTGATAGGACAATTCGGCGAAGGTGATCGCGGGGTCGGGGTCGCTCGGATCGATCTGCATGGCCTGCGTGAGGTACTGCTCGGCGACGGACCAGAGGGAATAGGTGTGCACCATGCGGTCGTCGGCGACGACGAGTTGGCCCTCGACGGCGGCGATCTGGCCGGGGTACTCAAGCCGGAGTTGGACCGGCTCGACCTCGGGCGCACCGTCTTCACCGAGCACATTGGCGAGGGTGGGGCCGACCTCGAGGATGTCCACGCCGCTGTCGGTGGGGATGACCAATCGTCCGTTGGTGGCGATGACGCGTCCGCGGATGCCGCGTGGGTTGGCGTTGTAGATGGAGCGTGCGGTTGGGGAGACGGGAGGGCGGCTGGAATTGCTGGCCGAGTGGAACGCGCTGGCATCGAAGTATTTAGCGGTGATCTCGTTTTCGGAAACGCCGACGAGATAGTCGCCGCAGGAGAGCAGGTACCTGGGCGCCCCCCACGGGCTTGTCGTGAGGGACTGGATGAGTTCGCCCGTCAGGGGGTCGTAGGCGTGGATGCGGTCGTGGCCCGGGGTCAGAGAGAACAGGAGGCCCGCGTGGAGCACGGGCCGGTTGTTCATCCACGGCTGCGAGGCGAGGCCGGTGTACATGCCTTCGGTCTGGTGGCGTTGGATCCAGCGTGTGCGTCCGGTGGCAGCTTCGATCGCGACGGTGACGCCGATGGTGTCGGTGCGGAAGACCAGGCCGTTGCCAGCGACGCCGGCATCGACGGCGGGGACATTCCAGCCGTAGGGCTGGACACCGATGGACGCGATGGGACGGGACCACAGCAGTTCGCCGGTGCGCAGGTCGAGGCCGAGGGCGGTGGTGGAGATGACGCGCTGCTGGCGGGAATGGCGCACGGCGTTGAGGACGATCACGCCCTGGTCGATGGTCGGGCGTCCGCGGATCACCGCGCCTTCCTGACCGGGCAGTTCGAGTTCGGCGAGGGTGGTGCCCCAGAGTTGTCTGCCGGTCTCGGCATCGAGGGCGATGATGTAGCGCTCGGGGGCGCTGCGACCGCTGACGGAGAGGCCGGTTACCGCGACGACGACGCCGTCGGCGACCTGGACGGTGGAGAGGTCATCCACGCCGTAGGAGGTGCCCATGGACTCCGCGAGCAGAGGCGTTTCCACGCGGGTGCGCCAGTTGAGTTTGAGGGTGAAGCGGTTCCAGGACGAGATGGTGACCGAGTCGTTGATGATGACCGAGTCGCGGTAGACGGTTGGCAGGGCGTGGAGGACCATCGCGCTGGGTGGGAGGCGTCGTGCGGCGTTCCGGTTGGAGAGGCTGTCGAGCAGGTCGAGCGGCTCGCCGAGTTGGTCGCTGGCGAGTGGTCGGGAGAGCATGCCGTCGAGTTCGATCGTTGGCGAGGGTTCGAAGGCGTTGTGGACGATGGGCGAAGGCGGCGCGGGTCTGGGTGTCGGCTTGGGCGCCTCGATACCGAGGGCCGAAGCCCAACGGGTCAGGGTGGCATCGGTGGCGTGGCGCAGGGCGGCATCGGAGGATGCCTGGCCGAAGTAGGAGCGCGTGAGCGTGAGCAGTTTGATGGCCGCGTCGGCTCGGTCCCCTGTGCGATCGGGGTGGCGATCGAGTTGGAGCAGGGTGATCGCCGCGGCCTGGAATCGCGCATCTTCGATCTGTTGCTGAGCGAGGCGAAGCGCGGCGTCGCAGCCGGGCGGTGTGAGCAGGTAGTCACGCTCGACGCGCTCGAGGTGTCCGGAGCGGAGCAGCGCTTCGGCCTGGGCGCGCTGGAGCGTGCGGTAGCGTTCGAGCAGTTCGGGCTTGTCGAGGAGGATGGTGTGGATGCGCTGGCGGATGCTGATGAAGCGATCGGGCGGGCCGACGGCCTGGGTGACCGATCCGCCGAACTCGTTCATGGTGCGTTGCAGCACATCGATGGCCTCGGTGACATTGCCGACCGAGGCGAGTTCGAGCGCGCGGGAGATGGCGGTTTCGGCGGCGGGTGAATCGTCCACATAAATGGGCGTGTCGATCTGGCCAAAAGCGGGCTGGGGGGCTGCGAAGCCGAGACACAGGGCGATCGCGACGACCAAGGCCCGATAGAACGGCCCGCGGCATGCACGGAACAAAAGGGGGGTTTGTTTCGTATAGATCAGGTGGCCTGTGCCGTCGCGCGTCGGGTGCATAAAGAGAGTCTCCGTCTCTGTTGTATGTCGGCGATCGAGGGCAGGCTGCTGATTCCGGTCCTGGAATCGGTCGATACCCGGTGTGATGCCCGCCACGCCCGGAATCGGGCTCTGCGGGTCGAGAGGGTTGAGCATGAGCACGACAACCTCATCATCGCTGATCGACGGTCTGGACACCAAGGGTCTTTCCGGGTTTCTTGCCGGGAAATTCGATTGCCCGGTGCTGCGGTCTCGTGTTCGTCGGATCAATCTTGTGCTTCTGGCGGTGGTGCTGATGGGGCTCGCCGACCTTGCGTATACGCTCATCTACATGCGCGGTTCGGGCATGGTGGAAGCAAACCCGATCGCTCGGAAGATGATCGAGATCGGTTCGGCCCAGCAACTGGTGATGTACAAGTTGCTGACACTGTTGATCTGCTGCGGTGCGATCTACTTCTGCCGGCGTACGCGCCAGGCGGAAATCGGGGCGTGGATCTGCTGCCTGATGATGCTCGGGCTGACGATGCACTGGGTGAACTACAACAGCGCGGTGCAGGACATGACGGATGAACTGGCGCTCATGGCGGAGTTTTCCCGGATGCCTGAGACGGCGTCGCTGGCGCAGCACTTCATTGTGCTCGACTGAGTCGATCCGCAGGCTCAGCACCCCATGCTCGCCGACGCGAGACGCACCGCGAGTTTCAGCGATTCCTTCATCGAGCCGCAGTCGGCGGCTTTTTTGCCGGCGATATCGTAGGCGGTGCCGTGGTCCGGGCTGGTGCGCCAGACCGGCAGGCCGGTGGTGATGTTCACGGCGGAATCGAAGGCGAGCAGTTTGACGGGGATCAGGCCCTGGTCGTGGTACATGGCGACGACGAGGTCGTAGCGTCCCTTGATGGCGGCGTTGAAGATCGTGTCGCCGGGGAACGGGCCCTCAACCACGATGCCGTTGCGCTGGGCGTGGGCAAGGGCGGGCGCGATGATGCGCTTCTCTTCGTCGCCGAGCAGGCCCTCTTCGCCGGCGTGCGGGTTCAGACCGGCGACGGCGATGCGCGGGCGCTCGATGCCCATCGCTCGGCAGAGGTCGGCGCCGAGGTCGATGGTGTCGTGGACGCGCCCGATGGTGAGGTCGCTGGCGATGCGCATGAGCGGGATGTGGGCGGTGACGAGGATGACCCGCAGGTTGGGCGCGACGAAGGCCATGCGGCTGCGGGTCGCGCCGAAGCGTTCGGCGAGCAGTTCGGTGTGACCGGGCCAGCGGGAGTGTCCGGCGAGGGCCCAGGCGTGCTTGCTGATGGGGGCGGTGACGACGGCGTCGGCGGTGGGGTGGGCGGGGATCTCGCCCTTGGCCGCGGCGATGGCGTCGTCGACGAATCGGAAGGAGAGGGCTCCCGAGGCCTTGGTGGGTTTTCGGTCGCCCGAATCCGACCAGTGCAGGTCGGAGGCCATCTCGGCGTGGTCGATGAGGACGACTTCGTGGGAGGCGGCGGTGTCGAGCACGGCGGAGCCGGCCCGCACTCTCCACCAGAACGGGGGAATATTTGCGGATTCCGCGGCGGCGAGCATGGGCTCGGAGAGGCCGTGGATGAAGAAACGGGCGGATCGGCGGAGATCGGGGTCGGCGAGGGCCTTCACGAGGACCTCGGGGCCGATGCCGCCGGGATCACCCATGGAGACGGCGATGGTGGGCTTGATTGGGGGGGGCGGCGGGGTCATGAATGGGAACTGTACGCCGCGGCTTGCGGGTTGAGTATGGTGAAACCCGGATCGGGCACTTCCCAATCAGGAGCCGGGGGATCGCACCGAGCACAGGATGCCCCGGGAGGAACGGATGGCGACGATGGCACAGGACTCCGAACGAACCTACCGCTCCGAGGAGCGCGAGTACCGGTGGCACGGACACACCGGGCGGGGTCGGCTGCGGGATGAGTCGGCGGATCGGTCTGAGCGTCAGTTCGCGATGTTCAATCATCTTGCGGGGCTGCTGAGTTTGGCTGATTTCACCTTCCTGGGTGTCATCGCGACCGTGGTGATGTGGCTGTCCAGACGCGACGATTCTGAGTTTCTCGACGATCACGGTAAGGAGGCGGTGAACTTTCAGATTTCACTTCTGCTTTATGTGGTCTTCGGCGTCGTGGCGGCGGTTCTGTTCGCGATCATGACGCTGGGTATCGGTGCACCACTGCTGGTCATCTTCGGTCCCCTCGGTGCGGTGTTCCTGTTCGTCCTGCGCCTCGTCGGCTGCATCAGTGCGGCGATGGCGGCGAACCGGGGTGAGTTTTACCGGTATCCGATGTGTATTCGGTTGATCAGGTGAGGGTGTGAGCGAAACGCGGTTGATGGGCCGGAAACGGCTGAGTTCGCGTACACTGCCCCCATGCCCCTGCTTGAGGCCAAAGACCTGCGCAAGACCTTTGGCGACCGGACGGTCGTGAAGGGTGTCGATCTGTCCATTGAGGAGGCCGAGATCGTCGGGCTGCTGGGGCGGAACGGGGCGGGCAAGACCACCAGTTTCCGCATGATCATGGGGATGATCGAGCCGGACTCGGGCAAGGTTCTATTCCGGGGGCGGGATATCTCCAAGATGCCGATGTATCGGCGTGCTCGGGCGGGGATGGGGTACCTGTCGCAGGAGCCCTCGATCTTCGGCGGGCTGAGTTGCGAGAAGAACCTGATGGCCATCCTGGAGACCCAGGGGGGCATGACCCGGGCGCAGCGCAAGAAAAAATGCCACGAGTTACTGGCCCGGTTCGACCTGACCAAGAAGGCCGGGGACGCGGCCCGGACCTGCTCGGGTGGCGAGCGACGCAAACTGGAGATCGCGCGGGCGCTGGTGACGAATCCGAAGTTGATCCTGCTGGATGAGCCGTTCTCGGGGGTGGACCCGATCGCGGTCGAGGATTTGCAGGCGGAGATTCGGCGCCTGCGGGACCTGGGGATCGCGGTGCTGATTACCGATCACAATGTGCAGCAGACGCTCTCGGTGTGCGACCGGGCCTCGATCATTGACGAGGGGCTGGTGCTTCGCGAGGGCTCGCCGCGTGAATTGATTAATGATGAGATGGTGAAGCGAAGTTATCTGGGCTCGATGTTCCGTGGTGATGAGTTCGATGCGCCTCGGGAATCGCCGAAGCGGGCGAGGCAGGAGACGGGATCGTGAAGCGCGTTGCGAAGATCGGGCTGCTTGTGGGGCTGGCGATGGGCGCTGGCGTGCTGCCGGGG